>NZ_JBFBJO010000005.1:0-503481 GCF_040702165.1 Streptomyces sp. NPDC086147 | reverse complement strand
GTACTGCAGGGGGGACCCTGTGGGAGAGTAGGACACCGCCGAACAATCATTGTGGGAAAGCCCCGCACCTTCTGGTGCGGGGCTTTTCTGCGTTCGCCGTCCTTTTCCGAGCACAGTTCCGAACCCGGGATCAGTGGGCCTCAGAGTCGGCCGGCCGCCTTCAAGGCGAGGTACGCGTCCGCCAGGGCCGGGGCCAGGGTTTCGGGAGTGGTGTCGACGACCGTGACGCCGTGGCGTCGGAGGTGGTCCGCGGTGCGGGCGCGCTGGGACTGCGTCTGCACGGCCGCAGCGGCCTCGTACACGTTCTCGGCCGTGCCGCGCTTCGCGGCCATGCCGGCGATGTGCGGGTCGGCCACGGAGGCCACCACGAGCGTGTGGCGCTGGGTGAGCTGAGGCAGGACGGGGAGGAGGCCTTCCTCGATGGGGGCGGCGTCGAGGCCCGTCAGCAGGACGATCAGGGAACGGCGGGGAGCGCGGGAGAGCACGGTCGCGGCCAGGCCGCGGGCGTCGGTCTCCACCAGCTCCGGTTCGAGCGGGGCGAGGGCGTCGACTACGGCGGGCAGGACGTCGCTCGCGGAGCGGCCCTGGACCTGGGCACGGAGACGGCGGTCGTAGGCCAGGAGGTCCACCCGGTCGCCGGCGCGGGAGGCGAGCGCCGTCAGGAGGAGGGCCGCGTCCATGGAGGCGTCCAGGCGCGGGACGTCGCCAACGCGGCCGGCTGAGGTGCGGCCGGTGTCCAGGACGAGCAGGACGTGGCGGTCGCGCTCGGGACGCCAGGTGCGGACGGCGACGGCGGTCTGCCGGGCCGTGGCGCGCCAGTCGATCGAGCGGGTGTCGTCACCGGGCACGTATTCGCGGAGGCTGTCGAACTCGGTGCCCTCGCCTCGGGTCAGCACGCTGGTACGGCCGTCGAGCTCGCGGAGCCGGGCCAGGTGGGACGGCAGGTGCTTGCGGCTGGTGAACGGGGGCAGGACGCGGACGGTCCAGGGGACCTCGTGGTTGCCCTGGCGGGCCGCGAGGCCGAGGGGGCCGTACGAGCGGACCGTGATCCGTTCGGCGCGGCGGTCGCCCCGGCGGGTCGGGCGCAGGGACGTCGTCAGGCGCCGGCGCTCGCCGGCGGGGACGGTGAGCCGTTGGCGCGAGGCGGACTGTTCGGTGCTGGGGAGCCAACTGCTGGGCGGCCAGGCGTCCCTGAGCTGAGCGCGGAGGCGGCGGCGGGACGGGTTGGCCACCGTGAGCCGCACCTCGGCCGCGTCACCGAGTCGAACGGATGTGTCACCGCTTCGGGTGAATTGGAGCGTTCGTACTGGCGCGGCCAGGGCGTAGTCGCACAGTATTGCGAGTGAGAGGGGCGCGTTCACCGCGAGCATCCCCGTCCAGCTGGGGGCGAGGATGCCGACGGGGAGCGATCCGAGGGCCGCGAGCAGTGCGGTTCGTCCGGTGAGGGCCATGGGGCGCCGTTCTCAGCGGGGGACGGGGACGTGGGCGAGGATCGAGTGGATGACGGAGTCCGGGGTGACTCCCTCCATCTCGGCCTCGGGCCGCAGGTGGATGCGATGACGCAGGGTGGGGAGAGCGAGGGCCTTCACATCGTCCGGGGTGACGTAGTCCCGGCCGGTGAGCCAGGCCCAGGCGCGGGCGGTGGAGAGCAGGGCGGTGGCGCCTCGGGGAGAGACCCCGAGCGTGAGTGAGGGGGATTCACGCGTGGCACGGCAGATATCGACGACATAGCCGGCGATCTCGGCGGAGACCGAGACCTTGGCGACGGCGGCCCGGGCGGCTTCGAGCTCGGCGGGACCCGCGACGGGACGGACGCCGGCGGCCTTCAGGTCGCGGGGGTCGAAGCCCTCGGCGTGACGGGTGAGGACCTGGATCTCGTCCGCGCGTGAAGGCAGGGGGACCGTCAGCTTCAGCAGGAACCGGTCCAGTTGGGCCTCGGGGAGGGGATAGGTGCCCTCGTACTCGACGGGGTTCTGGGTCGCCGCGACCAGGAACGGCTCGGGCAGCGGGCGCGGGGTGCCGTCGACCGTCACCTGTCGCTCCTCCATGGCCTCCAGAAGGGAGGACTGGGTTTTCGGGGGCGTCCGGTTGATCTCGTCGGCGAGCAGCAGATTGGTGAAGACCGGGCCCGGCTGGAAGGAGAACACGGCGGTGCGGGCGTCGTAGACCAGGGAGCCGGTGACGTCGCTCGGCATCAGGTCGGGGGTGAACTGGACGCGCTTGGTGTCGAGTTCGAGTGCGGCGGCGAGCGAGCGGACCAGCAGGGTCTTGGCGACGCCCGGGACACCTTCGAGGAGGACGTGCCCCCGGCAGAGCAGGGCCACGACGAGACCGGTGACGGCTGGGTCCTGGCCGACCACGGCCTTCGCGATCTCGGTGCGCAGGGCCTCCAGGGAGGCGCGGGCGCCGTCCGAGTTCGTAGCGGTCTCGGGGGTCGGGGCGCTCATGAGGTGCGTACCTCTCTTTCGAGGGCGTCGAGTTGGTCCGCCAGGCGGACGAGGGCGGAGTCGTCGGCGGGAGCCGGGCCGAAAAGGAGGTCCCTGGGGTCCGCGGTGGTTCCGGGGAGACGCGCGGAGAGCGCGGGGAGGAGGAGGTCGGGGGAGTGGGCGTCCCGGGAGGGGACGCCGAGGAGCGGGGCGAGCCGGGTGCGGGTCGCGGTGCGCAGGACGGAGGCGGCGCGGTCGCGGGCGTTCGCCTTGCGGTAGAGGCGGGCGCGGCCCTCGGTGGCCTCGGAGGCGCGGAGGGCGACGGGGAGCCGCTCGGTCACCAGGGGGCCGAGGCGGCGGCCGCGCCAGACGGCGGCGAGCAGGGCCGCGAGCGCGAGCTGGAACGTGCCCCACAGCCAGCCGGAGGGGATGAGCGCGAGGAAGTTGCCGGTGGTGTCGTCTTCGGGCGCGTCGGCGGAGGCGTCGTACAGGGAGGGGAGGTACCAGACGAGATGGGACCGGGAGCCGAGGAGCTGCAGGGCGAGCGAGGCGTTGCCCTGCTGGTCGAGACGGGTGTTGTGGAGGATGTCGGGCGAGCCGAGGAGGACCGTGTCGGCGGTGCCGGTGCCGGGGAGGCGGACCAGGGTCGGCAGGCCGTCGGAGGGGTAGCAGGAGTCGGCCGTGGTGCCGGGGGCGACCTCGTAGCGTTCGCCGCCCAGGTCGACGCTGCCGGCGCGGGTGGCGGCGGGCAGGGTGCAGGCGGGGGAGAGGTTCGTGACGGCGGTGTCGCGGGCGCTGGTGATTCCCGGGGCCAGGACGTCGAGGGAGGGGGAGCCGGCGCCGAGGAGGACCGTGCGGCCGGCGGAGGTCTGTGCGGCGGTCCGGAGCGTGGACAGCTGGGCGTCCGTCAGCAGGTCGGGGGCGGTGACCAGGAGGGTGGTGCCGGGGGTCGTGGCCGCCGTGGCCTCGTCGAGGGTGGTGGCGAGGGTGAGCGTGACGCCCCGCTCCTTGAGGAGTTCGGCGACGGCCCGGCTGCCGTGGGGGTCGGTGGAGCGGGGGTCGAGGGCGCCGTGGGCGTTGGTGGAGCGGACCGTGGCGAGGACGAGACCGCCGATCAGGACCACGGCGACGACGAGGGCCGCGCCGCGGACACGGGTCCAGATCCGGCGGGCGGAGAGGGCGGTCGACGTGCTGCCGGTCGGAGGGGTGGGCGCCGGGGCGTCGGTGGCCGGTTCGCCGCCGGGTGCCGGGGTGTCGGTGGTCGCGCTGCTCATGCGGGCGTCCCCGTGGAGGCGGTGTCGAGGGTGAGGCGGGTCCGTTCCAGGGCGGTGTCCAGCTCCTCGACGTGGCGGTACGTCGGCTCGTCGGCGGTGCGGCCGCCGTATGTGACGTCGTCGAAGGCGCGGGCCGCGCGGCGCAGGGCGTCCGCGTGGGAGGGGAGGGAGCGGCCCGCCTCCGCGGCCGCCTCGTCGGCGGTGCGGCCGGGGCGGGGGTCGAGCAGGGCGCGTTCTTCGAGGGAGCGGACGACGGCCCGCATCCGTTCCTGGACGGCTTCGTTCCAGCGGCCGGCGGAGGCGTGGCGGGCGGCGGCCGCCCGGTGGTCGCGGGCGGAGCGGGGGCCGTCCCCGAAGAGGGAGTCGCCCGCGGTGGCGGGCGTCCGGTGGGGGGTGCCGAGGCGCCACCAGAGGGCGGCGACGAGCGCGACCACCACCAGGAGGACGACCACGAGGCCGAGCGGCCCGCCCGGGGCGACGTCGGACGCGGAGCCGAAGAGGTTGTCCAGCCACTCCCAGAGGCGGTTCAGGCCACGTTGGAGGAGGTTCGGATCGTTCTCGTGGTACATCGGGTCGGACAGCTCCCGCTCCGCCGCCTCGCGGGCGGGGACACGGGAGATGTCCACCGGTACGTCGCCGTCGGCGCGCAGGCGCGCCAGCGTTGTGGCCGTTCCCCCCGCGACCGTCACGCCGTCAGCTCCCGACGGCCCGGTCGCCGGGCTCGGGGCCGGTCTCGGGGTGGCCCGAGGCCCGGATCAGTTCAAGGTCCAGGGCTTCCCGGCGGATGCGCTGGTCCACGTAGAGGAGGACCGTCACACCGGCGGAGATCGGGTAGGTGACCGCGCTGGTGATCACGCCGCCGATGCCCGTGGCGATCAGGAACGGCCAGCCGAAGGTTCCGGCGGAGCCGGAGGACAGGCTGGAGAGGGCCTCGCCGTCGACTACGAAGCCGATGACGACGAACGGGATCGAGATGATCAGCGTGAACAGGATGATCAGCAGCTGAGTGAGCAGGGTGATGCCGAAGATCCGCCACCACGAGCCCCGCACCAGCTTCGCCGAGCGCTTCAGGGACTGGACCACGCCCCCGCGCTCCAGCATCAGGGCGGGAGAGGCGAGGCTGAAGCGGATGATCAGCCAGACGTTCAGGACCAGGGCGGCGAGGCCGCCGAGGACGATCAGGAGCACGCCCGGGGGGCCGCCGACCAGGAGTCCGGGAAGCAGGCCGACGAGCATGATGCCGGCGCCCATGGCCGCGATCAGCAGGGTCAGGCCGAGCAGCTGGAGCAGGCGCGGGCGGGCCTCCTGCCAGGCGGCGCCCAGCGAGACCGGGCGGCCGAGGACCGCGCGGCTGACCACGACGGCCAGCAGGGCGCTGCTGATCAACAGCGCCACCAGCGACACGAGGGTGTCCGGGCCCAGGCCGATCAGGGAGGCGCGGGTCGATTCGCCGAGCTGCTTCAGGGCCTCGGAGGGCGTGGCGTCCGGGTCGACCTCCGGGGCCGGCGGGACGAGGTAGCGCTGGACCAGGGTGTGGGTGACCTGGGCGAACAACGCGAGCACGGCCATGACGGGCAGGACCGCGCGCCAGTGGGCGCGGAGGGTCTTCACCGCGCTGTCGAGGATCTCGCCCACGCTCAGCGGGCGCAGCGGGATCACACCCGGCTTCGCCGCCGGCGGCTTGCCCCACTGCGTTCCGGCGGGCGGGGCTCCCCGGTTCCGGCCGGGGCCGGGGGGCGGTGTCTGGCCGGTGGGCGGGGACCACCGGCCGGCGGGGGGCTGGTCCTTGGACCACTGGGAGGTGGAGCCGTTCACGTCGGCCGGGCCGGCGGGCCGGGGAACGCCGGGGCCGTTCTGGTCGCCGGAAGGGGCGGATCCGGGCGAGGTCCAGCCCGGAGTGTCGTTCACGGTCGTCCACCTCGTGGGAATGGTCGCGGTGCCGGATCGGCGAACCGGCTCGGTCACGGCGGCCGACACCTGAACACGGCGGCGGGCCGGGTGCCATCGTGCCACGCGGGGCCCACCCGTGGGCGGGAGCGGCCTCGTCCTTCGTAGCTTCGTCCGGACCTTCGCCGTGCGGACGGCGGGCGGCACGCTGTGCGGATGCCCGATCCGGCCGTGCGAACCGTGCGGCGGCGGGTCGAGCGGGTCGTTCTCCACAGGATTACGACCGTGACAGGGGGGAGACGCTGTGGGGCAGGTCACGGCAGGTGACGATTGGCCAGGGGGATGAGCCCAGCGGGTTCAGCAAGTCCGGATGTGGTTCGACCGCGTCCGGGAGACCATCGGAAGGGACTTCGATCTTGACGCACGACGATCTGCTCACCGAGACCCTGGCGAACGCCCGCGTCGTCCTCTTCGACTTCGACGGGCCCGTGTGCGACCTGTTCGCGGGACTGCCGGCACCCGACGTCGCACGAGAGCTGACCGCGCTCCTCTCCGCCCGGGACGAAGCCGCGGGCGCGAAGGCCGCCCGGACCGACCATCCGATCGAGGTCCTGCGCATCGCGCACGAGGCCGACACCGAACTCGGCCAGGAGATCGAGCGGGCCCTGACCGCCGCCGAGGTGCGAGCCGTCGCGGTGGCCGGGCGGCCGACCCCGGGAGCGGCGGAGGCCCTGCGGGCAGCACGCGCGGCCGATCGAGGGGTCGCGGTGGTGAGCGACAACTCCGCCGAGTGCGTACGGGCCTTCCTGGAGCTCCACGGCTTGCAGCAGTACGTCACGCACGTCGTGGGCCGACCCTCCGAGCAGCTCCACCTGATGAAGCCGAACCCGTTCCCGCTCATCACGGCAGCCGAGCAGATGCACATCGACGTCACCAACTGCACCCTGATCGGGAACTCCCTCACCGACATCCGGGCCGCCCACGCCGCCGGAGCGACGGTCATCGGCTACGCCGACAAGCCCCACAAGGCGGACCTGTTCGGCGAGGCGCAAGCCGATGTCGTCATCGAGCACATGCGGGACATCGCCGACGCCCTCACAGCGGAGCAGTAAGAGGAGCCGTTACGGGTTTCTCCACCTCCGACCTCGTCCCATGGGCAGCGGCGGGATGCGCGGGGTACGGTTCTGCGCGACCACGGGGGGCACGGGGGTGACATCCATGACTCACATCGACACCCACGGACACGGACGGTCACCGGCGGTTGATCAAGGACGTCGCCGCAGGTCAGTGAGGTATCTCACCAGCCACCTCAGGACTGATACGGAAATGGGATGATGTCGATATGAAGGGACGCGTTCTTGTCGTCGACGACGACACCGCACTGGCCGAGATGCTCGGCATCGTGCTGCGGGGTGAAGGGTTCGAGCCGTCGTTCGTCGCGGACGGTGACAAGGCGCTTGCCGCTTTCAGGGAGGCGAAGCCCGACCTGGTGCTGCTCGACCTGATGCTGCCCGGCAGGGACGGCATCGAGGTGTGCCGGCTCATCCGGGCGGAGTCGGGAGTGCCGATCGTCATGCTCACGGCCAAGAGCGACACGGTCGACGTGGTCGTGGGCCTGGAGTCCGGCGCCGACGACTACATCGTGAAGCCGTTCAAGCCGAAGGAGCTCGTCGCCCGCATCCGGGCGCGGCTGCGGAGGTCCGAGGAGCCGGCTCCGGAGCAGCTGACCATCGGCGACCTGGTCATCGACGTGGCCGGGCACTCCGTGAAGCGGGACGGGCAGTCCATCGCCCTGACCCCGCTGGAGTTCGACCTCCTCGTGGCGCTCGCGCGCAAGCCGTGGCAGGTGTTCACCCGTGAGGTCCTCCTGGAGCAGGTGTGGGGCTACCGGCACGCGGCCGACACCCGGCTGGTGAACGTGCACGTCCAGCGGCTGCGCTCGAAGGTCGAGAAGGACCCCGAGCGCCCGGAGATCGTGGTGACCGTCCGTGGCGTCGGTTACAAGGCGGGACCGAGCTGACATGAGTACGGGCAGTACTGCTCCGAAGCCCGGGGACCCGGGAAGCCGTACGGGGCGGGCTGCCGGACCGGGGCGGGGGGGCTCGCGTTCCGGCCGTCCGCCGCGCGGTGCACGGCTCCTCCAGGACGGTTCGCGGGGAGGGCCGGTCTTCCGGCTCCTCGCGCGCTGGATCCGTCGGCCCCTGCTGCCGGCCGCGCGCCTGTGGCGGCGGAACATCCAGCTGCGGATCGTCGCGGGCACCCTGCTGATGTCGCTCGGGGTCGTGCTGCTGCTCGGCATCGTCGTCATCGGACAGGTTCGCAACGGTCTGCTGGACGCCAAGGAGAGGGCCGCCCAGGGCCAGGCCGCCGGCGGGTTCTCCGCAGCCCAGGACCGGGCGGCGACCACCCCTTCGACGCCCGGGCAGCCGGACGGCGGGCGGGACGGCGCGTCCGTGAACTGGCGCTCCACTCTGGTCGAGCAGCTCGCCAGCGGCGGGCAGAGCGCCTTCAACGTGGTCGCGCTCTCCCTCGACACCGGTGACACCGCGAGCCGGGGCGTCCGCGCCTCCGGCGAGGTCGACCCGGCCACGAGCATCCCCCGCGACCTGCGGCACTCGGTGGCGCAGGGCACGGAGACCCTCCAGAAGTTCACGCGGATCCACTACACCAGCAGCAAGGCGTCCGAGCCCGGTCTGGTGATCGGCAAGCGGCTGAACGACGCCGAGGGCACCCAGTACGAGCTGTACTACCTCTTCCCGCTGACCCAGGAGGAGGACTCCCTCACCCTGGTCAAGGGCACCCTGGCGACCGCCGGGCTCTTCGTCGTCGTGCTGCTCGGCGCCATCGCCTGGCTCATGGTGCGCCAGGTCGTCACGCCCGTGCGGATGGCCGCCGGGATCGCCGAACGGCTCTCGGCCGGGCGCCTCCAGGAGCGGATGAAGGTCACCGGCGAGGACGACATCGCGCGGCTCGGCGAGGCCTTCAACAAGATGGCGCAGAACCTCCAGCTCAAGATCCAGCAGCTGGAGGAGCTGTCGCGGATGCAGCGGCGGTTCGTCTCGGACGTCTCGCACGAGCTGCGCACCCCGCTGACCACGGTCCGGATGGCGGCCGACGTCATCCACGAGGCCCGTGTCGACTTCGACCCCGTCACGGCCCGCTCCGCCGAACTCCTCGGCGACCAGCTCGACCGCTTCGAGTCGCTGCTCTCCGACCTCCTGGAGATCAGCCGCTTCGACGCGGGCGCGGCCGCCCTGGAGGCCGAGCCGATAGACCTGCGGCAGGTCGTGCGCCGGGTCATAGGCGGCGCCGAGCCCCTCGCCGAGCGCAAGAACACCCGGATCGTGGTCGTCGGCGACCAGCAGCCCGTGGTGGCCGAGGCGGACGCCCGCCGCGTCGAGCGGGTGCTGCGCAACCTCGTCGTCAACGCCGTCGAGCACGGCGAGGGCCGGGACGTGGTGGTGAAGCTGGCCGCCGCGGGCGGGGCCGTCGCCGTCGCTGTCCGCGACTACGGCGTCGGGCTGAAGCCGGGCGAGGCGACCCGGGTGTTCAACCGCTTCTGGCGCGCCGACCCGGCCCGCGCCCGCACCACCGGCGGCACCGGCCTCGGCCTGTCGATCGCCGTCGAGGACGCGCGGCTGCACGGCGGCTGGCTCCAGGCGTGGGGCGAGCCCGGTGGCGGTTCGCAGTTCCGGCTCACCCTGCCGCGCACGGCGGACGAGCCGCTGCGGGGCTCCCCGATACCCCTGGAGCCCGAGGACTCGCGCCGCAACCGCGAGCAGGCGGCCGCCCTCCGTACGGCGGTGCCGGCGCAGTCCGGCGGGGACCGGACGCCGCTCCCCGTACCGCCGAGGCTTCCCGGGGCGCCCCGGGCGACCGTCGACCCGACGGCGCTGCCCGGCAGCGGCGCCCGGGTGGTGGCGCGGGCGGCGGCGGACACCGACGGCCGCGCGCCGGGCACGGCGACGGCCGGCCGCAACGGCAACGAGAACGGGAACGGCCGGGGGAACGGGGCCGGGAACGCGGAGCAGGAGGGCGGGACACGTGGGCGCTGACTCCCGAGCGGAGCAGGCGGGGCGGGGACGGATCGGACGCTCGACGCTGCTGGCCGCGTGCGGCGCGCTCCTGGCGGGCGGCTGCGCGACGATGCCCGACAGCGGGGACGTGCAGCCGGTGAAGGGCTCCAACACCGGCGACTCGCAGGTGCGGGTCTACGCCGTCGCCCCCCGCGAGAACGCGCGCCCGGACGAGATCGTCGACGGCTTCCTGGAGGCCATGACCAGTGACGACCCCGGCTTCGCCACGGCCCGCAAGTACCTGACGAAGAAGGCCGCGGGCACCTGGAGGCCGGAGCAGAGCATCACCGTGCTCGCCACCGCGCCCAACCGCAAGCAGGCCGACCGCAACGCCGACCCCGACAAGGAGGGCCGGGTCTACCCGCTCGCCGGCCGCAAGATCGCGACGGTGGACGCCCGCCACGCCTACCAGCCGATCAGCCCCGCCGACTACCTGTGGTCGATCCACGTGGTGCAGCAGCCGACGGGGAACGGCAAGGGCAAGGAGTGGCGCATCGACAGCCTCCCGCCCGGCCTGGTCATCGGCGAGGCCGACTTCCTCCGCAACTACCGGTCGGTCAACAAGTACTACTTCGCCTCCGGGGAGGACTGGGTCGTCGCCGACCCCGTCTACATCCGGCAGCGGCAGGACCCCGTCACCCGGATGGACCCGGTCACCCAGACGGTCAAGGCGCTGCTCGACGGCCCGACGAACTGGCTGAAGCAGGCCGTCGACTCCAGCTTCCCCTCCCGTACGACGCTGAAGAAGGACGTCACCACCCTGACGACGGACGACCAGTCCACGCTGAAGGTGCCGCTGGAGTTCCAGGGCAACCGGGTCGACGGGGTGGCGTGCCGGCGGATGGCGGCGCAGCTGCTCTTCACGCTGCGCGACCTGCCGTCCGTACGGGTCGAGCAGGTGGAGCTCCTGAACGGGTCGGATTCGCTGTGCCGGCTCGGCAGGGGACAGGCGGCCGAGTTCGCGGCGGTCCGGGAGACCGACCTCGACGAGAAGCCGTACTTCGTCGACGAGCAGGGCAAGCTGAAGAAGCTGGTGGTCGCCGGCAAGGAGACGGCCTCGCCGGTCGACGTGCCGGGACCGCTCGGCAAGGGCTCGGTGGCGCTCGGTTCGATCGCCGTCGACCGGGGCGAGACCCGGGCGGCCGGGGTCGACAAGGACGGCCACCGGCTGTTCGTCTCCTCGATCACCACGGATCAGGGCTCCCGGCCGCCGGTCCTGAGCAGCAAGGGCCTCCGGTCGGAGGACCGTCTCTCCGCGCCCAGTTGGGGCGGCCGGGGCGACCTGTGGGTCGCCGACCGCGACCCCGCCGAGAACAAGCTGTGGATGGTGCCGGACGGCACCGGGGAGCCCGTCGAGGTCCGCACGCCGTGGCTGGGGGAGGACCGGATCGAGTCGCTGCGGGTCTCCGCCGACGGCGTCCGGATCGCCCTGGTGGTCGAGCGGGGCGAGCGCACCACGCTCCAGATCGGCCGGATCGAACGGCGGACGACGGACGGGGAGGCCACCGTCTCGGTGGTGGACCTCCAGCCCGCCGCACCCCGGCTCGAGTCGGTCACGGCCGTCTCCTGGGCCGGGCCGAGCCGGCTCGTCGTGGTCGGCAAGGAGGCGGGGGGCGTGCAGCAGATCCGCTACCTCCAGACGGACGGCTCGACCTCCCCGACCTCGGTGCTCCCCGGTCTGAACGGGGTGACGTCGGTGTCCGCGCCGCACACGGAGTCGTCGGACACGCCCATGGTGGCCGACTCCGAGGACGGCATCGTCCGGCTGCCGCCGGGGACGAACTGGCAGCCGGTGGTGAAGAACGGCGACTCGCCGGTCTATCCCGGCTAGAACCGGGCCTGGTGCGGCGGCCCCCGCGCGTCCGCGCGGGACCCCTCCCGCGGTCGCTCGCACCACCGGAGTCCCCGTCCGCGCGGGGCGCACCTGACGTATTCCGGGGGCTCGCGGAGTTCTTCGGCGCGCCTCGGGAGCGGGGGGCGGCGAGGGGTTTTCCACAGGGGTGGCAGGGGGCCGCGGGAAGGCGCACAGTAGAGCCATGCGGGGGTGGTGGCGCGAGATCGCCGGGCTGGTGCTGCCGGTCGCCTGCGGAGGCTGCGGCAGACCGCGGACCGAGCTGTGCCCGGAGTGCGCGGAGGAGTTGACCGGGACGGGGCCGTGCCGGGTGCGGCCGGAGCCCGAGCCCGCCGGGCTGCCCGCGGTCCACGCGGCCGCGCCCTACGCCGGTGCCGTGCGGGAGGTCCTGCTCGCCCACAAGGAACGCGGGGCGCTCGCGCTCGCCGGTCCCCTGGGTGGCGCCCTGGCCGGTGCCGTGGAGGCCGCCGCCGGGGCCGTGGCGGGATCCGGGTGCGGGCCGCTGCTCCTCGTGCCGGTGCCGTCCTCGCGGCGCTCCGTACGGGCGCGTGGCCACGATCCGACGCGGCGGATCGCCCTGGCCGCGGCCGCCCGGCTGCGGCGGACGGGACGGGACGCGCGGGTGGCGCCCGTACTGCGGCAGCGGCGGTACGTGGCGGACCAGGCCGGGCTCGGGGCGCGCGGGCGCCTCGCGAACCTCTCCGGGGCCCTGGAGGTCGTGCCGGGCGGCGCGCGGCTCCTGGCGGCGGGAAGCACGACGGGAAACACGGCGGGGCCGGCGGCGGGAACGGTGGTGCTCGTGGACGACCTGATGACCACCGGCGCCTCGCTGGCGGAGGCGGCCCGCGCCCTCGGAGCCGTACGCCTTTCGTTCATTTCTGAAATACCGCACGGTTTACCGGCCGCTTCCGCGCAGCACGGATTCGAACAGCGGGCGGCGGCCGTGATCGCATCCTCTCCCGCCTCGTTCGAAATAAACCGGAACTCCTCAAGATCTTGGATCGTTGCAGGTGGTGAGAGGTGAAAACGCTCGAACGGAGGTATGTCGCGGCAGCGGGTGCCGACACCCGTCCGAAGGGGCTATGTTCGGTTGTGAGGAATGGTGAAAGCCATCGCCTGGCCGAATACATGGTTGCGCCTCTGGACAGGAGTTCAGGGCGAATTAACCTCCTGCCGAAGGGGTGGGGATCTTCCCGACCGGGGAGGAGGAGGTGAAAGTCGCCGAGTCCGAGCTCCGGTAAACCATCCGGAGTCTGGTGCAAAGGGAGATGCCCGGCGGCCGAGGAGCCGATCCGGGCGATCCGGGAACGGAGTTCTGCGTGGACATCGTCGTCAAGGGCCGCAAGACCGAGGTGCCCGAGCGGTTCCGCAAGCACGTGGCCGAGAAGCTGAAGCTGGAGAAGATCCAGAAGCTCGACGGCAAGGTGATCAGCCTCGACGTCGAGGTGTCCAAGGAGCCCAACCCGCGGCAGGCCGACCGGTCCGACCGCGTGGAGATCACCCTCCACTCCCGCGGCCCGGTGATCCGGGCGGAGGCCGCGGCGGCCGATCCGTACGCGGCGCTCGACCTGGCCAGCGACAAGCTCGAGGCGCGACTGCGCAAGCAGCACGACAAGCGGTACACCCGCCGTGGCAACGGCCGGCTGTCGGCGGCCGAGGTCGGGGACGTCGTGCCCGGCGTCGCCCAGTTTGACGGGGACGGCAAGCTCGTCGCGGGCGAGACCGACGAGGTGCCCACCAGGATGGTGGGCTCGATCGAAGTCCAGGGCGACGGCCCGCTGGTGGTCCGCGAGAAGACCCACAAGGCCGCACCGATGACGCTCGACCAGGCGCTCTACGAGATGGAGCTGGTCGGGCACGACTTCTACCTCTTCGTCGACTCCGACACCAAGCAGCCGAGCGTCGTCTACCGGCGACACGCGTACGACTACGGCGTCATCCAACTGGAGAGCGACCCGCTCGCCGAGAGCGACCCGCTCGCCGACGGCGGCGCCGGCGGTGCGCTCGGCGGCTGACCGCCGGTCCGCACCGACCACATCCCACGGTGCCCCTGGAGCGCGCGGTGCGCCCCCAGGGGCACCCCCGTGCGTCCGTGGATCGACCCGGAGGCGCCGGGGCATGAAAGCATGGAGCGCACGCCAACCGGTGCTTCCTGGGCACGGGTTGGAGGACCGGAAACGAATTCAGGCCACGGCCTTCAGGGGGAGGAACGATGGCGGACAGCTTCGGGCCGGTGCTCAGCGGGCGCGAGCACGAGGGGTCGGTCCCGGAGGGATCGGATTCGGACAGCGGCGCGCTCCGCAAGGAGCCGATCCGGGTCCTCGTCGTGGACGACCATGCCCTTTTCCGGCGCGGTCTGGAGATCGTCCTCTTCCACGAGGAGGACATCCAGGTCGTCGGAGAGGCCGGTGACGGGGCCGAGGCCGTCGAAAAGGCGGCCGATCTGCTGCCGGACATCGTCCTGATGGACGTGCGGATGCCCCGGCGCGGCGGCATCGAGGCGTGCACCACCATCAAGGAGGTGGCCCCCAGCGCGAAGATCATCATGCTGACGATCAGCGACGAGGAGGCCGACCTCTACGAGGCGATCAAGGCGGGGGCCACCGGGTACCTCCTCAAGGAGATCTCCACCGACGAGGTCGCCACGGCGATCCGCGCGGTCGCGGACGGGCAGTCGCAGATCAGCCCCTCCATGGCCTCCAAGCTCCTCACCGAGTTCAAGTCGATGATCCAGCGGACCGACGAGCGCAGGCTCGTGCCCGCGCCCCGGCTGACCGACCGTGAGCTGGAGGTCCTCAAGCTCGTCGCGACCGGGATGAACAACCGGGACATCGCGAAGGAGCTGTTCATCTCGGAGAACACGGTGAAGAACCACGTCCGGAACATCCTGGAGAAGCTTCAGCTGCACTCCAGGATGGAGGCGGTGGTGTACGCGATGCGGGAGAAGATCCTGGAGATCCGCTGAGGCTCCGGCCCGGGGACGCACCCGCTGGGGGTCCGGGGATCGTCCCCCCGGGGGATGCGGTGCGATGCGGGAGAAGATCCCGGAGATCCGCTGACCCCCGGCCCCTCGCGCCTCAGCCCAGTTCCCGCACCAGTTCCGGGGCCAGGGCCGGGAGGTTCACCCGGTCCGGGAGGATCGTCACCGTGTCGCAGCCGACCCATTCGGCCGCCTCGCGCAGGGCACGGGCCACCGCCGGGACCGCCTTGGGGCCGTCCAGGGTGACCTGGCGGGCCACGAGCGTCCGGCCCTCGCGGGCCGGGTCCACCCGGCCGACCAGCCGGCCCCCCGCCAGCACCGGCATCGCGAAGTAGCCGTGGATCCGCTTCTGCTTCGGCACGTACGCCTCCAGGCGGTGCGTGAAGCCGAAGATCCGCTCCGTGCGGGCCCGCTCCCAGATCAGCGAGTCGAACGGCGAGAGCAGCGTCGTGCGGTGCCGGCCGCGCGGCTCGGACGCCAGGGCCGCCGGGTCCGCCCAGGCGGGCTTCCCCCAGCCCGCTACCGTCACCGGCACCAGCCCCGACGCCTCGACCGCCGCGTCGAACTGCTCGGCCTTGAGCCGGTGGTAGTCGGCGATGTCCGCGCGCGTGCCCACGCCGAGTGCCTCGCCCGCCTGCCGCACCAGGCGCCGCACGCACTCGGCGTCGTCCAGGTCGTCGTGGCGCAGCGTCTCGGGGACCGCCCGCTCGGCCAGGTCGTAGACCCGCTTCCAACCGCGCCGCTCGACGACCACGACCTCGCCGTACATCAGCGCCCGCTCCACGGCGATCTTGGAGTCGGACCAGTCCCACCACTCGCCCTTGTTCTTCGCGCCGCCCAGCTCGGTCGCCGTGCGCGGGCCCTCGTCCCGGAGCTGGGCGATCACCTTGTCGTACGCCCCGGGCGACAGCTCGTGGCCCCAGTGCGGGCGGTCGCGGTAGGCGCGCCGGCGGAAGGCGAAGAGCGGCCACTCCTCGACGGGCAGCACACAGGCGGCGTGCGACCAGTACTCGAAGGCGTGCGCCCCCGTCCAGTACGCGTCCTCCACCGCGGTGCGGCCCACGGCGCCCAGGCGCGCGTACGGGATGAGCTCGTGCGAGCGGGCCAGGACCGAGATGGTGTCGAGCTGGACCTGCCCGAGGCTCCGCAGCACCCCGCGCACCCCGGCGCGGCGGTCGGGAGCGCCCAGGAACCCCTGGGCGCGCAGTGCGATCCTGCGGGCTTCGTCGGCGGACAGTTCGGCGGCGGGGCGCGGCGCAGTCGTCATGGACCGCACCCTAGGCCCCGGCACTGACAGCGGGAACGGGATCGCGTCACGCCGGGAGGCCGGAGGCCGGGAGGTCGGGCGCGGGAAGGTACGGCAGGGGGCTCGGCAGGCCGAAGTCGGAGGGGAGCAGGGCGCCGACCCAGCCGTCCCGGAGCGTGCCCTTGTTGGGGAGGCCGGCGCGCTGGACGCCCTCCACGACGAAGCCGACGCGTTCGGCCACCGCGCGCGAGCCGGTGTTGCCCACCTCCGCGCGCCAGACCAGGCGGGTGCAGCCGAGGCCGGTGAAGGCCCAGTGGGCCAGGGCGCGGACGATCTCGGTCATGTAGCCGTGGCCGCGGTGGTCCGGGGCCAGCCAGTAGCCGACCTCCCAGGTGCCGAGGCCGCAGTCCTTCAGTGAGGCCGCGGCGAGCAGCGGGCCCCCGGCCAGCGGCTCGGCGACGAATCCGTACTCGGTGTCCTCGCGCCAGCCGTCGGGGACCAGGCGGTTCAGGAAGAAGTCCGCGTCCTGCCGGGTGTAGGGGTCGGGGACGGTGGTCCAGCGCCGGATGGCGGGGTCCTGGCAGATCGCGTACACGGCGTCGGCGTCGCCCGGGACGGGGTTGCGCAGCCGCAGTCGGTCGGTGGTGAGGGTGATCGGCTCCATGCGGGGATTGTGGTGACCTGCCGGGGCCGAAGCGAACACTTTTCGGATGGGGCGGCACCTTCCGCCCACCTCGTGCGTTCTCATTCCGGGCGGGCGTACGGCTCCGGCACTGCGGGCCTCCCTGTGCGAGGGCGGTCTCGCTTACGATGGCCGTTGCGGTGGGGACCACCTGCCGTGCCCGCGCTCGTGTCCATGACAAGACCCAGTGCCAGGCCCGACCGGCAAGGAGAGCAGCCCCAGTGTCCGTCTTCAACAAGCTCATGCGTGCAGGCGAAGGCAAGATCCTGCGCAAACTGCACCGCATCGCGGACCAGGTCAACTCCATCGAAGAGGACTTCGTCAACCTCTCCGACGCCGAGTTGCGGGCGCTCACCGACGAGTACAAGCAGCGGTACGCCGACGGTGAGAGCCTCGACGACCTGATGCCCGAGGCCTTCGCGACGGTGCGCGAGGCCGCCAAGCGCGTCCTCGGCCAGCGTCACTACGACGTCCAGCTGATGGGCGGCGCCGCCCTCCACCTCGGCTACGTCGCGGAGATGAAGACCGGTGAGGGCAAGACCCTCGTCGGCACCCTCCCGGCGTACCTCAACGCGCTCTCCGGCAAGGGCGTGCACCTGATCACGGTCAACGACTACCTGGCCGAGCGCGACTCCGAGCTCATGGGCCGGGTCCACCGCTTCCTGGGTCTGTCCATCGGCTGCATCCTCGCCAACATGACCCCGGCCCAGCGCCGCGAGCAGTACAACTGCGACATCACCTACGGCACGAACAACGAGTTCGGCTTCGACTACCTCCGCGACAACATGGCGTGGTCCAAGGACGAGCTCGTCCAGCGCGGCCACAACTTCGCCTGTGTCGACGAGGTCGACTCCATCCTCGTCGACGAGGCCCGTACGCCGCTGATCATCTCCGGCCCCGCCGACCAGGCGACCAAGTGGTACGGCGACTTCGCCAAGCTGGTCACCCGGCTTTCCAAGGGCGAGCCCGGCAACCAGCTCAAGGGCATCGAGGAGACCGGCGACTACGAGGTCGACGAGAAGAAGCGCACCGTCGCCATCCACGAGGCGGGCGTCGCCAAGGTCGAGGACTGGCTGGGCATCGACAACCTCTACGAGTCGGTGAACACCCCGCTCGTCGGTTACCTGAACAACGCCATCAAGGCGAAGGAACTGTTCAAGAAGGACAAGGACTACGTCGTCATCGACGGCGAGGTCATGATCGTCGACGAGCACACCGGCCGCATCCTGGCCGGCCGCCGCTACAACGAGGGCATGCACCAGGCGATCGAGGCGAAGGAGGGGGTGCAGATCAAGGACGAGAACCAGACGCTCGCCACGATCACCCTCCAGAACTTCTTCCTCCTGTACGACAAGCTGTCCGGCATGACCGGTACGGCCATGACCGAGGCCGCCGAGTTCCACCAGATCTACAAGCTCGGCGTCGTCCCGATCCCGACGAACAGGCCGATGATCCGCAAGGACCAGTCCGACCTGATCTACCGGACCGAGGTCGCGAAGTTCGCCGCCGTCGTCGACGACATCGCGGAGAAGCACGAGAAGGGCCAGCCGATCCTGGTCGGCACGACCTCCGTCGAGAAGTCCGAGTACCTCTCGCAGCAGCTCTCCAAGCGCGGCGTCCAGCACGAGGTCCTCAACGCCAAGCACCACGACCGCGAGGCGAGCATCGTCGCGCAGGCCGGCCGCCGCGGCGCCGTCACCGTCGCCACGAACATGGCCGGCCGCGGTACGGACATCAAGCTCGGCGGCAACCCGGACGACCTCGCCGAGGCCGAGCTGCGCCAGGCGGGCCTGGACCCGGTCGACCACGTCGAGGAGTGGGCCGCGGCCCTCCCCGCCGCCCTGGAGCGTGCCGCGAAGGCCGTGAAGGCGGAGTTCGAGGAGGTCAAGGAGCTCGGCGGCCTCTACGTGCTCGGCACCGAGCGCCACGAGTCCCGCCGCATCGACAACCAGCTCCGCGGCCGTTCCGGCCGTCAGGGCGACCCGGGCGAGTCCCGCTTCTACCTCTCGCTCGGCGACGACCTGATGCGCCTGTTCAAGGCGCAGATGGTCGAGCGCGTGATGGCCATGGCCAACGTGCCGGACGACGTGCCGATCGAGAACAAGATGGTCACCCGGGCGATCGCCTCCGCCCAGTCGCAGGTCGAGACCCAGAACTTCGAGACCCGCAAGAACGTCCTGAAGTACGACGACGTGCTCAACCGGCAGCGCCAGGTCATCTACGGCGAGCGCCGGCGCGTCCTGGAGGGCGAGGACCTGCACGAGCAGATCCAGCACTTCATGGACGACACGATCGACGACTACATCCGACAGGAGACCGCCGAGGGCTTCGCGGAGGAGTGGGACCTCGACCGCCTCTGGAACGCCTTCAAGCAGCTCTACCCGGTGAAGGTCACCGTGGAGGACCTGGAGGACGCGGCCGGGGACCGGGCGGGCATCACCGCCGAGTTCATCGCCGAGTCCATCAAGGACGACATCCACGAGCAGTACGAGACGCGCGAGAAGCAGCTCGGCTCGGAGATCATGCGCGAGCTGGAGCGGCGCGTGGTCCTGTCCGTCCTGGACCGCAAGTGGCGCGAGCACCTCTACGAGATGGACTACCTCCAGGAGGGCATCGGCCTGCGCGCCATGGCGCAGAAGGACCCGCTGGTCGAGTACCAGCGCGAGGGCTTCGACATGTTCACCGCCATGATGGAGGGCATCAAGGAGGAGTCCGTCGGCTACCTGTTCAACCTGGAGGTCCAGGTCGAGCAGCAGGTCGAGGAGGTTCCGGTGCAGGCGGCCGCGCCCTCGCTCGACAAGGGCGACGCGGTGCCGGCCGGTGCCGGGCGTCCGGAGATCCGCGCCAAGGGGCTCGACGCCCCGCAGCGGCCGGACCGGCTGCACTTCTCCGCGCCGACCGTGGACGGCGACGGCGGTGTGGTCGAGGGCGACTTCGCCTCCGGCGACGGCGAGCCGGCCGGTGACGGGCTGACCCGCGCGGAGCGCCGCAAGGCGCAGAAGAACGCGGGCGGCGGGCGTCGCCGCAAGAAGTAGGGACGCGCCGGGTTTTTGGCGCGGGAGGGGCCGTTCACCCGGTGGGGTGGGCGGCCCCTTCGCCGTCATGTGCGGTGGGCGGCGGTCGTGCCCAGGCCGTCGAGCTCCACGGCCGCGCAGCGCCAGCGCCGGTCGGCGCCGCGCTCCAGGCGGAACGCCATCGCCCGCACGCGGGCGCCGGTGGCGATGGTCGCGAAGGCCTCGACGGCGCCCTGGGCGGGGTGCGCCTGGACCGCGCAGCGGCGCAGGACCGGGCGCGGGCCGAGCGAGCGCAGGGGCGTCTCCGGGGCGAGCCGGACGAGCTGCTCGTACGCCTCGCCGAGGGTGTGGCCGAGCATCCAGTGGACCGGCCGCTCCCCGCTCAGGACGGCGAGCAGGCGCTCCGCGAAGACGGTGTGCGGCGGGAGCGCGCGGGGCGCGCCGCGCTCGGGCGTCCGCGGACGGCTTCCGGCGGCACCGCGCGGCCGGGTCCCGGCGGGTCCGCCGGGAGCGGTGCGGGGGCGCGGGGCCCGGGGCCGGCGGGTGGCGCCGCCGAGGGGCGGGAGGGGGAGGGCGGCCGGGGGCGCGGCGGTGGGGACGGGAGCCGGGAGCGTGGTGGGGGCGAGCGCGGCGGCCGGCGCCGCGGAGGTGGTCCCGGGGGTGGCCCGGACCGTGGCCGGCGTCGTCGTGGCGGTCGGTGTGAGCGTGGTGGTCATGGCGAGCCCCTGTCGTTGCGTAACCGATTGGTACCAGTCAGTAACTTCCGTTGGGGATCTTGTACGGCGGGGGCGCGGGGCGCCGCAAGGAGCCGGGCGGCCCGGGGCGGTCGGGAACGGGATCACCTATCCGGGTGACACGGCCGGAAATCGGCTCTCCGGAGGTCCGGCGCACGGGCTCCCGGAGTGGACGGACGGCGACTCCGGCCCGCCGCCCCGAAGGGGGACTCCGCACGTATCCTGAGGATCTCTCCCTCTACGAAAGCGGCCAGCCGATGCGCGTCTACGTCCCCCTGACCCTCCCCGGTCTCGCACAGGCGCACAAGGCGGGCGAGCTGGGCCCCGGCCCGCTGACCGCCTACGCCGTCACCCCCGCGCTGCGCGAGTGGTACGTCTCCGACGACATCGAGGAGCTGGAGTACGCGGCGCTCGGCCGGGCCGCCGCCGCCTCCCTGCGGCTGCTCGCCGCCGACCCCGGGGCGCCCCGGCGCCGGATCGTCGTCGCCGTCGACGTGGCCGACGAGGACGCGGTCGCGGACCCCGACCGGGGGCTCGACGCCGACTCGATCGGCGAGGTCCGGATCGCCGGGGCCGTACCGCTGGCCAAGGCCGCGGCCGTGCACGCCGACGCGGACGACGCCGAGGCGGACGTCAGGGCGGCGGCGGACGCGCTGGGCGCGGCGGACCGGGGCGACGACGACGCGCGGTTCGTCGTGGACGGGGCCGAGGACCACGAACTGCTGTGGTTCGGGGTGCAGGAGGTTCCCGGGTTGCTGGGCTGAGGCGCCGGGGGTTCCGGGAGGGTCTCGGAACGGCTCCGCCCTCTTCGCCGTCGGAGGCGGCGGGTACCGTCCTTCCATGGGGAAGCACGGAAAACACCTGGTCTGGGACTGGAACGGCACGCTGCTCGACGACATCGACGCGGTCATCGGGGCGACGAACGCCGCCTTCGCCGAACTCGGACTCGAACCGCTCACGCTGGAGCGGTACCGCGAGCTGTACATGGTGCCGGTGCCGAAGTTCTACGAACGACTCATGGGGCGGCTGCCCACCGACGCCGAGTGGACCCTCATGGACGGCGTCTTCCACCGGCACTACCGGGAGCGGGCCGAGAACTGCGGCCTGACCCTCGGCGCCGCCGAGCTGCTCGCGGCCCGGCAGGCCTCCGGCTTCACGCAGTCGCTGCTCTCGCTCGCGCCGCACGTCGACCTCGTGCCCCTCGTGCGGCGGCACGGGATCGCGGAGCGGTTCCTGCGCATGGACGGGCGGCCCGACGCCTCCACGGACGGGAAGTCCGGGCACATGGTGCGGCACCTGGCCGCCCTGGAGGGCGTCCGGGTCGAGCGGGTGGTCGTCATCGGCGACGCGGCGGACGACGCGATCGCCGCCGCGCACGTCGGGGCGAAGGCCGTGCTCTACACCGGCGGCTCGCACAGCCGCGCCTCCCTGGAGCGGGTCGGGGTGCCGGTGGTCGACTCGCTCGCGGAGGCGGTGGCCGTGGCGGAGGAGCTGGTCTAGGGCGTACCGGGCGTCGCGGCCCCGGCCCCGGTCCGCCGGACACGCCCCGGCCCCTCCGTACGTACCGCCGGGCCCCTCCGCCCCGTACCGCCGAAGTCCTCAGCCCTTCGACCTGAGGACCTTCAGGAACTCCCGCATCCAGACCGGGTGGTCCGGCCACGCCCGGGAGGAGACGAGCAGGCCGTCGACCACGGCCGCCGTGTCCTGGAAGGACGCCCCCGCCGCCTGCATGTCCAGCTCCAGGGCCGGGTAGGCCGTGACCCGGCGGCCCTCCAGGCTGCCGGTCGCCGCCGTCAGGAGCGGGCCGTGGCAGATCTGCGCGACCGGCTTGTCCGCGTCGAAGAAGGCCTTGAGGATCTTGCGGAGCTCCGGGTCGTTGCGCAGGTACTCCGGCGCCCGCCCGCCCGGGATCACCACCGCCAGGTACGCCCCCGGGTCGACCTCCGAGAAGGCCAGGTCGGCGGGCCAGGTGTAGCCGGGCTTCTCGGTGTACGTGTCGAAGCCGGGCTCGAAGTCGTGGACCACGAACCTCAGCGTCTTGCGGGCCGGAGCGGCGATGTCGACCTCGTACCCCTCCTCCAGGAGGCGCTGGTAGGGGTACAGCACCTCCAGCGACTCCGCCGCGTCCCCGGTCACGATCAGGATCCTCGCCATGGCTCTCCCAGCTCGCAGATGGTCGGATGCCGTGCCCTGAGGACATGTGTCACTGTCCATAACGTCAAACTTCCATCCCCTCTTTTGTACACATACAGCTCATGACGGGGCGGGGGTCCGGAGCGATAGGCTTTCGTCGTGATCAGCGCGATACGCCGAGGGGGCAGTGAAGCCCCCGGCTGCCGCCCGACCCGCTCCGGCGGCCGGGCCGACCGTGCGTGCGCCGATCCCCTCCGCCCGGGCGTGCCACGATCAGTGGCCGAAAACGACCCGGGCATCTCTCATCCGGGCATGACGCCGTCTTCTGCGGAGACACGACGCAGGGGCGTTGGGCCCTTCCTTCCACCGATGTCGCGCAACGGCGCGCGGCCAGGAGTCAGAGGACATGCAGACCAAGCTGGACGAAGCCAAGGCCGAGCTGCTCGAAAGGGCCGCCCGGGTAGCTGAGCACAGCCCGGTCGGGGGGCGACTCCCGACGGGGCCGGAGGGTTCGGGCGAGCGCCCGGACGGCGACACCGTGCTCGAGTACCTCCAGCGCTACTACCTGCACACCGCGCCCGAGGACCTGTCCGACCGGGACCCGGTCGACGTCTTCGGCGCCGCCCTCTCCCACTACCGCCTGGCGGAGAACCGGCCACAGGGCACGGCGAACGTGCGCGTCCACACCCCGACGGTCGAGGAGAACGGCTGGACCAGCAGCCACTCCGTCGTCGAGGTCGTCACCGACGACATGCCCTTCCTCGTCGACTCGGTCACCAACGAGCTGTCCCGCCAGGGTCGCGGAATCCACGTCGTGATCCACCCGCAGGTCCTCGTCCGCCGCGACGTCACCGGCCGCCTCATCGAGGTCCTGTCGGCCCAGATCCACGGCGAGCTGCCGCACGACGCGCTCACCGAGTCCTGGATCCACGTCGAGATCGACCGCGAGACCGACCGCGCCGACCTCAAGCAGATCACCGCCGACCTGCGCCGCGTCCTGTCCGACGTCCGCGAGACGGTCGAGGACTGGGAGAAGATGCGCGACGCCGCGCTGCGCATCGCGGACGGCCTCCCCGACGAGCCCACCGCCTCCGACCTGCGCCCGACCGAGGTGGAAGAGGCCCGCGAGCTGCTGCGCTGGCTGGCCGACGACCACTTCACCTTCCTCGGCTACCGCGAGTACGAGCTCGTCGACGGCGACGCCCTGTCCGCCGTGCCCGGCACCGGCCTCGGCATCCTGCGCTCCGACCCGCCCCACTCCGGCGACGACGAGGGCCACCACGCCCACCCCGTGTCGCCCTCCTTCAGCCGGCTGCCCGCCGACGCCCGGGCCAAGGCCCGCGAGCACAAGCTGCTGATCCTGACGAAGGCCAACAGCCGGGCGACCGTGCACCGCCCCTCGTACCTCGACTACGTCGGCGTGAAGAAGTTCGACGCCGACGGCAACGTCGTCGGCGAGCGTCGCTTCCTCGGCCTGTTCTCCTCGGCCGCCTACACCGAGTCCGTCCGCCGCGTCCCGGTCGTCAAGCGCAAGGTCCAGGAGGTCCTGGCGGGCGCCGGCTTCTCCCCGAACAGCCACGACGGCCGCGACCTGCTCCAGATCCTGGAGACCTACCCGCGCGACGAGCTGTTCCAGACCCCGGTCGACCAGCTCCGGTCCGTCGTCACCAGCGTCCTCTACCTCCAGGAGCGGCGCCGGCTGCGGCTCTACCTGCGCCAGGACGAGTACGGCCGCTACTACTCGGCCCTCGTCTACCTGCCGCGCGACCGCTACACCACCCGCGTCCGGCTGCGGATCATCGACATCCTGAAGGAGGAGCTCGGCGGCACCAGCGTCGACTTCACCGCCTGGAACACCGAGTCGATCCTCTCCCGGCTGCACTTCGTCGTCCGCGTCGAGCCCGGCACCGAGCTGGCCAAGCTCACCGACGCCGACGTCGAGCGCATCGAGGGCCGGCTCGTCGAGGCCGCCCGCTCCTGGTCCGACGGCTTCGGCGAGGCGCTCAACGCCGAGCTGGGCGAGGAGCGCGCCGCCGAGCTGCTGCGCCGCTACGGCAACGCCTTCCCCGAGGGCTACAAGGCCGACCACTCGCCGCGCGCGGCCGTCTCCGACCTGGTCCACCTGGAGGCCCTCGCCGGCAGCGACGAGGACTTCTCGCTCTCCCTCTACGAGCCGGTCCTCGCGGGCCCCGGCGAGCGCCGCTTCAAGATCTACAAGACGGGCGACCAGATCTCCCTCTCCGCCGTCCTGCCGGTCCTCAACCGGCTCGGCGTCGAGGTCACCGACGAGCGCCCCTACGAGCTGCGCTGCGCCGACCGCACCCACGCCTGGATCTACGACTTCGGCCTGCGGCTCCCGGCCACCAACGGCAGCGGCGTGACCCTGGGCGACGACGCCCGCGAGCGCTTCCAGGAGGCCTTCGCCGCCACCTGGACCGGCGAGGCCGAGAACGACGGCTTCAACTCCCTCGTCCTCTCCGCCGGTCTGAACTGGCGCGAGGCGATGGTGCTGCGCGCCTACGCCAAGTACCTGCGGCAGGCCGGCGCGACCTTCAGCCAGGACTACATGGAGGACACCCTCCGCAACAACGTCCACACCACCCGGCTGCTCGTCAACCTCTTCGAGGCCCGGATGGCGCCGGAGCGCCAGCGCGCCGGCACCGAGCTGATCGACGCGCTCCTCGAAGAGCTGGACGCCGCCCTGGACCAGGTCGCGAGCCTGGACGAGGACCGCATCCTGCGCTCCTTCCTGACCGTCATCAAGGCCACCCTGCGGACCAACTTCTTCCAGCAGGACTCGAACCTCCGGCCGCACTCCTACGTGTCGATGAAGTTCGACCCGCAGGCCATCCCCGACCTGCCGGCCCCGCGCCCCGCCTTCGAGATCTGGGTGTACTCGCCGCGCGTCGAAGGCGTCCACCTGCGCTTCGGCAAGGTCGCCCGCGGCGGTCTGCGCTGGTCCGACCGGCGCGAGGACTTCCGCACCGAGATCCTCGGCCTGGTCAAGGCGCAGATGGTGAAGAACACCGTCATCGTGCCGGTCGGCGCCAAGGGCGGCTTCGTCGCCAAGCAGCTCCCGGACCCGTCCGTGGACCGGGACGCCTGGATGGCCGAGGGCATCGCCTCGTACAAGACGTTCATCTCGGCCCTGCTCGACATCACCGACAACCTGGTCGCGGGCGAGGTCGTGCCGCCGGTCGACGTGGTCCGCCACGACGAGGACGACACCTACCTGGTCGTCGCCGCCGACAAGGGCACCGCGACCTTCTCCGACATCGCCAACGGGGTCGCGGAGGCGTACGGCTTCTGGCTCGGCGACGCGTTCGCCTCCGGCGGCTCGGCCGGCTACGACCACAAGGGCATGGGCATCACCGCCCGCGGCGCCTGGGAGTCCGTCAAGCGGCACTTCCGCGAGCTCGGCCACGACACCCAGACCGAGGACTTCACGGTCGTCGGCGTCGGCGACATGTCCGGCGACGTCTTCGGCAACGGCATGCTGCTCTCCGAGCACATCCGCCTGGTCGCCGCCTTCGACCACCGGCACATCTTCCTCGACCCGAACCCCGACGCGGCCGTCTCGTACGCCGAGCGCCGCCGCCTCTTCGAGCTGCCCCGCTCGTCCTGGGCCGACTACGACACCTCGCTGCTCTCCCCGGGCGGCGGCGTCCACCCCCGCAGTGCCAAGTCGATCCCGGTCAACGCGCACGTCAGGGCCGCCCTCGGCATCGAGGACGGGATCACCAAGATGACCCCGGCCGAGCTGATGAAGGCGATCCTCCAGTCGCCCGTCGACCTGCTGTGGAACGGCGGCATCGGCACGTACGTCAAGTCCTCGGCCGAGTCGAACGCCGACGTCGGCGACAAGGCCAACGACGCCATCCGCGTCGACGGCCAGGACGTGCGCGCGAAGGTGGTCGGCGAGGGCGGCAACCTCGGCGCGACCCAGCTCGGCCGCATCGAGTTCGCCCGCTCCGGCGGCCCCGAGGGCCAGGGCGGCAAGGTCAACACCGACGCCATCGACAACAGCGCCGGCGTCGACACCTCCGACCACGAGGTCAACATCAAGATCCTGCTCAACGGGCTCGTCGCCGAGGGCGACATGACCGTCAAGCAGCGCAACAAGATCCTCGCGGAGATGACCGACGAGGTCGGCACGCTCGTCCTGCGCAACAACTACGCGCAGAACACGGCCCTGGCCAACGCCGTCGCCCAGTCGCCGTCCCTGCTCCACGCCCACCAGCGGTTCATGCGCCGCCTGGGCCGCGACGGGGCCCTCGACCGCTCCCTGGAGTTCCTGCCCAACGACCGGCAGATCCGCGAACTCCTCAACAACGGCAAGGGCCTGAGCCAGCCCGAGCTCGCCGTCCTCCTCGCGTACACCAAGATCACGCTGGCCGACGAGCTGATCGGCACGGAGCTGCCGGACGACCCGTACCTGACCGGGCTGCTCCACGCGTACTTCCCGACGCTGCTGCGCCGGGAGTTCACCGACGCGGTCGACCACCACCCGCTGCGCCGCGAGATCGTCACCACCGTCCTGGTCAACGACACGGTGAACGCGGGCGGTTCGACCTTCCTGCACCGCCTCCGCGAGGAGACCGGCGCGTCGGTCGAGGAGATCGTCCGGGCGCAGACCGCCGCCCGTATCGTCTTCCGCCTCGGCCAGGTCTGGGACGCCGTCGAGGCCCTCGACAACGAGGTCCCGGCCGAGATCCAGACCCGGATGCGGCTGCACTCGCGCCGGCTCGTCGAGCGCGGCACGCGCTGGCTGCTCAACAACCGGCCGCAGCCGCTCCAGCTCACCGAGACCATCGAGTTCTTCGCCGAGCGCGTCGAGGAGGTCTGGTCGCGGCTGCCGGAGCTGCTGCGCGGCGCGGACCTGGACTGGTACCGGTCGATCCTGGACGAGCTGACCGGGTTCGGCGTGCCGGAGGAGCTCGCGCGGCGGGTCGCCGGCTTCTCCTCCGCCTTCCCGGCGCTCGACATCGTCGCGATCGCGGACCGGACGGACACGGACCCGCTCGCGGTGGCCGAGGTCTACTACGACCTGGCCGACCGGCTGCGGATCACCGACCTGATGGACCGGATCATCGAGCTGCCGCGCGACGACCGCTGGCAGTCGATGGCCCGCGCCTCGATCCGCGAGGACCTGTTCGCGGCGCACGCGGCGCTCACGCAGGACGTCCTGACGGCCGGCGGCGACAACGCCAGCCCGGAGGAGCGGTTCAAGGCCTGGGAGGAGAAGAACGCGGCGATCCTGGGCCGCGCGCGGACGACCCTGGAGGAGATCCAGGGCTCGGACACCTTCGACCTGGCGAACCTGTCGGTGGCGATGCGGACGATGCGCACGCTGCTGCGCTCGCACAGCTAGGAGTACGTGCGCGAGGGCCCCGCCGGTTCTCCGGCGGGGCCCCTCGCGCTTTCCCGCCGGGCTCACTCCTCCGGCGCGGCGGCGACCGTCGAGGTCCACAGGCGGCGGGCGGCGAGCAGGGCCGCGGTGAGCAGCAGGCCGTTGCGGACCACCATGACGGCGAGGCCCGTGGGGGTGCCGTCGATGACGTCGAAGTAGAGGACGGGGTACGCGAGCGCGCTCAGCGCCGCCGCCGGGAGCAGCAGCAGCGCCACCGGGCGCATCACGGTGTCCCGCGAGGTCAGGCAGACGGCGGCGAGCCCGAGCAGCCAGATCATGTACTGGGGGCTGATCACCCGGCTGGTGACGGTGAAGAGCAGGACGGCGGCGAAGGCCGTGTCGTACGGGGTGGCGGGGGTCCAGCGGTGGGCCCGGATGCGCCAGAGGACCAGCCAGCACAGGGCGGTGGCGGTGAGCAGCAGGGAGAGGTGGCCGAGGGTGGAGACGTACGGGCCGACGTACTCCAGGGCGCCGTAGCGGAACTCGACGCTCCCCGGCCAGGCGCCGGCGGACCGGGCGAGCGCGAGGGCCGTGCCGCCCAGCGACTCGATCTGGATGCCCCGGTCGCCCTGCTGGCGCAGGAAGCCGAAGGACTCGGAGAAGAAGAGCGCGAGGGTGGCGAGGAGCGCGGCGGCGGTGACGACGGCGGCGGTCCACGCCTGCCGGGTGGTACGGCCCCGGGGCGTGCCCAGGAGGGCGAGCGCCGGCCACACCTTGACCATGGCCCCGATCCCGGCGAGCGCCCCGCCGAGCTGGTGGGCGGCGGTCCGGCGGGCGGTGAGGGCGAGCAGGGCGAGGACGGCCAGGGCGGTGGTCTGGACGTCGTACCGGGCGAGGGGCAGGTGGAGGAGGAGCGGCAGGCCGCAGACCCAGACCCAGGCGCCGTGGGTGAGGCGGGCGCCGTCGGCGCGGGCGAGCGCGAGGGTGACGACCGCGTCGGCCAGGAGGGTGAGGGTGACGAAGGCCTGGAAGTAGGTGAGCCAGGGGAGGACGCCCGGGGACATGATCACGAGCCCGGCTCCCGGCGGGTACTGCCAGGTGGTGTCGCCGGGCGGGAAGGTGCCCGCGGCGAACTTCCCGTACCAGTGCTCGTAGAGCGCCACCTCGCGGGCCACGCCGCCGATGCCGAGGTCGTCGCGGAGCAGCAGCAGGAGCATGCCGGCCCGGGTGAGGAGCCAGACGGCGGCGAGCGCGAGCCGGGGGCCGCTGCCGACCGTGACGAAGGTGGCGGAGGTGAAGGTGTCCGACGCGAAGGGGGAGCGGGTGAGGGCGGGGGGCTCGGTGCTCGTACTGGTGGGGCGGGGGGCGTCGGCGGTGGGGCCGGACGTGGGGGAGCCGGGCGGTGCGGTGCCGGGGGGTTCGGTGCCGGCCGGGTGGGAGGTCTGCGGCTGATCGTTCGTCACCCGACCGCACTTTAGCCCGTAATGTCTCTTTTGCCGGTGGTCTTCGCCTCTGACGCGGTGAACTCCTCGTACGCGGCCACCACCTCCCGCGCCGGGCCGTCCATCCGCAGCCTCCCCGCCTCCAGCCACAGGGCGCGCCCGCAGGTCTCCGCGATCGTGGAGTTCGAGTGGCTGACCAGGAAGACCGTCCCGGCCGCCGCCCGCAGTTCGTCGATCCGCCGCCGGCTGCGGCGGCGGAAGCGCGCGTCGCCGGTGGCCAGGGCCTCGTCGACGAGCAGCACGTCGTGGCTCCTCGCGGCGGCGAGGGAGAAGCGCAGCCGGGCCCCCATCCCGGAGGAGTACGTCCGCATCGGGCGGGAGATCGCGTCGTCCTTCTCGTTGATGCCCGAGAACTCGACGATCCCGTCGTAGCGCTCGCGGACCTCCGCGCGGCTCATGCCCATCGCGAGGCCGCCGAGGATGACGTTCCGCTCGCCCGTCAGGTCGTTCATCAGGACCGCGTCGACGCCGAGGAGGGCGGGGCGGCCGTGGGTGTAGATCCGGCCGCGGTCGACGGGCAGGAGTCCCGCGACGGCCTTCAGGAGGGTGGACTTCCCCGATCCGTTCGAACCGATCAGGCCGATCGCCTCGCCCCGGTACGCGACGAAGTCGATCCCCTTGACGGCGTGGACCCGGCGGGTGGCCGAGGGGCGTCCCCGCCGCCCGCCGCCCGCTTTCCCGTGCTTGTTCCCGTTCCCTTTCCCGTGTCCGTGCACGGTGTACGTGACGTGGACGCCGTCGGCCACGACGGTCGGGATCCTCTCCTGCTCGTGCGCCTCAGCCACGGCCGTACCTCTCCTCCGCCTGCCAGAACCAGAGGAAGCCCCCCCCGAAGGACAGCAGGGCCCAGCCGACGGCGAGCGCCCAGACGTACGGCGGCAGGCGGTCCGGGGTGTGGCTCCCGATCAGGGCGGAGCGCATCAGGTCGATGTAGACCGCCACCGGATTGCACTGGAGGGCGAGCGTCGCGCCCCCGGGGAGGCGCCCGGTGCCCGTCGGGTGCCGGATCGACCACATGACGCCCGAGGCGTACATCCAGGTGCGGAGCGCGAACGGCATCAGCTGGCTGACGTCCGGGGTGCGGGCCGCGATCCGGGCCAGGACGAGCGCCGCGCCCGTGTTGAACAGGGTCTGGAGGGCGAGCGCCGGGACGACCAGCAGCCACCGCCAGGTGGGGAGCTGGCCGCAGCAGAGCAGGATCGCGAGGAGCGCGACCAGCGAGAGCAGGAACTGCTGGAGCTGCTGGAGGGCGAGCGAGAGCGGCAGGGTCGCGCGCGGGAAGTGCAGGGCGCGGACCAGGCCGAGGTTGCCGCTGATCGCCCGGGTGCCGGCCAGGAGGGTGCCGGAGGTGAAGGTCCACACGAAGACGCCGGTGAGCAGGAAGGGCACGTAGTCGGGCACGCTCTGCCGGGCGTTCATGAGGACGCCGAAGATCAGGTAGTAGACGGCCGCGTTGAGCAGCGGGGTCGCCACCTGCCAGAGCTGGCCGAGGCGCGCCTGGCTGTACTGGGCGGTCAGGCGGGCGGTCGCGAAGGCGACGACGAAGTCGCGGCGGGACCAGAGCTGCCGTACGTACTCGGGCAGTGGCGGGCGGGCCCCGGCGACGGTCAGGCCGTGACGGAGGGCGAGCGCGCGGAGGTCCTCGGGGGGAGGGGCGGTCCACGGCGGGGGCGGTGCGGTCACGGCCGTGGGCGTGGCCATGGGTGCGGGTGTGGTCATGGGCGGGCTTTCGGTGCGGGTGCGGGTGCGGTCGGCTTCCGGGCCCGGGGCGCGGCGGCCGACGGGTGCGGGGGCACGGATGACGGGATGCGGGCACGGATGACGAGTGCGACGGAACGGGACCGTATCGTCGCTACGGGGACAGTAGGGCGCTCTACGACGGAACGCAACCGTATCGTCGTCACGTGGGCGTTGGTTAGGATGCCGTCCATGAGCGAACCGACCCCCCGCCGCGCCCCCGCCGGGGCCGCCGTGCTCCGCGAGGACGTGACCGAGGCCATCCGCGCCGCCGTCTTCGAGGAGCTCGCGGCCGTCGGCTTCGCCCGGATGTCCATCGAGGGGATCGCGCGCCGCGCGGGCGTCGGCAAGACCGCCGTCTACCGGCGCTGGAAGTCCAAGCTCTCCCTCGTCCTCGACCTCGTCGGCGCCTTCGCCGTCCAGGGCCTGCCGGCGCCCGCCACCGGCTCCCTGTACGGGGACGTGCGCGCCCTCCTCGAAGTGGCCTCGCACGCCCTGAGCCACCCGGTCGCCTCACGGGTGGTCCCCGACCTCCTGGTCGAGGCGGCCCGGCACCCCGAGATCGCCGACGCCGTCAGGGCCGCGCTGCTCGACGGGCAGCAGGGCGTCGTCGCCCGGATCGTCCGCGCGGCCGTCGAGCGCGGCGAACTCCCCGAGGACGCCGACCCGGACCGGGCCCTCGACCTGGTCGTCGGGCCGCTGTACTGGCGCCTCGGCGTCGTCCGCACCCCGCCGCCCCCGGGGTACGTCGACGACCTCGCGCGCTCGGCGGTGGCGGCGCTCAGGGCCTGACCCCGCGCAGGGGCCGAGCGGCCTCGAACCCCGGGGCCGTACGGGCTACTTCACCGCACCCGCCATCACCCCCGACGCGAACTGGCGCTGGAACGCGAAGAACACCACCAGCGGCACCACCATCGACAGGAACGCGCCCGGCGCGAGCACGTCCACGTTGTTGCCGAACTGCCGGACCTGCTGCTGGAGCGCCACCGTGATCGGCGGCGACTGCGAGTCCGCGAAGATCAGGGCGATCAGCATGTCGTTCCAGACCCAGAGGAACTGGAAGATGCCGAGCGAGGCGATCGCCGGGCCGCCCAGCGGCAGCACCACCCGGGTGAACAGCCGGATCTCGCCCGCCCCGTCCAGCCGCGCCGCCTCCAGGAGCTCGCGCGGGATCTCCGCGAAGAAGTTCCGCAGCAGGAAGATCGCGAACGGCAGGCCGAAGGCCGTGTGGAAGAGGACCACCCCGGCGGTCGTCTCGAAGAGCCCGACCACCCCGAACAGCTTCGACACCGGGACCAGGGCGACCTGCACCGGCACCACGAGCAGGGCGACCACGCCCAGGAACCACCAGTCCCGGCCCGGGAACTCCAGCCACGCGAACGCGTACCCGGCGAACGAGCCGATCACCAGGACGAGCAGCGTGGCCGGGACGGTGATCAGGACCGTGTTGAGCAGCGAGCCGGTGATCGTGTCGTTCGCGAGCAGATGGGCGTAGTTCTCCGTGGTCAGCCGGGCCGGGGCCGTGAACACCTCCCACCAGCCGCTCGCCGCGATGTCGGGCGGCGAGCGGAGCGAGGAGAGCAGCAGTCCGACCGTCGGCAGCAGCCAGAACAGGCCCGCCAGGACGAGGAAGACGCGGACCGCGCCGGACGCGGCCGCGGACGCGAGCCGCGCCGCCGGGGAACGGACCGGGCGGGAGGGCCGGGCGGAGGCGGCGGAACGGGTCGGCCGGACGTCGGTCGTGGTCATCGGCGGGCCTCCCTGCGCATGCGGCGGATGTTCAGGACCATCACCGGGACCACCAGCAGGAGCAGCAGGACGGCGATGGCCGAGCCGACCCCGAGGTCCGCGTCCGTGCCGAAGGACGAGCGGTACAGCTGGAGCGCGAGCACGTTCGCGTCGTCCTGCGCCGAGCCCGGCGCGATCACGAAGACCAGGTCGAAGATCTTCAGCACGTTGATCATCAGGGTGACGAGGACGACCGCGAGGACCGGGGCCAGGAGCGGCACCGTGATCCGGCGGAACACCTGCCACTCGTTCGCCCCGTCCACCCGCGCCGCTTCGAGCAGCTCGCGCGGCACGGCCGCGAGCCCGGCCCCGATCAGCACCATCGCGAACCCGGCCCACATCCACACGTACGCCCCGATGATCGCGGGCGTGACGAGCGACGGGCCCAGCCACTCGACGCCGTTGTACTGCTCCCGGAAGTTGCCCGCGGGCAGCCGCAGCACGGCCCCGTCCGCGCGGTCGGCGGGCAGCGCGAACGTGCCGTCGGCCGCTGCCGTCGCCGTGGCGACCACCTTCCCGTCCCGCACGGCCTCGATCCGCAGCCCCGCGAGGCCGCGTTCGGCCGGGTCGACCTCGTTCGGCCGCCCGCCGCCGCCCCGGGTGAAGTCCAGCCAGGCCGTGCCGGTGATCGTGCCCGGGTCCGTGCCGGCCGGTGGCGCGGCCGGGCGCGCGCCCTCCGGCATCTGCGCCGGCGCCACCCCGACCAGCGGGAGCCGTACGGGCTGCCCGGCCCGCACCGGTTCCTTCGTCACGAACGCGCCGTCCCCGGCCGCCTTCAGCGGGTGCACGGGCAGCGGTCTGGCCTTCGGGAAGACCGAGGACTCGGCGAAGGTGTCGTGGACGCCGACCCAGACCGCGTTCGCGACGCCCCGGTCCGGGTCCTGCTCGTACACCAGCCGGAAGATGATCCCGGCGGCCAGCATCGAGATCGCCATCGGCATGAAGACGAGCAGCTTGAACGCCGTTCCCCAGCGGACGCGTTCGGTCAGGACCGCGAAGACCAGACCGAGGGCGGTGGCGACCGCCGGAGCCGCCACCAGCCAGATCAGGTTGTTCTTGACGGCGGTGCGGAGCGAGGCGTCGGTGAACAGGGCCAGGTAGTTGTCGAGGCCGACGAAGGAGGAGCCGGAGCGGTCGAAGAACGAGCGCTGGACGGAGTACCCGATCGGGTAGACGACGAGCGCGCCGAGCAGGAGGAGGGCGGGCAGGAGGAAGCCCGCGGCCACGGCCCGGCTCCGCCGCCCCTCCCTTCCGGCCCTGTTCGTTCCGGTCGTGCTCCCCGCGCGCGTGGAGGCGGTGGTGGAGGACATCGCCGGTACCTCAGCCCTTCGCTGCGGCCCGGTACGCCTTCGCCGCGTCCGCCTCCAGACGCGCCTGGGCCCCGGCGACGTCCTTCGGGTTCTTCAGGAAGTCCTGGAGCGCCTTCCACTCGCCCTTGCCCGGCGTCCCGCCGAACGACTGCGGCATCTGGTCCGACATGTCGAAGCGGAAGTCGTCACCGGCCCCGACCAGGGCCTCGGCGATCTCGCGTTGGACGTCGTTCGGGTACACCGCCGGGTCCAGGTTCTTGTTGGGCGAGAGGAAGCCGCCCGCGCCCGCCCAGATCCTCGCCGCGTCCGGGGAGGCGAGGAAGGCGAGGAGCGCCTGCGCGCCCTTGGTGTCCTTGAGGGCCACGGCCGCGTCGCCGCCCGTCACCACGGGCACGGTCCCGGCGTCCCCGACCTTCGGGAACGGGAAGACCTTCGCGTCCGTGCCGATCTTCGCCTCGGTCTGGCCGATGTTGACGGCGGCGAAGTCGCCCTCGAAGACCATCGCGCCCTTCGGCTCTGCGCCGCCCGTGAAGGTCTGCGTCACCGAGGCCGGGTACTCCGTCTGCAGCGCGCCGCTCGTCCCGCCCGCGAGCAGCGACGGCTTGCCGAACAGCTCGGCGAGCGTGGTCAGGGCGGCGGCGACGGACGGGTCCGTCCACTTGATCTCGTGCTTCGCCAGCCGGTCGTACTTCTCCGGGCCCGCCTGGGAGAGGTAGACGTTCTCGAACCAGTCGGTGAGGGTCCAGCCGTCCGCGCCGCCGACCGAGACCGGGGTGACGCCGGACGCCGAGATGGTCTCGGCGGTGGCCAGGAACTCCTTCCAGGTCTTCGGCTCGGTGGCGCCCGCGTTCTCGAAGACGACGGCGTTGTACCAGACCAGGGACTTGTTGGCGGCCTTGAAGTACACGCCGTACTGGGTGCCGTCGACCGCGCCGAGCTCCTGCCAGCCGCGCGAGTAGTTCGCGGCCAGCTGGGCCTTCGCCTCCGGGCCGGCCGGCTTGAGCCACTTCTGGGCGGCGGCCTGCTGGATCGCGCCCACCTGCGGGAGCATCGCGACGTCGGGCGGGGAGCCGCCGGCGATCTTCGTGCCGAGGAAGTTCACGATCGGGTCCTGGGCGGGCACGAACGTGACGGTCGCGCCGGTCCGCTTCTCGAACTCCTTCAGGACCTTGGCGAAGTTCTCCTGCTCCGGGCCCGTCCAGACGGCGGCGACCTCGATCTTCTCCCCCTTTAGAGAAGGGCTGTCGCCGGAGCCCCCGGAGCCCCCCGAACTCCCGGTGCCTCCGGAACCCCCGGAGCGTCCGGGCTTCTTGACGCCGTCGTCGCCGCAGCCCGCGAGGGCGAGCGCGGCGAGCGCCGTGAGTGCGGTGAAGGTCACCGCGGCCTTGCGTGGACGAAGAGTTGTCCGCATCGCTGCCCCGTCTCTTTCGTGCGCTGAGCTGTCCCGTGCCGACAGGTCTACGCCCGGTGATGCGGGGCCGCAATACCGCCTTCCGTGCCAAGTGGACGATCGTGATTGGCTCGTGACGTGCCGTCAGGAGCACTTTCCGGAGTGTTTCAGGTGTGGGCGACGGGGGAGAGGGGCGGCACGGGAGTCGCCTCCACCGAACGGGCCGCCCGGTCGAGCGCGCTCGCCAGGAGCGCCAGGTCCGTCGGTCCGTTGCCCAGCTCGCGGACCGGGCGGCGGGCGGGCGGGTCGCCCATCCGCTCCCACTCCAGCGGGACGACCGTCGGCCGCAGCGTCGCCGTCCGGGGGATCCGGCCGGTGACGCGGCCCGCCTGGAAGGGGGTCACCCGGCCGTCCGGGTGCCCGAGACGGCCCCGTCCTGCCGCCGGGACGTCCGGGCCCGCCGTCACCGGGGGCGCGTCGAGCACGATCCGCAGCCGGGCGCTGTGGGCCGGCTCGGTGTCGGCGGTGCGGTCCGGGCGGGCCGAGGCCACGACGAGGTGCACGCCGAGCCGCTCGCCGTGCCGGGCGACGGCCTCCAGGGCCCGCACGACGGACCCGGCGGCCGGCCGGCCGGGGGCGCCGAGCGCGGGCGCGACCAGGGCGTCGAAGTCGTCGACCAGGACGACCAGCCGGGGCAGCGCCCCGGCCCCGGCGCCCCGACCGCCCGCCGCCTCGCCCGCGCCTTGGCCCGAGGCGGGCCGCGGAATCCGCACGCCGGTGTCTTCGGTGCGGGGTGCGCGTCCGCCGGTACGGTCACCGGGGTCGCCGCCGCCGAGGCGGAGGGTGCGGCCGCTGGGGCGTCCGTCCAGGTCGCCGCCGGGGTACGGGCTCCGGCCGCTCGACCGGCCGGTCACGTCGTCCGCGCCCGGGTACGGGCTCCGGCCGCTCGGGCGCCCGCCCAGGTCGTCGGCCCCCGTGCGGGGCACGCGTCCGCTCGCGCGCCCGTCGAGGTCGCCCTCGTCGGTCCGGAGCGTACGACTGCTGGAGCGTTCCTCCGGGCCGCCCCCGCCGTCCCGGCGCGGCAGCCGACCGCTGGGCGTGTCGGTCAGGAACGCGTCCGCGCCGCCCCGGGCCGCGCCGCTTCCGGTCCGCGGCACGCGCCCGCCGGTCCGGTCGGCGAGGTCGCCGTCGTCGCTGCGGAGGGTACGGCCACTGGCGCGCCCGTCGAGGTCGTCGGCGCCGGGGTACGGGCTCCGGCCGCTCGGGCGTCCGTCGAGGTCGTCGGCTCCGGTACGGGACACGCGTCCGCTCGCGCGCCCGTGGAGGTCGCCCGAGCCGGGGTGGGGCGTCCGGCCGGTCACGTCGTCCGCGCCCGGGTACGGGCTCCGGCCGCTCGCCCGCCCGCCCAGGTCGTCGGCCCCGGTGCGGGACGCGCGCCCGTCGAGGTCGGCGCCGCCCTGGTACGCGCCCCGGGTCGGCTGGTCGTCCGGTCGGCCCGGGGCGCGGGTGCTCCGGCTGCTCGGGAGGGCGCCGATCGTGCCGTCGCCCGTGCGGAGGGTGCGACCGCTCGGGTGGTCGACGGCGTCCGGGAGGCGGACGGTCGCCCGGGCGCCCCGGGGGACGGACTCCGCCGCGCTCGGGGCGCGCTGGCCGATCAGCCGCTCGGCCACCTGCGGGGCGCGGGCGCCCCGGCGGTCGGCGAAGGGCGTGTCGCCCAGGAGCTCGGCCCGCCGCTTCAGCTCGGCGCCGAGCGCCTGCGCGAACTCCCGCATCCGGACCGGGTCCGAGGCGACCAGGTGCTCGGTGACGTGCGGCAGCTCCGTACAGGCCGCGAGGCCCTCGCCGCGCTCGCCGCCCGCCCCGTCCACCAGGAGCAGGCCGAGCCGGTCGGGGCGGCCGCCCGCCGCGAGCGAGGCGGCGATCGAGCGGAGCAGCTCCGTGCGCCCGCTGCCCGCCGGGCCCTCGATCAGCAGGTGCGGCCCCTCCTGGGTGAGGTCCACGGCCAGCGGGCCGTGCGGGCCCGCGCCCAGGACGGCCGTCCCGTCCCCGGCGGAGGCCCAGCGGGCCATCAGGGAGGCGGGGGTGGCCCGGGCGAGACCCAGCTCGTCGAGCAGCCGGGAGGACGGGGGCAGCGCGGCGGCCCGCCCGTGCGGCGCCGCCGAGGTCTCGGGCCGCAGTGGCGCGAGGGCCCGGCCGAACCGCTCGGCCCAGGCGACGGAGACCGCGTCGACCACGCCGACGGTCCCGTGGCCCGCCACGCGCCCGCCCGCCGTGCGCAGCAGCCGCAGCGCCGTCGCCACGTCCCCGCTCAGGAGCGCGGCGGCCCCGCACTCGCGGAACGCGAGGGACGCGGCGCACGCGGCCTCGTAGGTCGCCGCCACCGGCGAGACCGGGGAGGCGGAGGGCGCCTCGGCGAGGCAGAGGAGGTGGATGCCGGCGGCCGCCCCGGCCCCCGCGAGCCGCGCCACGGTCTCGCGCAGCGCCGCCGTGCCCGGGTCGCCGTCCACGACGACGATCGTCCGGGGTCCCTCGTGGCGGGCGGCGGCCTCCGCGACGGACGCGCGGTCGGCGCTGGGCCAGCCGGGCCCGAGCGGGCCGTCGTCGAGCCGCCGGGTCAGTTCGGACGTGCGCGCGTGCGCCTGCTCGCGGTCGTACGCGAGGAGCAGCCGGCAGTCCTGGCCGTGGGCCGGCCGGACGTGCGGGAGCCAGCCGAGCCAGCCCCAGGCGCGGCGCCGCTCCTCCAGGGGGCGGTTCCGGTCGGCGCTGACGAGGACGATCTCCAGGTCGGAGGGGGAGTGCAGGGCGGCGAGCTGGGCCACCACCGAGCGGGCGAACCCGGCGAGCCGGTCGCCGGGGCCCGCCAGGCCGAGGGAACCGGCCTCGCGAAGGCCGACGGTGACCGGCACCCCGGAGAGCTCGGCGCGGTCCGTGGTGCCGAGCCGGACCACGAGGGACTCGGGGTGGTCCGGGTCCCGCTCCCAGAGGCGGCCGCCGGGGCCGAGGGCGGTGAGCAGGACGGTGGCCGGGTCGGGCCAGGTGTCGGCGCCCGGCCCGGGGCCGCGGGTGCCCGTGCCCGGGCGGGCGCCCGCGTGCGTGTCGGGGACGGGGGCAGGGTGCGCCCCGGCGGCGGGCGCCGGGAGCTCCTCGCGGCCTCCGGCGAGACGCCGGGCCCACGCCCCGAGCCCGCGCCTGCCGCCGGCCCGGGACGCGGTCGCGGCCGGAGCCGCCGGGGGCCCGCCGCCGCTTCCGGCGGAGCCGTACGGGTCGTGGGGGCCGCCGTCGGGGCCTTGGCCCCCGTCGTACCCGTCGTACGGGTCGTCGCCGCCCCACGCGAGCGCGTGCCCGCCGCCGTGGGTCGTGTCGGCGTCCGCCGGGCCGCCCGGGGCCGCCCCGGGACCGCCCGCCGGTGCCGTCCGGCCGGCGGGTCCCGTCCGGTCCGCTCCGGCGGCCCCGCGCGCGAGCCGCAGGTGGCCCTCGCCGTCCGGGGCCGTCACCACCGCGTCCGTACCGCCGGGGAGGTCGTCGCCGGGGCCCGTCAGGCGCAGGGCGGACTCGCCGAGGCGCAGCAGGGCGCCGGGGCGGAGCCGGACCGGGCGCTCGCCGACGGGGGCGCCGTCGAGGGTCGTGCCGTTCGTCGAGCCGCGGTCGGAGACCGTGACCCGGCCGTCCCCGCCGATCGTCACCGTGCAGTGGGCGCGGGAGACGTCCGGGTCGTCGAGCGGGACGTCGGCGTCGACGGAACGGCCGATTCTGATCGCTCCGCCGTGCAGCAGGTGCACCCCGCCCGCGTCCGGTCCCGCCACCACGTGCAGCCGGGCGGCCGCGGCCTCGCCGACCCGGTCGTCCGGTCCCGGGACCTGGAGCGAGAGGACGGCGCCGTCGACCAGCGGGGGCTCCCCGAGCACGCAGCGCCGGCCGTCCAGCCGCTCCGCGCCCGCGTGGAGCACGATCGTGCCCGAGGCGGAGGCCTCGGGGCCCGTGACGGCGGCGGCCAGCTGCGAGGCCACGGCGGAGAGCGCCGTCCCGGCAGGGGCGGTGACGAGCACGTCGCAGGCGCGTGCGGCGCCGTGGCCGGCGTGCGGCGCGAGGACGGTCAGCCGGATCTGCATCGCCGTCAGCGGTCCCTTCTGCGCGACGTGTCCGGCAGGGGGCCGCCCCGTGTCTCCCCCACCCGGCACGGACGCGTCGTCCGGTACAGGTCGGCACGGCGCGGGGCTCCCGACCCCATCGGTGCGTCGTGCTGGGGGCATCCTCGCACCTGCCACCGACACCGCGCCCGCCGGTCGGCCGTAAGTGATCTTGAATGGTCGGCTGTGGGCGCAAAAGTGCCTGGTTGAGCATGCCTTCGGAACATGCGCGGCAACCGTCCCGGGCGAAGGAGCGTCTTCTTCCGGACAGGGCCGGGGTACGTTCCGGACATCTTCGGTCAGGGCCCGCCCCCGGGGACGCCCGGCGGACGACCGGCCCGCGACCCGTCCGGACCGGCCTTGATCCGCCGGGCAGGCCCTAAAGTGGGTCGGACACCCGGACGTGTCACCACAGAGCACAGGGACCGCGGGGACATCACGGGAACCACACCGGGACCACGATCAGCAGGGAGCGCGTGACGTGCGGCCTATCGGCAGCAAGTACCTGCTCGAGGAGCCGCTCGGCCGCGGCGCCACGGGCACCGTCTGGCGAGCCCGCCAGCGGGAGACGGCCGGCGCCGAGGCGGCCGTGGCCGGCCAGCCCGGCGAGACCGTCGCGATCAAGGTCCTCAAGGAGGAGCTGGCCAACGACGCGGACATCGTGATGCGCTTCCTGCGCGAGCGGTCCGTGCTGCTCCGGCTCACCCACCCGAACATCGTGCGCACCCGCGACCTGGTCGTGGAGGGCGACGTCCTCGCCCTCGTCATGGACCTCGTCGAGGGCCCCGACCTGCACCGGTACATCCGGGAGAACGGACCGCTCACCCCGGTCGCCGCCGCGCTCCTCACCGCCCAGATCGCCGACGCGCTCGCCGCCAGCCACGCCGACGGCGTCGTCCACCGCGACCTGAAGCCCGCCAACGTCCTGCTCGCCGAGCAGAACGGCCGGATGCACCCGATGCTGACCGACTTCGGCATCGCGCGCCTCGCCGACTCCCCGGGCCTGACCCGCACCCACGAGTTCGTCGGCACGCCCGCGTACGTGGCGCCCGAGTCCGCCGAGGGCCGCCCGCAGACCTCCGCCGTCGACATCTACGGCGCGGGCATCCTCCTCTACGAGCTGGTCACCGGCCGGCCGCCGTTCGCGGGCGGCACCGCCCTGGAGGTCCTCCACCGCCACCTCAGCGAGGAGCCGCGCCGCCCCTCGACCGTGCCCGGCCCGCTGTGGACGGTGATAGAGCGCTGCCTCAGCAAGGACCCGGACCGGCGCCCGAGCGCCGTGAACCTCGCCCGGGGCCTGCGCGCGGTCGCCGCCGGCATCGGCGTGCACGCCACGCCCGCCCAGATCGAGGCGGCGGACGGCGTCGGGGCGCTCCTCGCCCCCGACCCGGCGCCCGCGCCGGTCCCGGAGACCCCCGGGGCCGCCGACCCGACCCAGGTGATGTCCCACGGCGCCCCCGGCTCCGCCGACCCCACCCAGGTGCTGCCCGCCGGAGCGGGCGCGCCGCCGCGGTACGACCCGGCCGGCACGACCGGCGTCATGCCGACGAGCGGGCCGGGCGGCGGCGCCGACCCGACGACCGTCATGCCCCCCGTCCCGCCGGGCCCGCCGCAGGCCGGCCAGGGCGGGCAGGGCGAGGAGCCGCACCCCTGGCAGAACCAGCTGCGCGCCGCCCGCGACCGCAACGAGCAGACGCAGGTGCAGTACCTGGATCCGAGCGAGGACCCCCTGCGCCGGCGCCCGCAGCGCCGGCCGCAGCAGCCCCCGCACCCCCCGGGCAACCAGCAGCAGCGCCAGCAGCAGCCCCCGCCGTACCAGCAGCAGCGGCCCGCCCCGCAGCGGCAGCAGCCCCAGCAGTACCAGCCGCAGCACCAGCCCCAGCAGTACGCGCCTCCGCCGCCGCCCGCCCCGCAGCAGCAGTACGCCCCGCCCCGGCAGCAGTACACGCCCCCGCAGCCGCCGCCCCAGGCCCCCGCGCCCCGCGAGCCGCGCCCGCCGCGCGAACCGCGCCGGCGCAGCGCCAACCCGGTCCGGATCCCCGGCCTCGGCTGCCTCAAGGGCTGCCTGGTCATGATCGTCCTGTTCGTGGTCGCCGGCTGGCTCGTCTGGGAGCTGACCCCGCTCCAGAGCTGGGTCGCCGAGGGCAAGGGCTACTGGGAGGCGATCGGCGACGGCGTCTCGTCGTTCACCACCTGGGTCTCCGACCTGTTCGACAGCGCGAGCACCGGTACCGGCACCGGAAACACGGGTGCTACCGGCGGTACGGGACAGTAATACTGTTGATTTGTCGACTTCCGAGGGGTGTTTTCCCCTCGGAAGTGACGACCGGCGCCCGCGGACGCGTACGTTTGGCGTGAACCGCAGCCGCTGAGGGAGCAGTCTTGGCACGGAACATCGGCAGCCGCTACACCGCCCACCAGATCCTCGGGCGGGGCAGCGCCGGAACGGTGTGGCTCGGCGAGGGCCCCGAGGGGCCCGTCGCCGTCAAACTGCTGCGCGAGGACCTGGCCTCCGACCAGGAACTCGTCGGCCGCTTCGTGCAGGAGCGGACCGCCCTGCTCGGCCTCGACCACCCGCGCGTGGTCAAGGTCCGCGACCTCGTCGTCGACGGCAACGACCTCGCCCTCGTCATGGACCTGGTGCGCGGCACCGACCTGCGCACCCGCCTCGACCGCGAGCGCCGGCTCGCCCCCGAGGCCGCCGTCGCGATCGTCGCCGACGTCGCCGACGCCCTGGCCGCCGCGCACGCCGCCGGGGTCGTCCACCGGGACGTCAAGCCCGAGAACATCCTGCTCGACATGGAGGGCCCGCTCGGCCCCGGCGGCGCCCACCCCGCCCTCCTCACCGACTTCGGCGTCGCCAAGCTCATCGACACCCCCGGCCGCACCAAGGCCACCCGGATCATCGGCACCCCCGACTACCTCGCCCCCGAGATCGTCGAGGGCCTCCCGCCGCGCGCCGCCGTCGACATCTACGCCCTCGCGACCGTCCTGTACGAGCTGCTCGCCGGCTTCACCCCGTTCGGCGGCGGCCACCCCGGCGCGGTCCTGCGCCGCCACGTCACCGAGACCGTCGTCCCGCTCCCCGGCATCCCCGAGGAGCTGTGGCAGCTCCTCGTGCAGTGCCTCGCCAAGGCCCCGGCCTCCCGGCTGCGCGCCTCCGAGCTCGCCGCCCGCCTCAAGGACGTCCTGCCGCTGCTCAAGGGCATCCCGCCGCTGGACGTGGACGAGCCCGACGCGGAGCCGGCCCCGGAGGCGCACGAGGACGACGGCTACGCCGCCCCGGGCGCCGCCGAGCCCGGCCCCCGCCGGGCCGCCGTCCCGCTCGTCCCCGGCGCCTCCCCCGACTCCCACCGCGACACCCACACCTCCATGCGGGTCCCGGCCCCCGACGAGCTCTCCGGCGGCCCCCTCGGCACCGCCCGCGCCCCCCGCCCGGCGGGCGCCCGCCGCCCCGGCTCGGCCCGCCACAAGGCGGGCGCGGTCCGCAAGCGCCGGATCACCCTCGCCGTCGCGGCGGTCGTCCTCGCCGGAGCGCTGGGCGCCGGCGGCTACCTCGCGGCCTCCGGCGACGGCGAGGCCCCGCCGCAGGATTCCGAGCAGTCCTCGCCCCTCCCGTAGGGCGCGTGCCGGAAGCCCGGCCCGCCCTCCGGGCGGACGGGGCCGCTTCCGACGCGCCCCCCGGGGCCCCGGGGGACCGGCCGGACACCCCCCGGCGGTCACGGGTTCGGCTCCCCGCCCGGAGCCGTTACGCTGGACGCGTGGCAGTCGTCGACGTATCCGAAGAGCTGAAGTCCCTCTCCTCGACCATGGGGTCGATCGAGGCCGTCCTGGACCTCGAGAAGCTGAGGGCCGACATCGCCGTGCTCGAAGAGCAGGCCGCGGCCCCGTCCCTGTGGGACGACCCGGAGGCGGCGCAGAAGATCACGAGCAAGCTTTCGCACCTCCAGGCCGAGGTCCGCAAGGCCGAGACCCTGCGCGGGCGGATCGACGACCTCGGGGTGCTCTTCGAGCTCGCCGAGGAGATGGACGACCCGGACACCTTCGCCGAGGCCGAGGCGGAGCTGGGCTCCGTCCGCAAGGCCCTCGACGAGATGGAGGTCCGCACCCTCCTCTCCGGCGAGTACGACGAGCGCGAGGCCCTGGTCAACATCCGGGCCGAGGCCGGCGGTGTCGACGCCTCCGACTTCGCCGAGCGGCTCCAGCGCATGTACCTGCGCTGGGCGGAGCGCCACGGCTACTCGACCGAGATCTACGAGACCTCGTACGCGGAGGAGGCCGGCATCAAGTCGACCACCTTCGTGGTGAAGGCCCCGTACGCCTACGGCACCCTCTCCGTCGAGCAGGGCACCCACCGCCTCGTCCGCATCTCGCCCTTCGACAACCAGGGGCGCCGCCAGACCTCCTTCGCGGGCGTCGAGATCCTGCCGGTCGTCGAGTCCTCCGACCACGTCGAGATCGACGAGTCCGAGCTGCGCGTCGACGTCTACCGCGCGTCGGGCCCCGGCGGCCAGGGCGTCAACACGACCGACTCGGCCGTGCGCATCACGCACCTCCCGACCGGCATCGTGGTCTCCTGCCAGAACGAGCGCTCCCAGATCCAGAACAAGGCGAGCGCCATGAACGTCCTCCAGGCCAAGCTCCTGGAGCGCCAGCGCCAGGAGGAGCGCGCCAAGATGGACGCGCTCAAGGACAGCGGCAGCTCCTGGGGCAACCAGATGCGCTCGTACGTCCTCCACCCGTACCAGATGGTCAAGGACCTGCGCACGGAGTTCGAGGTCGGCAACCCGCAGTCCGTCCTGGACGGCGAGATCGACGGCTTCCTGGAGGCGGGCATCCGCTGGCGCAAGCAGCAGGACAAGTAGTCCGCGGCTCCTCCTCGGCCGGGCCCCGCACCGACACGGTGCGGGGCCCGTTCCGTTCCGCCGCATTCACCACTTGTTCGCTGCCGCAAGCGGAATACGGGCCGTCAGGACGCTTTGTCGACAAGGGAACTGACGCGGCGGGTCCCGTAGTTCAGGGTTTACGTCACAGTTGCATCGTCGCATGTCGGTCAGCCGGTGATCTTTCGGGCATCGCACGCGCAACGACCTTGACGCCTCTTCGGAAACTCGGAAGGGTGGCGTACTGGCATGCGCATTTCTGGGGCGCGTGTGAACGGGGGCCGGTCCAGTCGTGACGCCGCCCCTGCCGCGCAGGCCCCGAGCGCTGCCCCATGACGAGATGAGCTACTGGGGGTAGCAGCCAGATGACCAACAAGACGCGAGTCCGCCTGGTGCGGGTCGCGGCCAGTGCCGTGATCATCGCCGGTGCGTCCCTGACGGCGGCCGGTGCCGCGCAGGCCGTCGACGGTTTCGGTTCGGACGCGGACCGCTCCGGGGAGATCAGCATCCAGGACGGGAACGAGGGCGACACCGACGGCACCACGATCCTCGGCCAGACCGTGGGCGGGGCGGCCGACGGCGGCGCCGCGGCTGACGGTGGTGCGGCTGCCGATGGTGGCGCTGCCGCCGACGGTGGTGCGGCTGCCGATGGCGGTGCCGCCGCTGACGGTGGCGCTGCGGCCGACGGTGGTGCCGCTGCGGATGGTGGCGCTGCTGCCGATGGTGGCGCTGCCGCCGACGGTGGTGCGGCTGCTGACGGTGGTGCCGCGGCCGATGGTGGCGCCGCTGCCGATGGCGGTGCCGCCGCTGACGGTGGCGCCGCTGCCGATGGCGGTGCCGCGGCTGACGGTGGTGCCGCTGCCGATGGTGGCGCTGCCGCTGACGGTGGTGCGGCTGACGGTGGTGCCGCTGCCGATGGTGGCGCTGCCGCTGACGGTGGTGCGGCTGCTGACGGCGGTGCCGCTGCCAACGGCGGTGCCGCTGCCGATGGTGGCGTGTCCAACAACGGCGGTTCCGGCAACGGCGGGGCGACCACCACCAACGGCGGATCCACCACCACCAACGGCGGCTCCATCGCGTCCGGCGGCGGTTCCACCACCGGTGGCGGTTCCTCCACCGACGGCGGCGCCGGCACCTGCACCGTCGACCTCGACGGCGCCGAGTGCGTCGACACCAACAAGCCCGACACCAACAACGCCGGCTCGCAGCCCGTGCAGCAGGGTCAGGCCAAGGAGGAGCTCGCCGAGACCGGTGCGGCCGAGACCTCGTTCCTGATCATCGGCGCCGCGACCATGATCGCGGGCGGCATCGGCTTCCGCATGCTGCCGCGTCTCGTCGCCGGCGGCCGTACCGCCGTCTGACGCCTCCGCGCGTGAGCAGGGCATGACGAAGGGCCGGGGAGATCTCTCCCCGGCCCTTCGGTCGTTCTCCGGCTCGTATGGGCCGTCCGGGCGGCCCTGTGGCCCGTTCGGGCGGCTCTAGGCCGTACGGACCGCCGCGAGCAGCGCGATCGCCGCGAGCAGGGCGATCGCCACCGTCAGCAGCATGGCGGGGGAAAGACCCTGGGGGGTCAGTCGCTCCCGGTTCGCGCGGCAGACGGGGCAGCGGCCCTCGGCGACCGGGGCCGCGCAGTTGGCGCACACCAGTCGGTCGTAGGTCATGCGCTCTCCTCCTCCCGCACTGGGGTACCCACCAGGGCAACGACCGGAGGGACCCGGACGTTCCCCTACCACTGTGCCAGCTCCGCGCCGTTTCGGCGCGCCCCGCCGGTCCGCCGCGGTCCGCCCGGAAGGGCGAAAAGGATATACCGCGCAAGCCAGGACCGCGACTGCGAGGGCTGTCCCCGGTCGCGTAAGGTCACGCACACCTACTCCCGGCCGACCGTGGTGCATCCGTGATCCGATTCGACAACGTCTCCAAGTCCTATCCGAAGCAGAACCGCCCCGCGCTCCGGGATGTATCCCTGGAGATCGAGAAGGGGGAGTTCGTCTTCCTCGTCGGTTCCTCCGGCTCCGGAAAGTCGACTTTCCTGCGGCTGCTCCTGCGTGAGGAGCGCGCCAGCCAAGGCCAGGTGCACGTCCTCGGCAAGGACCTGGCCCGGCTGTCCAACTGGAAGGTGCCGCACATGCGGCGCCAGCTCGGGACCGTCTTCCAGGACTTCCGCCTGCTGCCCAACAAGACCGTGGCCCAGAACGTGGCCTTCGCCCAGGAGGTCATCGGCAAGCCGCGCGGCGAGATCCGCAAGGCCGTCCCGCAGGTGCTCGACCTGGTCGGCCTCGGCGGCAAGGAGGACCGGATGCCGGGCGAGCTCTCCGGCGGTGAGCAGCAGCGCGTCGCCATCGCCCGCGCCTTCGTCAACCGGCCCATGCTGCTGATCGCCGACGAGCCCACCGGCAACCTCGACCCGCAGACCTCCGTCGGCATCATGAAGCTGCTCGACCGCATCAACAGGACGGGAACCACCGTCGTCATGGCGACCCACGACCAGAACATCGTCGACCAGATGCGCAAGCGCGTCATCGAGCTGGAAAAGGGTCGCCTCGTCCGCGACCAGGCGCGCGGCGTCTACGGATACCAGCACTGAGCCTGTAGCGAGTAGGAGAAAGCAGACCCATGCGCGCTCAGTTCGTGCTCTCCGAGATCGGCGTCGGCCTCCGGCGCAATCTCACGATGACCTTCGCCGTCATCGTCTCCGTGGCCCTCTCGCTCGCCCTGTTCGGCGGCGCGCTGCTCATGCGCGAGCAGGTCAGCACGATGAAGGACTACTGGTACGACAAGGTCAACGTCTCCATCTACCTCTGCAACAAGGCCGACGCGGCCACGGCCGGGAAGTGCCCCAAGGGCGCGGTCACCGGTCAGCAGAAGGAGCAGATCGAGGCCGACCTGAACGAGATGGACATCGTCGAGACCGTCCACTACGAGACATCCGACGAGGCCTACAAGCACTACAAGGAGCAGTACGGCGACACCGCCCTGGCCTCCGTGGTGACGCCGGACCAGATGCCCTCGTCGTTCCGGGTCAAGCTCAAGGACCCGGAGAAGTACAAGGTGGTCGCCACGGCCTTCGCCGGCCGGGACGGCGTCGAGTCGGTCCAGGACCAGCGGAACATCCTGCAGAACCTCTTCGACCTGATGAACGGCATGAACATCGCCGCGCTCTGCGTCATGGGCCTGATGCTGGTCATCGCGCTGATGCTGATCGTCAACACCGTGCGCGTATCGGCCTTCAGCCGCCGTCGCGAGACGGGGATCATGCGGCTCGTCGGCGCGTCCAGCTTCTACATCCAGATGCCGTTCATCATGGAGGCCGCCTTCGCCGGACTCCTCGGCGGCGGCGTCGCGTGCCTGCTGCTGCTCGTCGGCCGGTACTTCCTGATCGACCACGGCATCGCGCTCGCCGACAAGGTCCAGCTCATCCAGTTCATCGGCTGGGACGCCGTCTTCGCCAAGCTGCCGCTGGTGATCGCCATCGGGCTCCTGATGCCCGCCGTGGCGGCTCTCATCGCGCTGCGCAAGTACCTGAAGGTGTGAGAAGACACCCCCCACCGTGGATGGCGTCGTACGGCCAAAGTCCGTGCGGCGCCATCGTCTTGTCCTAGAGTGGGCGACATGCCGGACGGCACCGACCTTCTCTGTAGCCGGCCCCGCGGAGTGCTCCGTGGGGCCGTTCTGACGTTGGTCTTCACCGGCGTCCTCGCCACCGCCGCCGCCACGGGCTCGCTGCCCCGGCAGGAGCCGGCCGCCGAGCGGCCCGGGGCGCCCCCGCGCGCGGGACAGCGGCCCGAGGACCGCGCCCCCGTCGACAGCGCCGCCCTCCGCCGCGCCGCCGCCGCGGCCATGGCCGACGGGAAGTCGGGCAAGAAGGCCGCCGAGGAGTTCGTCAGCCGCAGCGGCGACCGCTGGGGCGCGGTGTACGACAAGCGGGAGTACGAGGAGTTCGAGCAGTCCCTCGACGGCGCCTACACCGGCGTCGGGCTCTCCGCCGGCCGGGCCGCCGGGGACCGCGTCCGGATCACCCGGATCCAGACCGGCGGCCCCGCCGCCCGGGCCGGGCTCCGTACCGGCGACCGGCTCGTCTCCGTCGACGGGCGCCCGGTCGACGGGCTCTCCGTCTCCGAGGTCGTCGCCCTGCTGCGCGGCGACGGGGTGCCGGGCTCGTCCGTCGCCCTGCGGGTCGAGCGCGGGCGCACCGCCTGGACGCAGACCCTGCGCCGGGCCCGGCTCGCGACGGACCCGGTGTCCGTCCGCCGCCTCGACGACGGGGCCGTACTGATCCGGGTCGAGGCCTTCACCAAGGGTGTCGGCACGCGCGTGCGCGACGCGGTGCGGAAGGCCCCGGCCGGCGCCGGGGTCCTCCTGGACCTGCGGGGCAACGCGGGCGGCCTGGTCGCGGAGGCCGCCACCGCCGCCTCCGCCTTCCTGGACGGCGGTCTCGTCGCCACGTACGACGTGGAGGGCGAGGAGCGGGCCGTGTACGCGGAGGGCGGCGGCGACACCGAGCGGCCCCTGGTGGCGCTGGTCGACGGGGGCACGATGAGCGCGGCCGAGCTGCTCACCGGCGCCCTCCAGGACCGGGGCCGGGCCGTCACGGTCGGCTCCCGGACCTTCGGCAAGGGCTCGGTGCAGATGCCGAGCACCCTGCCCGACGGCTCGGTCGCCGAGCTGACCGTCGGCCACTACCGCACGCCCGCCGGGCACGCCGTCGACGGGCGCGGCATCACCCCGGACCTGACGGCGGGGGAGCGGGCCGAGGAGCGGGCGAGAACGGTATTGAGTGGCCTCGGAGGGGGCTCGTAGTGCGAAAATGAGCGCACTATGGCAAAGGGACTCGTGAACGTGCAGGGCAAGCCTGCCAAGAAGAACCAGGACAAGGCGCCGGAGCGCAAGCTGATCGCGCAGAACAAGAAGGCGCGGCACGACTACCTGATCATCGACACCTACGAGTGCGGTGTGGTGCTCATGGGCACCGAGGTCAAGTCGCTGCGGATGGGACGGGCCTCGCTGGTCGACGGCTTCGTCCAGATCGACGACCACGAGGCGTGGCTGCACAACATCCACGTCCCGGAGTACATGCAGGGCAGCTGGACCAACCACTCGGCCAAGCGGAAGCGCAAGCTGCTCCTGCACCGGGAGGAGATCGACAAGCTGGAGGCGAAGTCCCAGGAGACGGGTCACACGATCGTGCCCCTCGCCCTGTACTTCCTCAACGGCCGGGTCAAGGTCGAGATCGCCCTCGCCAAGGGCAAGAAGGAGTACGACAAGCGCCAGACCCTGCGCGAGAAGCAGGACACGCGCGAGACGAACCGCGCCGTCGCGGCGGCCAAGCGGCGCCAGCGCGCGGGCCAGTCCCTCTAGGGCCTGTCCGGCGGATCATGGCCGGGGGACCGGCCGCCGGGAATACGCTGGCGACGGCCGCCGTTGGTCACGTACGATGGGCCCTGCACACCCCGGAAGGGGTGCGCACCTTGAAAAATCAACATGGGGATGATCGGTTTCGACAGCGGATACCGATGCAGAGGAAGCGTGTCGAGGAAGCGGCAATGATCTCGTAAACCATATGTCGCAACCAATAATCGCCAACTCCAAGAGCGATAACTCCCGCTTCGCCCTCGCTGCCTAATTTTTAGGTAACGAACAGAAGCCTCTGTGAGGAGCGTCAGCCCGGGGACGGTCCCGACCCGGATCCTGGCGTCATTCAGGGATCTAAACCTCTAGCCCCGGTCACGGGGGTTGGAGGGAAATCAAACAGTGACTGAGCCCGTCGGAGACTTGTCCGCGTGATCTCCGGGGCTGAGAAACTCGTAGCGGACTGCACACGGAGAAGCTCTGTTTCCGTACCGTTGGACGCGGGTTCGATTCCCGCCATCTCCACTCATCCCATGTGGGCGCAGGCCCGGTGGTCACCACGACCGCCGGGCCTTCGTCATGTCCGCGGCCGTGCACAGGGCGAGCGCGATGGCCGCCGCCGCGACCGGGACCAGGAAGCCGAACGCGGGGAACGGGGCGTGGTCGGCGGCCCAGCCGCCGGACGCCGAGCCGGTCGCGATGCCCGCGAGCAGCGCGGTCACGGCCAGGGTCATGCCCTCGTTGAGCCGGTCCGGGGGCGTGAGGCGCTGGACCAGGCCCATGCCCGTCACCATCGTCGGGGCCGTCGCCATGCCCGCCACGAGCAGGCCGGCGGCCAGGGCGGGCAGGGAGCCGGCCGAGGCGGCGAGCAGCGGCAGCGCCATCAGGACCGTCATCGCGGCCAGACAGGTGCGCAGCCGCGCCGTGCGGCGGGCCCGGCCGTAGAGCAGGCCGGCGGCGCAGGAGCCCGCGGCCTGGAGGGCGAGGACCGGTCCGGCGAGGGGCCCGTCCACGTACGCCAGGGTCACCACCTCCATGGAGCCGAAGACCGCCCCGGTGGCGAGGAAGACCGCGAGCAGCGGGGCCATGCCGGGCGCGCGCAGCGGGGAGCCCGCCGGGACGCGCGGGGCGACCGGCGGCTCGGTGGAGCGCTGGGCGGTGAAGAGGAGGGTCCCGCCGAGGAGGAGGACGCAGGCCCCGAGCGTGCCCGCCTCCGGGAAGAGCGCCGAGCAGAGGAGGGCGGCGAGCACCGGGCCCAGCATGAAGCAGAGCTCGTCGACGGCCTGCTCGAAGGAGTTCGCGGTGTGCAGCGCGCCCGGGTCGTCGCGCAGCAGGTGCGCCCAGCGGGCCCGGGCCATGCCGCCGTTGTTCGGGAACGTGGCGGTGAGGGCGACCGTCGCGAAGAGCGTCCAGGCCGGGGCCCGTTCGTGGACGCACAGCGCCAGGACCAGCTGCCCCAGGAAGGCATACGCGGCGGCCGGGACCGCGACCCTGGCCTGCCCGTGGCGGTCGACGAGCCGGGCGGTCAGGGGGGCGACGACGGAGCCGACGGCGAGCCCGGTGGCGGTGACCGCGCCGGCCAGGGCGTAGGAGCCGTACGCCGAAGCGATCATGATCACGGCGCTGACGCCGAACATGCCCGCGGGTAGCCGGCCGATCAGCCCCCCGGCGGTGAAGGCGAGGGTGCCGGGGCGGGCGAAGAGGCGGCGGTAGGGGTTGCGGGAGGAGGGGCGCGGGGGGACGGGGGTACGGTCGCGGGGGCTGCGGCCCGGCTCGTGCGACCGGCCGAGGTCGTACGGCCGGTCGGTGCGGCCGGTGCGGTCGGCGAGGGCGTCGTAGCGCGGCGCGAGGGCCGGGCCCGCCGGGGTCAGGGTGAGGTCCGGTTGCGGCATGGACCAAGGTTCGGGCGCGCGGTCCCGTCCGGTCCAACACCTGATCGGTGGCCATTCACGCACCCGTGTTGTTGAATGCGGCGATGGCCTCCCCGTACGACACCGACCCACGGCTGCTGCGCGCCTTCACCGCCGTCGCCGAGGAGCTGCACTTCACCCGCGCCGCCGCCCGCCTCTACGTCGCCCAGCAGGCCCTCAGCCGGGACGTGCGGCGGCTTGAGCGCGAGCTGGGCGCCGAGCTGTTCGTCCGGACCACCCGGCAGGTCTCCCTCGCCCCCGACGGCGAGCGCCTGCTGCCGTACGCGCGCCGGGTGCTCGCCGCCCACGACGAGCTGCGCGAGGCCTTCCGGGGCGCGCCCCGGCCCCTCCTCGTCGACCTCAACAGCCCCGACCTCGCCCATGAGCGCGTCCTGCGCCGGGCCCGCGAACTCGCCCCCGAACTCGAACTGATGGCCCGCTACGAGAGCGGCCTCACCGGCGCCGCGCGGGCCGTCGTCACCGGCCGCCTCGACACCTCCTTCGGCCGGTACGGTGGCCTCGCGCCCGACCTCAGGGCCGGGCTCGACGCGCAGTTCGTGCGGTACGAGCCGATGGCCGTGATCCTGCCCGACGACCACCCGCTCGCCGACCTCGCCGAGGTCCCGCTCGCCGCGCTCGCCGGGGAGCGGATCTACGCCGGGGCCGGGAACGAGCGCACCCCCGAGTGGACCGACCTCGCCGTCCGGCTCTTCGCCGGGCGCGGCATCGAGCTCGCCCCGCCCGCCCCGCTCGCCGTCGGCAAGGAGGAGTTCCGCCGGATCATGGCCAAGCACCGGCACCCGGTCCTCGCCGTCGTCGAGTTCCCGCCCATGCCCGGCTGCGTCCTGCGGCCGCTCGTCGACCCCGTCCCCCTGTCGCCCGTGAGCCTGGTGTGGCGCAAGGGGCTCCGCCACCCCGGCCTGGACGCCCTGCGGACCGCCGCCGCCGAGATCGGCGCCCGCGAGGGCTGGCTCGTCCGCCCGCCGGACTCCTGGCTCCCGGAGGACGAGCCCGGCCTGCCCGAGGCCCCGGACGTGCCACGCGCGCGTGCCCCGCTCACAGCAGCCGCGCCCCCCGGGTGAGAGCAAGGTTCCGCCGCCGTCACCTCGCGGCACCGGCCTGAAACGCGGCCTCCCTAGCGTCGTCGCCAGGAGGACCGGGGCTGTGGACGCCCCAGGACCCGACACCGCGGAGGTACGACATGGGCGGCCGGTGGATCGAACGGTGGGAACCGGAGGACGAGACCTTCTGGCGTGAGAAGGGGGAGCGGATCGCACGGCGGAACCTGATCTTCTCCGTCCTCTCCGAGCACATCGGCTTCTCGATCTGGAGCCTGTGGTCGGTCATGGTCCTCTTCATGGGACCGCAGTACGGCGTCGACCCCGCCGGCAAGTTCTTCCTGATCGGCACCGCCACCTTCGTCGGCGCGCTGATCCGGATCCCGTACACCTTCGTCGTCGCCCGCTTCGGCGGCCGGAACTGGACGGTCTTCAGCGCCCTGCTGCTCCTGCTGCCGACCGGCCTCGCCTTCGCGGTCATGGAGCCCGGGACGTCGTACACCACCTTCGTCCTGGTGGCGGCCCTCACCGGCGTCGGCGGCGGCAACTTCGCCTCCTCCATGACCAACATCAACGCCTTCTTCCCGCTGCGGAAGAAGGGCTGGGCGCTCGGGCTCAACGCGGGCGGCGGCAACATCGGCGTCCCCGTCGTGCAGCTCGTCGGCCTCCTCGTCATCGGGACCGCGGGCGCGATGCACCCCCGGATCGTGCTCGGCGTCTACCTGCCCCTGATCGTGGTCGCCGCCGTGTGCTCCGCGCTCTTCATGGACAACCTCGCCCCCGTCAGGAACGACACCGGGGCCGCGAAGGAGGCCGTGCGGGCCCGGCACACCTGGATCATGGCCTTCCTCTACGTCGGCACCTTCGGCTCCTTCATCGGCTACAGCTTCGCCTTCGGCCTGGTGCTCCAGACCCAGTTCGGCCGCACCCCGCTCCAGGCCGCCTCGCTCACCTTCATCGGCCCCCTGCTCGGCTCGCTCGTCCGGCCCGTCGGCGGCTCCCTCGCCGACCGGCACGGCGGCGCCCGCATCACCCTGTGGACCTTCGCCGCGATGGCCGCCGCGACCTCCGTGGTGATCTACGCCTCCGTGATCGAGTCGCTCGCCGTCTTCCTCGCCGGCTTCATCTGCCTCTTCGTCCTCAGCGGCCTCGGCAACGGCTCCACGTTCAAGATGATCCCGGCGATCTTCCTCGCCCAGGGGCACCGCAAGGGGCTGGCGGGCGAGGCCGCCGAGGCGTACGGGCGGCGCCTCTCCGGAGCCGCCATGGGCATCATCGGAGCGGTCGGCGGACTCGGCGGGCTCGGCATCAACCTCGCCTTCCGCCAGTCCTTCCAGACCTCCGGCACCGGCACCGCCGCCTTCGTCGCCTTCCTCGTCTTCTACGCCGCCTGCATGGCCGTCACCAGGGCGGTATACCTTCGACGGCCGGCTGCCGTGCCCGAGACCGCCGAGGCCGTCACGGAGCCGGAGGCCCGGCCCGGTTACGCGAAGGTGTGATCCCCGGTGCACGGCACGGACCGTAACGACCAGGAAATACGGACGAACCGCGTCCGTCACGCGTCCCCGTCAGGCTCTGCGTCCATGGACGAGCAAGAACACGGCCCCCTCGCCGGTTTCACCATCGGCGTCACCGCGGCACGGCGCGCGGACGAACTCATCGCCCTGCTGCGCCGGCGCGGAGCCGCCGTCGTCCACGGACCCGCCCTGCGGATCGTGCCGCTCGCCGACGACACCGAACTCCTCGCCTCCACCAAGGACCTCATCGCCCACGCCCCGGACGTCGTCGTCGCCACCACGGCGATCGGCTTCCGGGGCTGGGTCGAGGCCGCCGACGGCTGGGGGTACGGCGAGGAGCTCCTCGCCGTCCTGCGGGACGTCGAACTCCTCGCCCGGGGGCCGAAGGTCAAGGGGGCCGTACGGGCCGCCGGACTCACCGAGTCCTGGTCGCCCTCCTCGGAGTCCATGGCCGAGGTCCTCGACCGGCTCCTCGACGAGGGGGTGGCCGGCCGCCGGATCGCGCTCCAGCTGCACGGGGAGCCGCTGCCCGGCTTCGTGGAGGCGCTGCGGGAGGGCGGGGCCGAGGTCGTCGGCGTCCCCGTCTACCGCTGGCTCCAGCCGGAGGACACCGGCCCGCTCGACCGGCTCCTCGACGCGGTCCTCGCCCGGGCCGTGGACGCGGTGACCTTCACCAGCGCCCCGGCCGCCGTCTCGCTGCTCTCCCGAGCGGCGGAGAAGGGGGTGCGGGCGGACCTCGTCGCGGCGCTGCGGCACGACGTGCTCGCGGTGTGCGTGGGCCCCGTGACCGCGCTGCGGCTCCAGGCGGAGGGCATCGACACGTACCAGCCCGAGCGCTTCCGGCTCGGGCCGCTCGTCCAGGTGCTCTGCACCGAACTGCCCGCCCGCGCCCGGGTCCTGCCGGTGGCCGGGCACCGGGTGGAGGTGCGCGGCCACGCCGTCCTCGTCGACGGCGCCCTGCGCCCCGTCCCGCCCGCCGGCATGGCCCTCCTGGCCCTCCTGGTCCGCCGCCCCGGCTGGGTGGTCTCCCGCGCCGACCTCCTGCGCGCCCTGCCGGGCGCGGGCCGCGACGAGCACGCGGTGGAGACGGCGATGGCCCGCCTCCGCACGGCCCTCGGCACCCCGAAGCTGATCCAGACGGTGGTGAAGCGGGGCTACCGGCTCGCCCTGGACCCGTCGGCGGACGACAAGTACGGCGGGTAGGAACGGGCGCGGCGGCCCGCTACCGTACGCGCATGACCGCCGAAGGCCCCCGCGTCCGCCCCGCCGCTCCCGACGACGCGCCCGCCCTCGCCCGGGCGGTGACGCGGAACCGGGCGTACATGAAGCCGTGGGAGCCGTACCGGGCCGAGCGGTACTACACCGTCGAGGGGCAGGCCGAGCGGCTCGCGGACGGCGGGGTGCGGTGGTTCGCCGTCGAGGAGGACGGCGACGGGTACGAGATCGTGGGCGTCGCCACGCTCTCCGGAATCGTCCTCGGTCCCCTCCGCAGCGCCTCCCTCGGGTACTGGATCGACCCGCACCGCGCCGGGCGCGGCCTGGCCACCGCGCTCGTCGCCGAGGCCTGCCGGGCCGCCCGCGAAGAACTCGGGCTGCACCGGATCGAGGCCGGGACCCTCCTCGACAACCACGCCTCCCAACGGGTCCTCGCCAAGGGCGGGTTCACCCGCATCGGCACCGCGCCCGGCTTCCTCCACATCGACGGGGAGTGGCGCGACCACCACCTCTTCCAGCGGCTCCTGCACGACGACCCCCCGCCCGCCTGACACGGCGGCTCCCGGTGGCGTACGCTCGACGGCTGCCCAGTGCACGTGAGAAGGGGGCCTTAGGTGGCCGCGCAGGAAGCCGTGGACACGGTCAGGGACCGTGAGATCGGTGTCGAGCAGGAACATCTTGACCAGGTCTACCGCCGGCTGGAGGAGAAGATCCACGAGGCGGAGTTCCTGATGAACGACGCCGCCCAGCGCGGGCAGGTCGGCACGCCCGGCGCCCTCGCCGAGCGCGACGCCCAGGTCTTCCGGGCCGGCATCCACCTCAACCGGCTCAACAACGAGTTCGAGGACTTCCTCTTCGGCAGGATCGACCTGCTGTACGGCAAGGACGGGAAGAAGGGCCCCGACGGCGCCTACACCTCCGTCGAGCCCGCCGAGGACGCCGTACGCCCGGACAACACCGCGGACATCGGCGAGACCCTCCACATCGGCCGCATCGGGGTCCTCGACTCCGACTACGCGCCGCTCGTCATCGACTGGCGCGCGCCCGCCGCCGCGCCCTTCTACCGCTCCACCCCCGTCGACCCCGGCCGGGTCGTGCGCCGCCGGGTCATCCGCTCCAAGGGCCGGCAGGTCCTCGGCGTCGAGGACGACCTGATGCGCCCCGAGCTGCGGGCCACCCTCAACGGACGCGAGCTGCCCGTCATCGGCGACGGCGCCCTGATGGCCGCCCTCGGCCAGGCCCGCAGCCACACCATGCGGGACATCGTCTCCTCCATCCAGGCCGAGCAGGACCTCGTCATCCGGGCGCCCGCCGCCTCCGTGACGTACGTGGAGGGCGGCCCCGGCACCGGCAAGACCGCCGTGGCCCTGCACCGGGCCGCGTACCTGCTCTACCAGGACCGGCGCCGGTACGCGGGCGGCATCCTGATCGTCTCCCCGACCCCGCTCCTCGTCTCGTACACCGAGGGCGTCCTGCCCTCCCTCGGCGAGGAGGGCCAGGTCGCCATCCGCGCGGTCGGCTCGCTGGTCGACGGCGCCGAGGCCACCGCGTACGACGACCCGGCCGTCGCCCGGATCAAGGGCTCCTCCCGGATGCTCGCGGTGCTCCGCAAGGCCGCCAGGGGAGCCCTGGAGACCCCCGCGCCCAGGGCGCAGCCCGAGCTGGGGGAGGACGCCGACCGGGCGCCCGCCGGCACCCCCACCCGCCTGCGGGTCGTCGCCTTCGGGCGCCGCCTGGAGCTGGAGGCCGACGAGCTGCGGCGCATCCGCCACAACGTCCTCGGCGGCACCGCCCCCGTCAACCTGCTGCGCCCGCGCGCCCGCCGGCTGCTGCTCGACGCGCTGTACGCCAGGTCCGGCGCGTCCGGCCGGCACAGCGACCCCGAGCTCGCCGCCGAGCTGCGCTCCTCCTTCGACGAGGACGTCTCCACCGAGGACTCCTTCCTCGGCTTCCTGGACGCCTGGTGGCCCGAGCTGACCCCCCGCGGGGTCCTCGACGCGATGGCCGACGAGCGGCGCCTGGGCCGCTGGGCCCGCCGGATCCTCAACCCGGGCGAGGTGCGCAGGCTGGCCCGCTCGCTGCGCCGCCCGGAGCTCTCCGTCCACGACGTGGCCCTCCTCGACGAGCTGAACACCCTGCTCGGCGCCCCGGCCCGGCCCCGCAGGAAGCGGGAGTACGACCCGCTGGACCAGCTCACGGGCCTGGAGGAGCTGATGCCGGTACGGGAGGAGACCCAGCGCGAGCGGGCCGAGCGGCTCGCGGCGGAGCGCACCGAGTACGCGCACGTGATCGTCGACGAGGCCCAGGACCTCACGCCCATGCAGTGGCGGATGGTCGGGCGGCGCGGCCGGCACGCCACCTGGACGGTGGTCGGCGACCCGGCGCAGTCCTCCTGGTCCGACCCGGACGAGGCCGCCGCGGCCCGGGACGAGGCGCTCGGCTCCCGGCCGCGCCGCCGCTTCGAGCTGACCGTGAACTACCGCAACCCGGCCGAGATCGCCGAGCTGGCCGCCAAGGTCCTCGCCCTCGCCATGCCGGGCAAGGAATCGCCCCGCGCGGTCCGCTCGACCGGCGTCGAGCCCCGGTTCGTCGCGGTCCCGGAGGGTTCCGGGGAAGCGGATCTGGCCGAAACCGTACGTTTCGAAGCGCGGCGGCTCCTCGAACAGGTCGAGGGAACGGTCGGCGTCGTCGTCGCCATGCGGCGGCGCGCGGAGGCCGCCCGCTGGCTCGCGGAGCTGGGCGACCGGGTGGTGGCGCTCGGCTCCCTGGAGGCGAAGGGCCTGGAGTACGACGCCACGGTGGTCGTCTCGCCCGCCGAGATCGCGGATGAGTCCCCGGCCGGCCTGCGGGTCCTCTACGTGGCCCTGACCCGGGCGACGCAGCAGCTCACGGTGGTCGCGGGGGCCGGCGACCTGCCGGACGCGGCGGGGGTGCCGGACCTGCTGCGGGACTGAGCCCCGGTCCGCGGCGGGCCCTCCCGGGCCCGTCGTGGCCCGTCGCGGGGCCGTCGCGGGCCCGGAACCATGGCCGGTTTCAGGTCAACCTGTGGCGCTGGAATCACTATCGGGAGCGGTTTGTTAGCCTGGGTGTGGCACCGGCCCGATCCAAGCCCCCGGGCCCAACCTTCGTCCCTCAGAGGGACCACTTGCCGCGAGGCGAGCATGGCGGGTCGGTGCCATCTAGTACGTAGCTACGAAGTCGAGGTCCTCGTCACCCCTGGTGGCGGGGACCTCTTCTGTTTCCCACACTCCTCTCGTATGGTGGAAACTACTTTCCGAAAACAAAATGACCGCATTACCTGCTACTCGCCGGTAGGTGCGACCATCGGAGGGCGCCGCCGGGCAACCAGCCGGGGCGGGCGTAGCAATGAAGCTCAGGGAAAGCAGAGGAACTCGGCCATGGCAACGGCGCCCAGCGTCTCGTACTCGATGACGGTCCGGCTGGAGGTTCCCGCGAGCGGGACCGCGGTCTCCCAGCTCACCACGGCGGTGGAGTCGTCCGGCGGATCCGTCACCGGCCTCGACGTGACCGCCTCCGGCCACGAGAAGCTCCGCATCGACGTCACCATCGCCGCGACCTCCACGGCCCACGCCGACCTGATCGTGGAGCAGCTGCGCGGCATCGAGGGCGTCGTCCTCGGCAAGGTCTCCGACCGCACCTTCCTGATGCACCTCGGCGGCAAGATCGAGATGGCGTCCAAGCACCCCATCCGCAACCGCGACGACCTCTCCATGATCTACACCCCCGGCGTCGCCCGGGTCTGCATGGCGATCGCCGAGAACCCCGAGGACGCCCGCCGCCTCACCATCAAGCGCAACTCCGTCGCGGTCGTCACCGACGGCTCCGCCGTCCTCGGCCTCGGCAACATCGGCCCCAAGGCCGCCCTGCCCGTCATGGAGGGCAAGGCCGCCCTCTTCAAGCGCTTCGCCGGCATCGACGCCTGGCCGCTCTGCCTGGACACCCAGGACACCGACGAGATCGTCGCGATCGTCAAGGCCATCGCCCCCGGCTTCGCGGGCATCAACCTGGAGGACATCTCCGCGCCGCGCTGCTTCGAGATCGAGGCCCGGCTGCGCGAGGCCCTGGACATCCCGGTCTTCCACGACGACCAGCACGGCACCGCCATCGTCGTCCTCGCCGCCCTCACCAACGCCCTGCGCGTGGTCGGCAAGGGCATCGGCGACGTACGGGTCGTCATGTCCGGCGCCGGCGCGGCCGGTACGGCCATCCTGAAGCTGCTGATCGCGGCGGGCGTCAAGCACGCCGTCGTCGCCGACATCAAGGGCGTCGTCCACGCGGACCGCGAGGACCTGGTCGAGGCCCCGGCCGACTCGCCGCTGCGCTGGATCGCGGACAACACCAACCCGGAGGGCGTCACCGGCACCCTCAAGGAGGCCGTCTCCGGCGCGGACGTCTTCATCGGCGTCTCGGCCCCGAACCTGCTCGACGGCGAGGACGTCGCCGCCATGGCGGACGGCGCCATCGTGTTCGCGCTCGCGAACCCCGACCCCGAGGTCGACCCGGCCGTCGCCCGCCAGACGGCCGCCGTCGTCGCCACGGGCCGCTCCGACTTCCCCAACCAGATCAACAACGTCCTGGTCTTCCCCGGCGTCTTCCGCGGCCTGCTGGACGCCCAGTCCCGCACGGTCAACACGGACATGATGCTGGCGGCCGCCGCGGCCCTCGCCGACGTGGTCACCGAGGACGAGCTGAACCCGAACTACATCATCCCGTCGGTCTTCAACGACAAGGTGGCGGGCGCGGTCGCCGGAGCGGTCCGCACCGCTGCGAAGGCCGCGGGCGGCGGCGCGGCCCCGGCCGCGCTCTGACGGCGCCTCCCCCGGGCGGACACGGCGCCGGACGCGGCGCCGGGCACGGGCACCGGACGTGGGCGCCGGACACGGCCGCCGGGCGCTGCGCTGACGGCGCGTCGCGATTCGCGGTGGCGTAAACCCGCCTTTAGGGTGGCTTTTCGACTCCGTGCGGTTCGCGGGGAGTCGACAGAACGTCACCACCACGGGGTTCCGGCGCTTTTCTGTGACCCGAGGGGGTGCCGGATTGGCGTTCCCGCCGCTGGTGGGGGCAGGATGCGTGTTTGGGCGCGAGGGTCTGTCCATGTGACCCGGGTCCGGGGACTGTCCGAGGGCCCTGGCAGCATCGGCTTCGCTGTACCCAATCGCGCGGCTTCCGCCGCGTGGCACGCCTTACAGGCAAGAAGAACACGGGAGTAACGACATGAACCGCAGTGAGCTGGTGGCCGCCCTGGCCGACCGCGCCGAGGTGACCCGCAAGGACGCCGACGCCGTGCTGGCCGCTCTCGCCGAGACCGTCGGCGAGGTCGTCGCCAAGGGCGACGAGAAGGTCACCATCCCCGGCTTCCTGACCTTCGAGCGCACCCACCGTGCCGCTCGCACCGCTCGTAACCCGCAGACCGGCGACCCGATCAACATCCCGGCCGGCTACAGCGTGAAGGTCTCCGCGGGCTCGAAGCTCAAGGAAGCCGCCAAGGGCAAGTAAGCGGCCTGTAGGCGCAGAAAGGGCGGCCACCCCGGTTCGGGGTGGCCGCCCTTTCGTTCGCCCGCCAGAACGCCCCGTACGGCCCCGGAGGGCCGGAACGACCCCGGAAGGCCGGAACGGCCCCACGCGCACGCGTGGGGCCGTTCCGGGACCGTTCGCGCGCCGTTAGACCAGCGCGCTGCCCGGCAGCTCGACCTTGGCGCCGAGCTCGATCAGCTTCTCCATGAAGTTCTCGTAGCCGCGGTTGATCAGCTCGATGCCGTGGACCCGCGAGGTGCCCTGGGCCGCCAGCGCCGCGATCAGGTACGAGAAGCCGCCGCGCAGGTCGGGGATGACCAGGTCGGCGCCCTGGAGCCGGGTCGGGCCCGACACGACCGCCGAGTGCAGGAAGTTCCGCTGGCCGAAGCGGCAGTCCGAGCCGCCCAGGCACTCGCGGTACAGCTGGATGTGCGCGCCCATCTGGTTCAGCGCGGAGGTGAAGCCGAGCCGCGACTCGTACACCGTCTCGTGGACGATGGAGAGGCCGGAGGCCTGCGTCAGGGCCACGACCAGCGGCTGCTGCCAGTCGGTCTGGAAGCCGGGGTGCACGTCCGTCTCCAGGGCGATCGCGTTGAGCGAGCCGCCCGGGTGCCAGAAGCGGATGCCGTCGTCGTCGATCTCGAAGGCGCCGCCGACCTTCCGGTACGTGTTGAGGAAGGTCATCATCGAGCGCTGCTGGGCGCCGCGCACGTAGATGTTGCCGCCGGTGGCCAGCGCCGCCGACGCCCAGGAGGCCGCCTCCAGGCGGTCCGGGAGCGCCCGGTGGGTGTAGCCGTCGAGCTTGTCGACACCGGTGATCCGGATGGTCCGGTCGGTGTCCATGGAGATGATCGCGCCCATCTTCTGCAGGACGCAGATCAGGTCCTCGATCTCGGGCTCCACGGCCGCGTTCGACAGCTCGGTGACGCCCTCCGCGAGCACCGCCGTGAGCAGCACCTGCTCGGTCGAGCCGACCGAGGGGTACGGCAGCCGGATCTTGCAGCCGCGCAGGCGCTGCGGGGCCTCCAGGTACTGCCCGTCCGCCCGCTTCTCGATGGTCGCGCCGAACTGGCGCAGCACGTCGAAGTGGAAGTCGATGGGCCGGCCGCCGATGTCGCAGCCGCCCAGGCCCGGGATGAAGGCGTGGCCGAGGCGGTGCAGCAGCGGGCCGCAGAAGAGGATCGGGATGCGGGAGGAACCGGCGTGGGCGTCGATGTCGGCGACGTTCGCGGACTCGACGTGCGTCGGGTCGAGGACGAGCTCGCCGGGCTCGTCACCCGGGCGGACCGTCACTCCGTGCAACTGGAGCAGTCCGCGGACCACGCGGACGTCACGGATGTCCGGCACGTTGCGCAGGCGGCTGGGGCCGCTGCCGAGGAGGGCGGCGACCATCGCCTTGGGCACGAGGTTCTTCGCGCCGCGGACGCGGATCTCGCCCTCCAGCGGGGTGCCGCCATGGACGAGCAGTACATCGTGGCTGTCTGTGCCGGTCATGAATCTCGCGTTCCGAAAGTGGGTCCGACGGGTGGCCAGTGAAAAGGGTAAGGGGCCATGGAACCTCCTTCGGATGCCCGGGGCGACCCGTCAGACGTAATGAATTCGGCACAACACCCTCTGTTCGCGTGATCTTGCGGAGCGTCACCGTCCGGTTGTTCCGGCGAGCCCTCCGCGCTCTCCGGCCCCGTCCCCTCTGAACTGCGGCAGTCCCCGGACTTCCCGCGTTCCCGCCCGACGGGCCACGCGAACGCCGAAGATGCGGGATCATGTCTCGCATGACCGAGGTGTCCTCGCTCACAGGACGGCTGCTCGTGGCCACCCCCGCCCTCGCGGACCCGAATTTCGACCGCGCGGTGGTGCTGCTGCTCGACCACGACGAGGAGGGCTCCCTCGGCGTGGTCCTCAACCGGCCGACGCCGGTCACCGTCGGTGACGTCCTCGCCTCCTGGGCAGGGCTCGCCGGCGAGCCCGACGTGGTCTTCCAGGGCGGACCCGTCTCCCTCGACGCGGCCCTCGGCGTCGCCGTGATCCCCGGCGACGAGGGCCCGCTCGGCTGGCGGCGGGTGCACGGGGCGATCGGCGTGGTCGACCTGGAGACCCCGCCCGAGCTGCTCGGACCGGCGCTCGGCTCGCTGCGGATCTTCGCCGGGTACGCGGGCTGGGGCCCCGGCCAGCTGGAGGCGGAGCTCGGCGACGGGGCCTGGTACGTGGTCGAGTCGGAGCCCGGCGACGTCTCCTCGCCGCGGCCCGAGGCGCTCTGGCGGCAGGTGCTGCGGCGGCAGCGCGGCGACCTCGCGATGGTCGCGACGTACCCGGACGACCCGTCCCTCAACTGAGGGCGACCCGTCCACCGACCGGAGGCCCGGCTTTCAGTACCCTTGGCGGTTATGAGCACTCTCGAGCCCGAGCGCGGGGCAGGTACGGGGACCCTCGTCGAGCCGACGCCGCAGGTGTCCCACGGTGACGGCGACCACGAGCGCTACGCCCATTACGTCCAGAAGGACAAGATCATGGCGAGCGCCCTGGACGGCACGCCCGTCGTGGCGCTGTGCGGAAAGGTCTGGGTGCCGGGGCGCGACCCCAAGAAGTACCCGGTCTGTCCGATGTGCAAGGAGATCTACGACTCCATGGGCGCCGGCGGCGACAAGGACAAGGACAAGGGCGGCAAGGGCAAGTAAGTCAGGTCCCGCCGTCGGGGCGAGCCGGTGACGGCCCCCGTCGTGCGTGCTTCGGCGCGCACGACGGGGGCCGTTCCGTTTTCCGGACTCCTCCGGGCCGGACGCGACGGGGGGCCTTCGGGCCGGACGCGGCGGAGGGCGTTCCGTTTTCCCGGCTCCTCCGGGAGTGCCCCGTTGCGCAGGGTGCTTTCGCCGGTCACGGAGTGGTTGAGGTGGTCGAGACCTCTTGTCGGCCCGCCCGGAGTCCGCCTAGCCTCACGCGTGTTGTGCAGAGCGAAACGCTCATTGCACATGCTGCAACACACGCACCTGGAGGGGATCCGCCATGAAGCTTCCCAATCGCGTCACCGCCACGGCCGCCGCGCTCCTGCTGGCCGGCCTCACCGCCACCGCCTGCGCGCCCCAGACCACGGACGGGAAGGCCACGACGGACGAGAAGAGCGGCACCCTGCGCGTCTGGCTCTTCCAGGAGGTGAGCAACAAGCCCAAGGAGCAGGCCGTCGAGCAGGCCGTCACCGCCTTCGAGCAGCGCAACAAGGGTGCGAAGGTCGAGGTCGAGTACATCCCCGTCGAGACCCGCGCCCAGCGCGTCAAGGCCGCCTTCAACGACCCCGAGTCGGCCCCCGACCTCGTCGAGTACGGCAACACCGACACCGCCGGATACGTCAAGGACGGCGGACTCGCCGACATCAGCGCCGAGTTCGCCGCCTGGGACGAGGCCAAGGACACCGACCCCACCGCCCGCCAGTCCGTCACCGTCGGCGGCAAGGTCTACGGCGCCCCCTTCTTCGTCGGCATCCGCGCCCTCTACTACCGCACCGACGTCTTCCGGGAGCTTGGCCTGACGGCCCCCAGGACCCAGGCCGAACTCGTCGAGACCGCCAAGAAGATCCGCAAGGCCAGGCCCGAGCTGTACGGCGTCGCCGTCGGCGGCGCCTACACCTACGGCGCCATGCCCTTCGTCTGGGCCGCCGGCGGCGAACTCGCCACCGCGCGGGGCGACTCCTACCGGGCCGCCATCAACAGCCCCGAAGCCCTCAAGGGCATCACCACGTACACCTCGCTCTTCGGCGACGACAACTGTCCCGCCGCCAAGTGCGCCCAGATGGGCGGCAACGCCACCGTCACCGCCTTCGCCTCCGGCAAGGCCGGCATGGCCATCGGCGGCGACTTCAGCCACGCGGCCGTCGAGGCCGGCACGGTGAAGGGCAAGTACGCCGTCGTCCCGCTGCCCGGCACCACCCCCGGCTCGATCGCCCCCGCCTTCGCCGGCGGCAACAACATCGGCGTCCTCAAGAGCAGCCCCCGACGCACCCTCGCCGTCGACCTCCTCAAGTCCCTCACCGGCAAGGAGACCCAGGGCCGGCTCTTCGACGCGATGGGCTTCCTGCCCACGTACACCGACACCCGCGCCGCCGCCGCCCAACGGCAGCCCTTCGTGAAGCCCTTCACCGACACCCTCGCCGCCGGCGCGAAGTTCGTCCCGGCGTCCCCCGGCTGGGGCCAGATCGACGCCTCCCTCGTGCTGCCCACGATGTTCCAGGAGATCGTCAGCGGCCGTAAGGACGCCAAGGCGGCGGCCGACGACGCCGCGAAGAAGATGGACGCGGCCTTCGCGCCGGCGGGCTGATCCGCATGACGACCCAGCTCACCCCGCCCGTCGAGAAGCGGCCCGAACCGGCCGCGGCCCCCGCACCCGGGACCCGCGGCCCCCGGCGCCCCGGCGCCTGGACCCCCTGGCTCTACCTGCTGCCCGCCCTCGTCGTCCTCGGCGCGCTCCTCGTCTACCCCGTCTACCAGCTGGGCCTGATCTCCTTCCTGGAGTACACCCAGGCCCAGGTCAGCGGCGGCGAACCCACCTCGTTCCAGGGGTTCGGCAACTACACGGCGCTCTTCTCCGACCCCCAGTTCTGGCAGGTCCTCCTCGCCACCGTCCTCTTCGCCGCCGCCTGCGTCGTCACCACGCTCGCCGTCGGCTGCGCCCTCGCGGTCCTCCTCACGCGCGTGCGCGCCCTGCCCCGGCTCGTCCTGATGATGGCCGCGCTCGGCGCCTGGGCCACCCCCGCCGTCACCGGCTCCACCGTCTGGGTCTTCCTCTTCGACCCCGACCTCGGCCCCGTCAACCGGCTCCTCGGACTCGGCGACTTCTCCTGGACGTACGGGCGCTACAGCGCCTTCGCCCTCGTCCTCCTCGAAGTCGTCTGGTGCTCCTTCCCGTTCGTGATGGTCACCGTCTACGCCGGCATCCGGGCCGTCCCGACCGAGGTCCTGGAGGCCGCCGCCCTCGACGGCGCCTCGCAGTGGCGGATCTGGCGCTCGGTCACGGCGCCGATCCTCCGGCCCATCCTGGTCGTCGTCACGATCCAGTCGATCATCTGGGACTTCAAGCTCTTCACCCAGATCTACGTGATGACGAACGGCGGCGGCATCGCCGGCCAGAACCTCGTCCTCAACGTGTACGCCTACCAGAAGGCCTTCGCCTCGTCCCAGTACAGCCTGGGCTCGGCGATCGGCGTCGTCATGCTGCTGATCCTGCTGGCCGTGACGCTCGTCTACCTCCGCCTGCTGCGACGCCAGGGAGAAGAACTGTGAGCGCCCTCCGGATCCCGGGCGTCCGGCGCCCCGGACGCCTCGCCGCCGAGGCCGTCACCCTCCTCGTCGCCGCCGCCGTCGCCTTCCCGCTGTACTGGATGGTCCTCTCGGCCTTCAAGCCGGCCGGCGAGATCCAGTCCGCGAACCCGCGCCCGTGGACGCTCTCGCCGTCCCTCGACTCCTTCCGGCGCGTCTTCGAGCAGCAGGACTTCGGCCGCTACTTCCTCAACTCGCTGGTCGTCGCCGTCACGGTCGTCCTCGCCTCCGCGGTCATCGCCTTCCTCGCGGCGACCGCCGTCACCCGGTTCCGGTTCAGGTTCCGGACGACGCTCCTGATCATGTTCCTGGTCGCCCAGATGGTGCCCGTCGAGGCGCTGACCATCCCGATGTTCTTCCTCATGCGGGACTTCGGGCAGCTCAACACCCTCGGCTCGCTGATCCTGCCGCACATCGCGTTCTCCCTGCCGTTCGCGATCTGGATGCTGCGCGGCTTCGTCCGGGCGGTCCCCGAGGCCCTGGAGGAGCAGGCCCAGATCGACGGCGCGAGCCGCACCCGGTTCCTGTGGCAGATCCTCTTCCCGCTGGTCTTCCCCGGCCTGGTCGCCACCAGCGTCTTCTCGTTCATCTCCACCTGGAACGACTTCCTCTTCGCGAAGTCGTTCATCATCAGCGACACCTCGCAGTCGACCCTGCCCATGGCCCTGCTGGTCTTCTTCAAGCCCGACGAGAACGACTGGGGAGGCATCATGGCCGGCTCGACCGTGATGACCGTCCCGGTGCTCGTCTTCTTCGTACTCGTACAGCGCCGCCTGGTCTCGGGACTCGGCGGGGCGGTGAAGGACTGACGCGATGACCGATTCCACGGACCTGATCCCCGCGCCCCTGTCGGTCGAGGGGCCGTACCGCTGCGGCTTCCTCCTCGACCGCCGGACGACCCTGTACGCCGCCCCCGGCACCGAGGACACCGAGCGCTGGCTGCGGACCACGCTCGGCGCCGCCTTCGCGCTCCCGCTGCGGAGCACCGACGACGAGAACGCCACCCGCAGCGTCCGGCTGCGGATCGACGACACCCTCGCCCCCGAGGCGTACCGGCTCCACGTCGTGATCAACGAGGTCGTCGAGATCGTGGGCGGCGGCCCGGCCGGCGTCTTCTGGGGCGCCCAGACCCTGCGCCAGCTCCTCGGCCCCGACGCCTTCCGCGCGGCGCCCGTGAAGAAGAAGCCGGTCGCGGCCCTGGCGGCGCAGACGATCGAGGACGCCCCGCGCTTCGGCTGGCGCGGCCTCATGCTCGACGTCTCCCGGCACTTCACGGCCAAGGACGACGTCCTGCGCCTGCTCGACCTCCTCGCCGCCCACAAGCTGAACGTCTTCCACTTCCACCTCACCGACGACCAGGGCTGGCGCATCGAGATCGAGCGCCACCCGAGGCTCACCGAGGCCGGCTCCTGGCGGGCCCGCAGCAAGTGGGGCCACCGGGCCTCGCCGCTCTGGACCGACACCCCGCACGGCGGCTTCTACACCCGCGACGACATCCGCGAGATCGTCGCGTACGCCGCCGAGCGGCACATCACCGTCGTCCCCGAGATCGACCTCCCCGGCCACTCGCAGGCCGCCGTCGCCGCGTACCCCGAACTCGGCAACACGGACGTCGTCGACACCGCCGCCCTCACCGTCTGGGACACCTGGGGCGTCAACCCGAACGTCCTCGCCCCCACCGAGGAGGTCCTCCGCTTCTACGAGGGCGTGTTCGAAGAGGTCCTGGAGCTCTTCCCGTCCCCCTTCGTGCACGTCGGCGGCGACGAGTGCCCCAAGGACCAGTGGAAGGCCTCCCCGGCCGCCCAGGCCCGCATCCGGGAGCTGGGCCTCGCCGACGAGGACGAGCTCCAGTCCTGGTTCATCCGCCACTTCGACCGCTGGCTCGCCGCCCGCGGACGCCGCCTGATCGGCTGGGACGAGATCCTGGAGGGCGGACTCGCCGAGGGCGCGGCCGTCTCCTCCTGGCGCGGCTACGGGGGCGGGATCGCCGCCGCCGAGGCCGGCCACGACGTCGTCATGTGCCCCGAGCAGCACGTCTACCTGGACCACCGCCAGGCGCCCGGCGAGGACGAGCCGATGCCCATCGGATACGTCCGCACCCTGGAGGACGTCTACCGCTTCGAGCCCGTCCCGCCCGGCCTCTCCGAGGAGGCCGCCGCCCACATCCTGGGAACCCAGGCCAACGTCTGGACCGAGGTGATGGAGAACCGCTCCCGCGTCGACTACCAGGTCTTCCCCCGCCTCGCCGCCTTCGCCGAGGTCGCCTGGTCCGCGCTGCCCGCCCCGGAGGCCCGCGACTACACCGGTTTCGAGCGCCGCATGGACACCCACTACCGGCGCCTGGACGCCCTCGGCGTCGACTACCGGCCCCCCTCCGGACCCCTGCCCCGGCAGCGGCGCCCCGGGGTCCTCGGCAGGCCCCTGGAGGGAACGCCCCCGAACGTGTGAGGCCCTCCCGGCCCCCGTCACCCGGGAGCGGTGAACCCCGCTGCCCAAGAGCGGCGAAACGGAACTCCCCGCCGCTCCCGGGACGTCCCGGACGGAACAGTCCTTCGCGGACCCTCGCGCCGGACCGCTCGGAAGATGTGCCAGAGTTGCCACGTCCGGCCTGTGAGCACGTACGGTACGCCCACACGCAGGCGCGACGGCCGGGCACAGTCGGGGACCGCCGGGACACCGGGAAGGGGCAGCGGGTTGACCACGCACGCACCACAGACGGCGCAGGCCGTGACGCTGCCCGCCTCGCTCGACGAGGCCGTCGCGGCGCTCACGGCCATGCCGGCGGCCGTCCCCGTCGCCGGCGGCACCGACCTCATGGCCGCCGTCAACAAGGGCCAGCTCAGGCCCGCCGGACTCGTCGGCCTCGGCCGCATCAACGAAATCCGCGGCTGGCAGTACCAGGACGGCCACGCCCTCCTCGGCGCGGGCCTCACCCACGCCCGGATGGGCCGCCCCGACTTCGCCGCCCTCATCCCGGCCCTCGCCGCCGCCGCCCGCGCGGCCGGGCCCCCGCAGATCCGCAACGCCGGCACCCTCGGCGGCAACGTCGTCACCGCCGCGCCCACCGGCGACTCGCTGCCCGTCCTCGCCGCCCTGGAGGCCGACCTCATCGTCCTCGGGCCGCTCGGCAGCCGCGAGATCCCCGTCTCCCACCTGCTCGCCGGCCGCGACCTGCTCGCCCCCGGCGAACTCGTGGGCTTCGTCCGGGTGCCGCTGCTCCACGCCCCGCAGGTCTTCCTCAAGGCCACCGGCCGCACCGGCCCGGCCCGCGCCACCGCCTCCGTCGCCGTGGTCCTCGACCCGGCCCGGCGCGGGGTGCGCTGCGCCGTCGGCGCCGTCGCGCCGATGCCGCTGCGCCCCCTGGAGGCCGAGCGCTGGATCGCCTCGCTGGTGGACTGGGACAACGACCGGGGGCTCGCGCCGGAGGCGCTGACGGCGTTCGGCGAGTACGTCGCCGCCGCCTGCATCCCGGACCCGCAAGGGGGCGAGCAACTGCCCCCGGCCGTACTGCACCTGCGGCGCACCGTCGCCGCACTCGCCCGACGGGCACTGGGGAGGGCACTCGCGTGAGCAGCGACGAACAGCAGGGCAACCAGGGCGGCTGGGAGCCGATCCCGAAGAGCGAGGGGTACGACGGCGACGCGACCGCCTTCGTGCAGCTCCCGCCGGACTTCATGCTGGACGGCGTGCCCCTGGAGGCGCCCGGCCACGACTACGTGCCGCCGATGATCACCCCGCTCCAGCCGCTCGTCCCGCCCCCGGCGACCGACCCGGCGGCCACCGGGAACTGGCCGGACCACCCGCCGGTCGAGGCGGAGCCGGTACGCCCGTACTTCGACCACGCCCGGGACCAGGCCTTCGAGTCGGACCGGGGCTACGAGCAGGGTCAGGGCTACGAGCCGGACCGGGTCCAGGGGTACGAGCCGGGCCGGGGCCACGAGCCCGAGCAGCCGCAGGGCTACGAGCAGCCGCGGGACTACGAACAGCCCCAGGACTACGAACAGCCCCAGGGCTTCGAGGGCGACCAGGGCGGTTTCGAGTACTTCGAGCAGCAGGGCGAGCCCTTCGACCGGTCCGGGTACGGCGGGCCGGACCCGCACGCGACGGCCGAGTGGAGCTTCACGGAGCCGGCGGAGCACGCCCCCGCCGCCGAGGCCGCCCCCGGCCCCGGCGACACGGGCCAGTGGCAGATCCCCGCCGAGGCCCCGGCGACCCTTCCGGGCGGCGCGCCCGCGCCCTGGGCGCTCCGGGAGGAGCCGGAGCCCGAGGCCGGGCCCGAGCCGGAGGCCGCCGAGGACGCGGCCCCGGAGGCCGTACAGGACGCTCCCGACGCCCCCGGGACGGACCCGGCTCCGGAGGCCGCGCAGGACGCCCCCGAGGCCGTACAGGACGCTTCCGCGCCGGACGCCCCCGAAGCGGATCCCGCGCCCGATACGGACGCCGGTCTCCGCGCGGAGACCGTCCTCGACACGGACGTTCCCGACCCCGTGCCCGCCGTCGCGGCGGAGGTCCACGCCTCCACCGACAGCGACGAGCACCCCCACACCTCGTACGCCCTCCGGGTCAACGGCGTGGACCGGCCCGTCACCGGTTCCTGGATCGGGGAGTCGCTGCTCTACGTCCTGCGCGAGCGCCTCGGGCTCGCCGGGGCCAAGGACGGCTGCTCGCAGGGCGAGTGCGGCGCGTGCAACGTGCAGGTCGACGGGCGGCTGGTCGCCTCCTGCCTGGTCCCCGCGGCGACCGCCGCCGGGAGCGAGGTGCGGACGGTCGAGGGCCTCGCGGCCGACGGGGAGCCCTCCGATGTGCAGCGGGCCATGGCCAGGTGCGGCACCGTCCAGTGCGGCTTCTGCATCCCCGGCATGTGCATGACCGTGCACGACCTCCTGGAGGGCAACCACGCCCCCACCGAACTGGAGACCCGTCAGGCGCTCGCCGGCAACCTGTGCCGCTGCTCCGGCTACCGGGGCGTCCTCGAAGCCGTACGGGACGTCGTCGCCGAGCGCGAGGCCGGCGCCGCCGCCCACGCGCCCGAGAGCGCCGACGAGGCCCGCATCCCGCACCAGATCCCGCACCCGCACGACGGAGGCAAGGCGTGAGCAGCGACGCGACCACCGCCGTTCCCACGGCCACGGTCACGGACGTCCCCGGACCCCTCGGACAGGAGCCGGCCGCCCACGGCCTCGGCACCTCGCTCCCGCAGGCCGACTCGCGGGCGAAGGCCGAGGGCACCTTCCCGTACGCCTCCGACCTGTGGGCCGAGGGCCTGCTCTGGGCCGCGATCCTGCGCTCCCCGCACCCGCACGCCCGGATCGTCTCGGTCGACACCTCCGCCGCCGTCGCCATGCCGGGCGTACGGGCCGTGGTGACGGCCGCCGACGTGCCGGGCGCGGCCACCTACGGGCGCCGGGTCGCCGACCGGCCCGTCTTCGCCTCCGACCTGGTCCGGCACCACGGCGAGGCCCTCGCGGCCGTCGCCGCCGACCACCCCGACACGGCCCGGCTCGCCGCCGCCGCGATCGCCGTCGAGTACGAGGTCCTCGAACCGGTCACCGACCCGGAGAAGGCGTTCGCGGCCGAGCCGCTGCACCCCGACGGAAACCTGATCCGGCACATCCCGCTCCGCTTCGGCGACCCGGAGGCGGCCGGCGAGGTCGTCGTCGAGGGCCTGTACCGGATCGGGCGGCAGGACCCGGCGCCGATCGGCGCCGAGGCGGGCCTCGCCGTCCCGCGCCCCGACGGCGGCGTCGAGCTGTACACGGCCTCGACCGACCCGCACACCGACCGCGACCTGGCCGCCGCCTGCTTCGGCCTCCTGCCCGAGCAGGTCAAGCTGGTCGTCACCGGCGTCCCGGGCGCCACCGGCGACCGCGAGGACCCGGGCTTCCAGATCCCGCTGGGGCTGCTCGCGCTGCGCACCGGCTGCCCGGTCAAACTCACCGCCACGCGCGAGGAGTCGTTCCTCGGCCACGCCCACCGCCACCCCACCCTGCTGCGCTACCGCCACCACGCGGACGCGGAGGGGCGGCTGGTGAAGGTGGAGGCGCAGATCCTGCTCGACGGCGGCGCGTACGCCGACTCCTCGTCCGAGTCCCTGGCGGCGGCCGTGGCCTTCGCCTGCGGCCCGTACGTCGTCCCGCACGCCTTCGTCGAGGGCTGGGCCGTCCGCACGAACAACCCGCCCTCCGGCCACGTGCGGGGCGAGGGCGCGATGCAGGTGTGCGCGGCGTACGAGGCGCAGATGGACAAGCTCGCGGCCAAGCTGGGCGTGGACCCGGCCGAGCTGCGCATGCGGAACGTCATGGCGACCGGCGACATCCTGCCCACCGGACAGACGGTCACCTGCCCGGCCCCGGTCGCGGAACTCCTCTCCGCCGTACGGGACTTCCCGCTGCCGCCGCTGCCCAAGGACACCCCCGAGGGCGAGTGGCTGCTGCCCGGCGGCCCCGAGGGCGCGGGCGAACCCGGCGCGGTGCGGCGGGGCGTGGGCTACGCGCTCGGCATGGTCCACATGCTCGGCGCGGAGGGCGCCGACGAGGTCTCGACGGCGACCGTGCGGGTCGCGGACGGGACGGCCACGGTCATCTGCTCGGCCGTGGACACCGGTTCGGGCTTCTCGACGCTCGCCCGCCAGATCGTGCAGGAGACCCTGGGGATCGACGAGGTGCACGTCGCGCCCGTCGACACCGACCAGCCGCCCGCCGGACCGGCCGCCCACGGCCGGCACACCTGGGTGTCGGGCGGGGCCGTGGAGCGGGCCGCGAAGATGGTCCGCACCCAGCTCCTCCAGCCGCTCGCCCACAAGTTCGGCATGTCGACCGAACTGCTCCAGATCACCGACGGCAAGATCACCTCGTACGACGGCGTCCTGTCGACGACGGTCACCGAGGCGATGGAGGGCAAGGAGCTCTGGGCCACCGCCCAGTGCCGCCCCCACCCCACCGAGCCCCTGGACGACGCGGGCCAGGGCGACGCCTTCGTGGGCCTCGCCTTCTGCGCGATCCGCGCGGTCGTGGACGTGGACGTGGAACTCGGCGCCGTGCGCGTCGTGGAGATGGCCGTCGCCCAGGATGTCGGCCGGATCCTCAACCCGGCCCAGCTCGCCACCCGCATCGAGGCGGGCGTCACCCAGGGCGTCGGCGCGGCCCTCACGGAGAACCTCCGCACCGCCCGCGGCCTGGTCCGCCACCCCGACTTCACCGGCTACGCCCTCCCGACCTCCCTGGACGCCCCGGACATCCGGATCGTGAAGCTGGTCGAGGAGCGCGATGTGGTGGCCCCCTTCGGCGCCAAGCCCGCGAGCGCCGTCCCCGTCGTCACCTCGCCCGCCGCCGTGGCCGCGGCGGTCCGCGCGGCCACCGGCCGCCCGGTCAACCGCCTCCCGATCCGACCGCAGGCGGCGGTGGCGGCGCCCTAGGGACCCGTCCGGCCCCCTCCGCGCCATCGTTGGCGCGGGAGGGGGCATCGTCGGCGCGGAGGGACCCTCACTCCTCGTACACCGGCATCGCCGCGATCCGGCCGCCCCGCACGAGGAAGACGCGGTTGCCCCCGCTCGCCATCCGGTAGCCGCCCTGGCCCTTCATGCCGAGGGAGAAGAGGCGGTCCCCGGTCTCCTTGTGCACGATCTGGAGGCCGCTGCCGTCGGGGGCGTGGAGCCAGACCGTCGCGCCCTCCACGGCCGGGGGAGCGAGCGCGCCGGGACCCGTCCCGTCCAGGACCTCGTACCAGTCCGAGGACGGGAAGCGGACGCCCGCGAGGGTCTTGTAGCGGTAGGTGTTGTAGGAGTTGGCCGCGAAGACGACGAGGCCGCTCGCGGCGGGGGTGCCCCAGCCGACTTCCTTCCTGTTGGCCTCCTCCTCCCACAGGAGGTCGCCCCTGTCGAGGCGGCGGGCGGTCAGCTTCGGGCCGCCGGAGTAGACGATGTTGCCGCTGAGTGACGGGGCCTGGCCGCCGGTGCCCTGGCCGGTGAACTCCCAGACGGTCCTGCCCGTTTCGGCGTCGAGGGCGGCGACCCGGCCGTCCCTGCCGTGGATCACGAGCCGCCGGTCGCCCACGAGGGCCCGCGCGGCGCCGTTCGGGGAGCGGGGCGAGGTCATCGGGCGCGTCCAGACGGTGGCGAGGGTCCAGGCGTCGACGGCCCGCAGCTCGTTCTCCTCCGTCACCAGGTAGACCCGCGCGTGGTCGGCCGCGAGGACGTCCTTCACCCCGGACCCGCTCCGCCAGACGGACCGGCCGGTGGAGGCGACGAACGCGCACAGGACGCCGTCCCCGTCGACGCCGACCACCATCCGGTCCGCGACGGACACGAAACCGGCGTCCGCGTCGACCTCCTTCGCCCGCCACCGCTCCTTCCCGTCCGTCACGGACAGGGCGAGCAGGCCGCCCGTCTCCGCCCGTACGACCACCACGTCCCTTACCGGCAGGGGCAGTTCGTCCCCCGGCGCCGTCCCGTCGACCGGGCCCCACAGCGCGTCCGGGGTCTCGCCCGGCGCGGTGTCGACGACCGAGACGAAGGCCGCCTCGGGGGTGGCCACGGCCGGCGGCACGTCGGCGGTCGGCGACTTCCCGCCCCGGCCCAGCCACCAGGCGCCCGCCCCGCCGCCCGCGCCGAGCACCGCCACGCCCACGGCCGCGCCGGTCAGGAAGCGGCGCCGGGACGGCCGGCCGGACCCGGGCACGGTGGTGTCGGCGGGCGCCGCCAGACGCTTCACCGCGGCCTCGCGCCGCTTGATGTCCTCGGCGAGCGGCCCCTTGCGCCACACCCGCTCGGCGCCCTTCGGCGGTGCGAAGGCCGCGGCGATCCGCGCGGGGTCCGGGCGGAGCGCCGGACCCTTCGCCAGGCACGGGCCGATCAGCTCCCGCAGCTCCGGCGGCACCCCGCCGAGGTCCGGGGCGCCGTGCACCACCTCGTACTGGAGCGCCGCCACGTGCGCGCCGTCGAAGGCGCGCCGCCCGCTCGCCGCGTGGACCAGGACCGCGCCGAGCGAGAAGACGTCCGCCGCGGGGCCGACCCGCTGCCCGAGGACCTGCTCGGGCGCCCCGTACCCCGGGGTGACCGGTATCTGGCCCGTGGTGGTGAGGGTGAGGCCGTGCTCGGGGCGCGCGATGCCGAAGTCGATGATCCGGGGCCCGGTCGAGGTCAGCACGATGTTCGGGGGCTTCAGGTCCCGGTGGACCAGGCCGGTGGCGTGGATGTCGGCCAGCGCCCGGGCGAGCCGGGCGGCGAGGACGCGGACCGACGGCACGTCCATCGGTCCGTACGTACGGACGGCGTCGTCGAGCGTCGGCCCGGCGAGGAACTCGGCCGCGATCCACGGCCGTCCGCCCTCCGTCCGCGCTCCGAGGATCCGCGCCACGCCCGTGCTCGTGACCGCCCGTGCCATGTCGGCCTCGCGGACGAACCGCTGGGCCAGGTGCGGGTCGTGGGCGAGCTCGGGGCGGAGGACCTTGACGGCGGCGGGCGTCCCGGCGCCGTCCCGGCCGACGTACACCTTGCCCATGCCGCCCTCGCCGAGGACGCCGAGGAGCCGGTACGGGCCGAGCCGGAGCGGGTCGCCGGCGGCGAGGGGCTGAGGAGTCATGGAGACGCTTCCGAGTAGGGGGTTCCTGGGGGAGGCGGGCGGGTTCGTCAGGCGAGCGGGAGGGACACCACGGACGTCTGGCCCGCCCCGAAGAGCCGGGTCCTCTCCTTGTCGGTCACGAAGCGGCTCGCCTCCGTCCGGAACACCCAGTCCGATCGGTAACCGTCCAGGGCGACCGCGTTGAGACCGCCCCGCACGGGCGTGTACACGTACTTCTCGCCGACCACGGGGGTGGCGAAGAGGTACGGGGACAGAGGACGTCCGGACGGGGCCTCCGTCCGGTGTCTGCGGCCGTCGTCGGCCCCGACGGACACCAGACCGGGGGTCTCCCTCCGCTCCTGCGCGTGGACCAGGCCGTTCGCGACGGCCGGCACCCCGTAGGAGGTGGAGGCGGAACCGGAGCCGTACTCCCAGGCGACGGCGCCGTCCGTGAGGCGCAGGGCCCGCAGCCGGTCCCCGCCCAGGTAGACGTGCCGCTCGTCGGTCACCAGTTGACCGGGGATGTACGAGGCGGAGTCCTTCAGGGGCAGCCGCCGCCGCCACAGTTGCCGGCCGGTGCGCAGGTCGCGCGCCTGGACCAGGAAGGAGTCCAGGTCGCCGCTGTTCTTGCCGAGGACCAGCCGGTCGCCGACGACCTTGGAGAGCCAGGGCCGGACGCCGTCCCACGTGTACGGCTGCCGCCACAGCTCCCGGCCCGCGCGCACGTCGACGGCGATCAGGTGCCAGCCGGTGTCGTCCCGGTCCCCGGTGACGTCCCAGTCGCCCCGCCGGGAGGAGGCGAAGAGCACGCCGTCGGAGGCGGTGAGGAGTTCCGTGCCCTTGTGGGAGCCCTCGAAGCCCTTCAGGTCGATCGTCCGGGACGTCCCCGCGCCGCCGAGGGCCCCGCGCGTACGGAGGTGGAGGACGCCGGGGCCCTCGAACTCGCCGCTCGACAGGTGGAAGACCGTGCCGTCGGTGGTGATCTGCCGGGGTTCCATCACCGCGCTCTCGGTCCAGAGTTCGGAGCCGTCGCGCATGTCGAGCGCCCGGAACTCCGTGGTCTCGGCGAAGCCGACGACACCGTCCGCGACCAGCGGGGTGATTCGCTGCTCGCGGTCGAACGCCTTCTCCTGCCACAGCGGCGCGGGCGCCCCGTCCGCGGCCGTCGGGGCGGGGACGGCGGTGGGCCCGGCGGATCCTCCGCCGGTCGGGGGGCCGTCCTCCCGCCCGCTCCGCCACGCCCACAGGCCGCCGCCCGCACCCGCCGCCCCGAGCAGGGCGGCGCCGCCCACCGAGAACAGCCGGCGGCGGGAGAGCGGGGCGGCGGCGGGCGCGGTCTCCGTCGCCGCGGCCCCCTCCGGGGCCGGGAGCCGGTGCGGGGCGTGCAGCCACACGTCGGTCGCCCGGCGCCCGATGTCGGCGAGCACCAGCGGCGGCAGGTGGTCCGCGAACTCCCCGTGCCCGTCGTGCAGGTGCTCCACGAGGACGGTGGTGGTGGGCCGGTCCGCCGGGTCCTTGGCCAGGCACGCCGTCAGGAGCGGCAGCAGCGCCTCCGGCACGCCGGTGAGGTCGGGTTCGGCGTACCGCACGCGGTACAGGAGGTCGGCGGGGGAGCCCGTGCCGAAGGGGCCGTGGCCGGTGGCCGCGAAGACGAGGACGCCGGCGAGCGCGAACACGTCGCCCGCCGGGGCGTGTTCCCGCCCGCTCGCCTGCTCCGGCGACATGAACGCCGGGGTGCCGGCCGCCGCCCCCGTGCGCGTGAGGTGGTCGTCGCCGGCCGCGCGGGCGATGCCGAAGTCGATGACCTTCGGGCCGTAGGCGGTGACCAGGACGTTCGAGGGCTTGAGGTCGCGGTGGACCACGTCCGAGGAGTGGAGCTGGGCGAGGGCCCCGGCGAGCGCGGCGCCGAGCGCGCGGACGGTCGGCTCGGGGAACGGGCCGCCGAGCGCGACGGCGTCGTCGAGGGGCGGCCCGAGGACGTACTCGGTGGCCAGCCACGGGGTCTCGGCCAGCGGGTCGGCGTCCACGACGGCCGCGCCGTGGCGGGCGCCGATGATCCGCGCCGCGTCCGTCTCCAGCCGGAACCGGCCGCGGAAGGCGGGATCGGCCGCGAGCCGGGCGTGCACGGTCTTGAGCGCGACCGTCCGGCCGCCCGGGGTGCGGGCCAGGTAGACCGTGCCCATGCCGCCGGAGCCGAGGCGGGCGAGGAGCCGGTACGCGGCGACGGAGGCCGGGTCGTCGTGGGTCAGGGGCGACAGCATGAGGTCAGGTCCGTGCGGTCCGGGGACGGGGGGCGTGTGCGGGTGGGTACGGGGGCGGGGCGCGTTCAGGTGGGTACGGGTACGGCGCCGGGGGCGGCCCGTCCGGGGAGCGGCGGCGGCTCGGCGGCGAGGAGTTCGGCGGACTGGCGGGCGAGTGCGGCGACCACCCGGCCGGGCAGCCACCCGGGGACCGGGAGGGAGGGGGGGGCGGGCGGGGGCGGGGCGAGCGAGGCCGCCAGGGCGGCGGCGGTGGGCCGGTCGGCGGGGTCGCGGGCCAGGCAGGCGGCGACCACCGGCCGCAGCCCGGCCGGGAGTTCGTCCCGCTCGGGCACGGTGTGCCCGGTGGCGGCGTACGCGAGGACGGCACCGAGCGCGAACACGTCCCCCGGCGGGCGCGGCCGTCCCCCGGCCGCCTGCTCGGGGGCGAGGGCCCCGGGATCGACCCCGGGGAGTCCGGCGCGCGGCTCGCCGTCGGGCCCCGCGGCCCGTACCGACCCGAAACAGCTCAGCAGCGGCCCGCCGGCGGCGATCAGCACGGCGGCGGGGGAGACCCCGGCGTGCGCGAGGCCCGCCGCGTGCACGGCGGCGAGCGTCTCGGCGAGCGCGACCCCGACCCCCCGCACGACCGCCTCCGGCAGCGGCCCGCCGTGGACGGCGAGGGCGACGGGGAGGGGGAGGACGGGGAGGTAGGGGGTGGCGTACCAGGCGTGGTGTGCGAGGGCGGGGCCGGAGTGGCCGACGGGCGCCGACACCTCCGTCACCGGTGCGAGCCACGGCCCCGCCAGGTGGCGCCCCGCCTCCGCCTCCACCGCGAAGCGGGCCGGGTCGGCGCCCGGCAGCGGGGCGCTCAGCAGGACCGTGCGCCCGTCCTCGCCCCGGGCCACGAACCGGCGGCAGGGGACGGCGGAGCCGGGCGGATCGAGGCGGGTGATCAGCCGGTACGGTCCGATCCCGCGCGCGGACTCCCGCTGCGTGCGCGCCTGCTCCACCGGCTCGTCCCCCCGTCGTTCCGACGCCCCGGGGCCACCGGAGCGGGAACGAGCCTACCGAGGCGGCCGACTTCGGCCACGGGAGGGGCGAAGGACAGGTGCCCGCCTCCCCGGAGGCTTCGGTTGCGGGGGCCTCGGGCCTGTGCTGTCCTGGGAGATGGGACACGACTCCGAACCGTCGGACGAACTCCGCGATCGAGCCGACCGCCGAAAGCATCGGCCGCCGCATCCGCGGACGCACCGGTCCCCCTCCCCACCGCACCTGATGACTCCCCTGTCCGGGCCGCCCGAACGGTCCTCACGGGGTGAGCGCGTCGGAACGGGAGCAGCGCATGAGGCCCGGAGAGAACCACCCCCGGAAGACCCCGCCGACGCGCGGTCCGCTCGGCCGGCGCGTCAACGGCGTACTCGCCTCCCTGGTCCTCGCGACGGGGGCGCTGTTCGCGGCGTCCCCGCCCGCGCAGGCCGAGGAGTCACGGACGGGCCAGGCCCTGCCGTACGGCCCTTACACGTGCAAGGCGAGCCTCGTCTGGCGCGAGGCCGTGCCGGGCGACCTGGTGTGCGTGCCGCCGGCCGTGCGGACGAGGGCGCAGCAGGACAACGCCGCCGCCACGTCGCGCGTCCAGCCGGGCGGGGGCGCCTACGGGTCGGACACCTGCAAGCAGGGGTACGTGTGGCGCGAGGCGCGCCCCTCGGACCACGTCTGCGTCCCGCCCCCCACGCGCGGCTACACCTCGACCGAGAACCGGAACGCGGTCTACGGCTACGAGGACCCGACGGGCCTCCCCGCGAACGGCACGGGCGCCCGCTGGGAGAACCAACTGCGCGTCTGGGGTTCGGGGTTCACTCCGGGCAACCTCATGGAGGTCTGGGGCTTCTACCCGTCCGACCGCTCGTACGGGAAGTCCTCCCGCTCCATGAGGGTGGACGGCGCCGGCCGGGTGAACGGCTTCACGACCGCCAACAGCACCGAGCTCACCCACCGGACGATGTACGTCCTGACGCTCGACCCCGCGACGGGCCTGGTCCGCACCGCCGGGCAGGTGAACGCCCCCAACTTCTGGTGACGCCACCACCACGACGGGTGGGCCCTCGGAGACCGCGTTCCCGATCCGGGGGACCTCGGACCCGTGCCGGCCGCAGGACGCCGCCGGCTCATGCCGCTTGCCCCGCAACCCGAACGGCGTCACCCGTCGGTTCAGGTGTGCGCCGGCCCCGAGTCGTAGCGGTCGAGGAACTCGTCCGGCGGGACGTCGAGCGCGTGCAGCCTGGAGAACACCTCCGTGCCCGCGCCCACCTCCTCGTCGCCGTCGGAGATCCGGTAGACCTGCACCATGCCGAGGACCTCGAAGCCGCCCTCCCCGGCGTACTCGGCCGACTCCCGTTCGGCCAGCTCGACGGCTTCGTCCAGGGACCGGGCCCGGAACAGCACGACGCGCTCCTCGTAGGGCCGGTTCTCCCAGGTCGCCCACCGGTAGAAGGTCCTGGCGCCGTACCACGCCATCGGCTCTCTCCTCATCGCTGACCCGCCCTACCCCCTCGTGCGAAACCGCGATCATCGTCCGGAGGGTCCGCTTGCACAACGGGCTTCGCTCCGGCCCGGTTCCCCACGGGCCGGGCACGACGACGGCCCCGGACCGAGAGGACCGGGGCCGTCGAAGGGACGTGGAGACCGTGATCGGAATCGAACCGACGTAACTCGCTTTGCAGGCGAGTCCCTGAACCACTCGGGCACACGGTCGTGTTGTGCACTGGTACGACCGTAGGGGCCGGTCCGAGGGCGCTCAAGGGTTCGCGGGGCCGTGCCACGCGACTGCCACACTCCCGCAACACCGCGTTCGCGGTCGTAGGACCGAGGACCGAGTGATCACCGGACTTCCGACAGGGGTCATTCAGGTCTACACCTCTTACTCTGGGGGGATGAGCGCCCTCGAACCCCGAGACGCCGGCACCGCCGCCGCCGTCGACCCGAACACCGGAACCGGCTCCCGCGCCGACCGCCCCGGAGACCGGAAGCCCGCCGCCCCGGGGTCCGTCCTCGACCCGGCGCACCGGGCGCTCAGCATCGGCATCGTCTCCGTCGTCCTGCTCATCGCCTTCGAGGCGACCGCCGTCGGCACGGCCATGCCCGTCGCCGCCCGCGAGCTGAACGGCGTCTCCGTCTACGCCTTCGCCTTCTCCGCGTACTTCACCACCAGCCTCTTCGGCATGGTCCTGGCCGGCCAGTGGTCCGACCGGAGCGGGCCGCTCGCGCCGCTCGCCAGTGGCATATCCGCCTTCGCCGCCGGGCTGCTCCTCTCCGGGACCGCCGGCGCCATGTGGATGTTCGTCCTCGGCCGGGCCGTGCAGGGCCTCGGCGGCGGCCTCGTCATCGTCGCCCTGTACGTGGTCGTCAGCCGCGCCTACGACGAGCACCTCAGGCCCGCGATCATGGCCGCCTTCGCCGCCAGCTGGGTCGTCCCCTCCGTCGTCGGACCGCTCGCCTCCGGCACGATCACCGAGCACCTGGGCTGGCGCTGGGTCTTCGTCGGCATCCCGGCCCTCGTCGTCCTGCCGCTCGCCCTCGCCCTCCCCGCGATCCGCCGCACCGCCTCCGGCCCCGCCGACCCGGAGGCGCCCGTCGCCCCCTGGGACCGGCGCCGGATCCGGCTGGCGCTCGGCATCTCCGCCGGCGCCGGGCTCCTCCAGTACGCCGGGCAGGAACTGCGCTGGCTCTCCCTGCTGCCCGCCGCCGCGGGCGCCGCGCTGCTCGTGCCCGCCGTGCGGGGGCTGCTGCCGCGCGGCACCTACCGGGCCGCCCGCGGCCTGCCCTCCGTGGTCCTGCTGCGCGGGATCGCCGCCGGGTCCTTCATCGCCGCCGAGTCCTTCGTGCCCCTGATGCTGGTCACCCAGCGGGGCCTGAGCCCCACCCTCGCCGGACTCTCCCTGGCCGTCGGCGGCCTCACCTGGGCGCTCGGCTCCTGGATCCAGTCCCGGCCGTGGACGGAGCCGTACCGCGAGCGGCTCGTCGTCCTCGGGATGGTCCTGGTCGCGCTCGCGATCGCGACGGCGCCGAGCGTCCTGATCACCGCCGTCCCCGTGTGGACCGTCGCGGTGGCCTGGGCCTTCGGCTGCCTCGGCATGGGCGCGGTGATCTCCTCCACGAGCGTGCTCCTCCTGAAGCTCTCCGCACCCGAGGAGGCGGGCACGAACTCCGCCGCCCTCCAGATCTCCGACGGCCTCTCCAACGTCCTCCTCCTCGCCTCCGGCGGCGCCGCCTTCGCGGCCCTCGGCGGCGGCGCGGTGGGCCACGCGGTCACCTCCCACACGGCCGCCACCGGCTCCCACCCGGCCGCCTTCGCGGCGGTCTTCCTGCCGATGGCGGGGGTGGCGGCGGCGGGGGCGTGGGTCGCCACGCGGCTGCACGGGGAGCCGGGACGGCCCGGGGGCCCGAAAGCCTCCTGACACCATGTGGTACCGCGCGGTACCATGGCGTCATGGCTGGTCTCAACGTCAGGTTCACCGAAGAAGAGCTGGACGCCCTGCGCGAGCGGGCCGAGGCGGAAGGGCGCAGCATGCAGTCCTTCGCGCACGACGCCGTGATCCGGGCGATAAACGAGCACTCCCGCCTCTTCAACGAGGCGGCCGAGCACGTGCTGAAGGTCAGTGAGGAGCTGAACCGGAGGCTCGCGTGACGTACTACCTCACGCTCCCCGAGGTCCTGAACCTCGCGCAGCGGCTCGGCGCGGACGAGGTGCGGGACTACGGCCTCCTCGACTCCGCCCTGGCACGTCCGCAGTCGAGCGTGTTCGGCCAGGACGCCTACCCGGACGTCTGGCAGAAGGCCGCGGCGCTCATGGAATCGCTCGCCCGCAACCACGCGCTCGTGGACGGGAACAAGCGCATCGCCTGGTACGCGACCTGGGTCTTCCTCCACATGAACGGGCATCCGCTGGACTCGGCCTTCGACGTCGACGAAGCGGAGGCGTTCGTCCTGGACGTCTGCCAGGGCGCCCTCGACGTCCCCAAGATCGCCGCACAACTGCCCCGGTTCGCGCGCTGAACCGGAAATGTGACGCTCGCCGCACCGGGTGAGGTCGACCCCCCGTCGGGTACGAGGTCCGGGCCGGGCCGCCGGTAAGGTGGCCCGGTTGTCATATCTGGACGAGCGTCGAACCGGAGATCGTGACTACCACCGCCCCCTCCTCACACCACCTCTCTCCCGCCTTCCCCGGCCGCGCCCCCTGGGGCACCGCCGGCAAGCTGCGCGCCTGGCAGCAGGGCGCGATGGAGAAGTACATCCAGGAGCAGCCCCGCGACTTCCTCGCGGTCGCCACCCCCGGAGCCGGCAAGACCACCTTCGCGCTGACCCTCGCCTCGTGGCTGCTGCACCACCACGTCGTGCAGCAGATCACCGTGATCGCGCCCACCGAGCACCTGAAGAAGCAGTGGGCCGCGGCCGCCGCGCGCATAGGCATCAAGCTGGACCCGGAGTACAGCGCCGGGCCGCTCAGCAAGGAGTACGACGGCGTCGCCCTCACCTACGCGGGCGTCGGCGTCCGGCCCATGCTCCACCGCAACCGCTGCGAGCAGCGCAAGACCCTCGTCATCCTGGACGAGATCCACCACGCCGGAGACTCCAAGTCCTGGGGCGAGGCCTGCCTGGAGGCCTTCGAGCCCGCCACCCGCCGCCTCGCGCTCACCGGCACCCCGTTCCGCTCCGACACCAACCCGATCCCCTTCGTCACGTACGAGGAGGGCAACGACGGCATCCGCCGCTCCTCCGCGGACTACACGTACGGCTACGGCAACGCCCTCGGCGACGGGGTCGTCCGGCCGGTCATCTTCCTCTCCTACAGCGGCAACATGCGCTGGCGCACCAAGGCCGGCGACGAGATCGCCGCCCGCCTCGGCGAGCCGATGACCAAGGACGCGATCTCGCAGGCCTGGCGCACCGCCCTCGACCCGCGCGGCGACTGGATGCCGAACGTGCTGCGCGCCGCCGACCAGCGGCTCACCGAGGTCCGCAAGTCCATCCCGGACGCGGGCGGCCTCGTCATCGCCTCCGACCAGGACTCGGCCCGCGCGTACGCCAAGCTGATCCGCGAGATCACCGGCACCCGGCCCACCCTCGTCCTCTCCGACGACACGGGCGCCTCGAACCGCATCGACGAGTTCAGCGAGAGCGACGACCGCTGGATGGTCGCCGTCCGCATGGTGTCCGAGGGCGTCGACGTGCCCCGCCTCGCGGTCGGCGTGTACGCGACGACGATCTCGACCCCCCTCTTCTTCGCCCAGGCCGTCGGCCGCTTCGTGCGCTCCCGCAGGCGCGGCGAGACCGCGTCCGTGTTCCTGCCCACGATCCCCAGTCTCCTCGGCTTCGCCAACGAGATGGAGGTCGAGCGCGACCACATGCTCGACCGGCCGAAGAAGGCGGGCGAGGACGAGGACCCGTACGCCGAGTCCGAGAAGGAGATGGCGGAGGCCGAGAAGCAGCAGGACGAGGACACCGGCGAGCAGGACATGCTGCCCTTCGAGGCCCTGGAGTCCGACGCCGTCTTCGACCGCGTCCTCTACAACAGCGCCGAGTTCGGCATGCAGGCCCACCCCGGCAGCGAGGAGGAGCAGGACTACCTCGGCATCCCCGGCCTCCTCGAACCCGACCAGGTGCAGCTCCTCCTCCAGAAGCGCCAGGCCCGGCAGATCGCGCACAGCCGCAAGAAGCCGGACACCGAGGCGGACCTCCTGGAGCTGCCCGCCGAGCGGCGGCCCGTCGTCTCCCACAAGGAGATGCTCGAACTGCGCAAGCAGCTCAACACGATGGTCGGCGCGTACGTCCACCAGAGCGGCAAGCCGCACGGCGTCGTCCACACCGAGCTGCGCCGGGTCTGCGGCGGCCCGCCGAGCGCGGAGGCCACCGCCGGGCAGATCCGGGAGCGGATCAAGAAGGTCCAGGAGTGGGCCACCCGCATGCGCTGAGGCTCCCGCGCGGGGAGCCGGCCGAGGCCCGTACGCCGGTGCGCGTACGGGCCTCCGCCGTCCCGCCGCCCCGTCACGACGCGGGACCGACGCCCCGCACGACATAGCCGATCTTGTCCGCCGAAGTCCTTCCTCCGGCCGACGAACGACCCGAACCGTCTCCATACGGTCGCCGGCGCCCGGATTCTGGACGAGGTCTTCCGCTGAGCGGAGCGGGTCGCTACTGTCCCGGCTCAAAAGCATTCGCCCCGTGGCAGCGCCGCCGCGGAGCGCAGCCGGTGTACCCCTTCCTGCCGGCGGCCTCTGACGTGCGTCGCCGCGGGACCGGCGAGGCAACCCCGTGAGAGTCCCGCCTCCATCCCACTCCGAAGGAGAGGGCGTCGTGACCGCGGAGACCTCCCAGACGCTCGACCGGGGACTCAGAGTCCTCAAACTGCTCGCCGACACCGACCACGGCCTGACCGTCACCGAGTTGTCCAACAAACTCGGCGTCAACCGGACCGTGGTCTACCGCCTCCTGGCCACGCTCGAACAGCACGCCCTGGTCCGCCGCGACCTCGGCGGACGCGCCCGCGTCGGCCTCGGCGTGCTGCGGCTCGGGCGCCAGGTCCACCCCCTGGTGCGCGAGGCGGCGCTGCCCGCGCTGCGCTCGCTCGCCGAGGACATCGGGGCCACGGCCCACCTCACCCTGGTCGACGGGGCGGAGGCGCTCGCGGTCGCGGTCGTCGAACCGACCTGGACCGACTACCACGTCGCCTACCGGGCCGGTTTCCGCCACCCGCTGGACCGGGGCGCGGCCGGCCGCGCGATACTCGCCGCCCGCCAGGGCGGACTGACCGAACCGGGCTACACCCTCACCCACGGCGAACTGGAGGCCGGCGCGAGCGGCGCCGCCGCCCCCCTGGTCGGCGTGACGGGGGTCGAGGGCAGCGTCGGCGTCGTCATGCTCGCCGACGCCGTCCCCGAACGGGTCGGCCCGAGGGTGGTGGACGCGGCCCGCGAGGTCGCGGACGCGCTGCGCTAGGGCGCGCGGCGGCCGGGACGGTACGGGGTCGTGCGGCGACCCGTGCCCCCCGCCCCGTACCCCCGCGCGCCCCAGTAGATTGGACGCGTGCTCTCCAGCCTCTCCCGTCCCCGTGCCCTCGCGCTCTGCGCGCTGCCCGTCGCCGCGCTCTTCGCCGTCGTCGGGCTCGCGCCGCTGCCGTACGCGATCGCGCAGCCCGGCACGACCGCCGACGTGCTGGGCGAGGACAAGGGGAAGCAGGTCATCACGGTCACCGGCGCCCCGGTCCGGAAGACCGAGGGGCAGCTGCGGATGACGACGATCCTCGCGACCGGGCCGTCGGCGGACATCCGCTTCGGGGACGTGGCCGACGCCTGGTTCCGCACCGACCGGGCCGTCCTGCCGAAGGGCTCCGTCTACCCCTCGGGGAAGTCGGACGCGGAGGTCGAGAAGCACAACCTGGGCCAGATGCGGCAGTCGCAGGACGCGGCCGCCCTCGCCGCCCTCGGCTATCTGAAGAAGGACCCCGAGAAGGTGAAGGTGACCCTGCACCTCGCCGACATCGGCGGGCCCAGCGCCGGGCTCCTCTTCTCCCTCGGCATCGTCGACAAGCTCGACGGGGACGGGGACGGCGGCGACCTCACCGGCGGCCGGACCGTCGCCGGTACGGGCACGATCGCGCCCGACGGGAAGGTCGGCGCCGTCGGCGGGGTCTCCCTCAAGACGCAGGCCGCCGCCCGGGACGGCGCCACCGTCTTCCTGGTGCCGAAGGCGGAGTGCTCGGACGCGGAGGCCGAGCTGCCGAAGGGGATGCGGCTCGTGCCCGTCACCGCCCTCGGCGACGCGGTGGAGTCCCTCAGGGCCCTGGAGCAGGGGCAGGACGCGAAGGTTCCGTCCTGCTGACCTCCCCGGAGGGGCCGGCGGGCGCGGGCTTCGCGTCCATCTCCCGCCAGGCCGGGAACACCAGCGGCGAGAGCGTCGCCAGGAAGTAGGCCGCCCCGATCCCGAGCAGCGTCGCCGTCAGACCGATCCGCTCGACCAGGAGGCCGGCCGCGAGGCCGCCCAGCGGGGTCGTGAGCAACACCCCGGCCGTGCTCGCGCCCATGACCCGGCTGCGCAGCTCCTCGGGGACCCGCTCGTACGTCACCGTGGACAGGATCGGGTTGAGCACCCCGACGCCGAACCCGGCCGCCGCGAGCGTCACCAGGAGCGGGGCGGTGGTGTCGGTGAGTGCGGCCACGACGTACGGCGGGGCGCCGCCGACCAGGAACCCGGCCGTGAACACGGCCCGGCGCGGGAAGCGCTCCCCGACCGCCCCGTAGAGCAGCGCCCCCGCGAGGGCGCAGCCGCCGAAGACCGCGACGAGCAGGCCCTGGGTGGCGGGCCCGTCCAGGTTCTCCCGGGCGTGCACCGGCAGCAGCACCGAACTCCAGCTCTGGCTCAGGCCGTTGGTCACCATCACCATGGCGGTGATGCCGAGCAGCAGCTTGGCGCGGAACAGGAAGGCGTACCCCTCGCGCAGATCGGCCCGGTAGCGGGCGGGGGAGAGCGGCGGGCCGCCGCGCACCGGCTCCGCCGCGGGCACCCCGCGCAGTCCGGCCAGGACGAGCAGCGCGGAGAGGGCGAAGGTCGCCGAGTCGAGGAGCAGGACCGTGTCGGCGCCCATGAACGCGACGAGCAGCCCGGCGACGCCGGCGCCCGCCATCCGGGCCCCGCGCGACACGGCGTCGTACAGGCTGGCGGCCCGGGTGAGCGAGGTCCCGGCCCGCCCGGCCAGCTCGGGGACCAGGACGTGCCGCGCCATCTCGCCGGGCGCGTGGCACAGGCCGTTGACCGCCATCAGGGCGCACAGCGTCCAGAACCGCAGGGCCCCGGCGTGGTGCAGGAGCGGGATCGCGGCGAGCGCCAGGCCGCAGACCAGGTCGGAGGCGACGCTGACCCGGCGGCGGCCGAGCCGGTCGATGACCGGGCCGCCCGCGAGGGCCGAGACGAGGACGGGCAGGGCCGCGCAGAAGGCGACGAACCCGGCCTTGCCGGGGCTTCCCGTGGTCTCCAGGGCGAACCACGGGACGCCGATGAGGGTGAGTGAACTGCCGCTGATCGAAACGGCGTTGGCGGTCAGGACGGTGGCCAGCGGCCGTACGTCCCTCTTCTCCCCGCCTCCCCCCGGCGCGGTCATGCGGCCAGGGTGACCGGGCGGTCGGCGGGCGTCGCGAGCCGCAGGCCCAGCTCGACCAGGCGCCAGCCGATCTGGACGCGGAGGGTGGGGGACTCCCTTTCGGCGTGCGGGCGTCGGGCGGCGCGGTGGGCCTCGGCGGCGGTCAGGGCGTGCAGCTGGAGATGGATGTCGGCATGCATGTGCGTGGTCCTTCCGTGTGCGTACGGGGGCTTCGGCGGGTGGTGCGCTCAGTCCTCGCGCTGCGGGAACGCGTGGAGGTGGACCCGTACGCGCTCGGCGTCCGGCGCGTCCTGCTCGGGGGCGGTCCGGTACTCCTCCATCAGGGCGTGCACCTTCTCGCTGAGCTCGCGCAGCTTCGCGGGCGGCAGTCGCAGCGTGAAGTCGCTCATGTCGGCGGAGCCAAGCCACTTCTGGTCCCAGTCCGCCCGGGTGCCGAGGTAGGTGTTCAGCTCCTGGGTGTGGATGTTCGCGATCTCGTGCATGTAGACGTCGACGGCGCCCCGGACCTCCGGGTCCTGGTTCTGGTAGAGCGACTCGTCGAAGACCGTGCCGCCCGGGACCGCCTTCCACCACCGCTCCCGGCCCTTGCCGCGCTCCGGGTCGTCCTCGACGAAGCCGTGGGCGGCGAGCTGGCGCAGGTGGTAGCTGGTCGCCCCGCTGGACTCCCCGAGCCGCTCGGCCAGCTGGGAGGCGGTGGCGGAGCCCTGGCGGCGCAGGGCGCGCAGGAGCTGGATGCGGAGGGGGTGCGCGAGGCCGCGCAGGGAGCGGGGGTCGAGGGGACGGACGACGTGTTCCCCGGAGGTCTCTCCGGGGCGCTTCTCGGGCTCGGGCATGCCCTGAGCGTAAACATGCAAAGAAGTACTTGCAAGGCTTTCTTTGCAAGTACTTCTTTGTATGGAGCTCCTGGGGTGCGGTGGCCCGTTACGCCGGCGGCTCCCCGCTCGCCGCCTGCTCCACCAGCGGGATGATCCGCAGCGGCACCGGGTTCTCCATCACGATCGCCGTCGACGCCCGCACGATCCCCTCGAACCCCACCACCTTGTCGATCACCCGCTGGAGGTCCGCGTTCGAGCGGGCCACGAGCCGGCAGAGCATGTCCCCGTGGCCCGTGGTCGTGTGCAGCTCCAGGACCTCCGGCACCGTCGTCAGGTGCCCCCGCACGTCCGCGCCCTGCCCCTGCTTGATCTCCAGGGTCGCGAAGGCCGTCACCGGATAGCCGAGCGCCGCCGGGTCCACCTCCGGCCCGAACCCCCTGATCACCCCGGACGCCTGGAGCCGGTCGAGCCGCGCCTGCACCGTCCCCCGCGCCACCCCCAGGCGCCGGGACGCCTCCAGGACCCCTATGCGCGGTTCGCGCGCGAGCAGCGCGATCAGCCGCCCGTCCAAATGATCGATCGCCACAGCGGCCCCTCCGTGGTCAGGATGTACAAGTCGCCCGACCATCCTGACGCTCCGCTGTACAGATTGACCAGCGGTTCAGCGAACTCTTGCGCACCTTGCAGAACGGCGGGACATTGCTGCCATGACTGAGACCATCCACCACACCCCCTCCACGGCGCGGCAGGCCGATCCCTTCCCCGTGAAGGGAATGGACGCGGTCGTCTTCGCCGTCGGCAACGCCAAGCAGGCCGCCCACTACTACTCCACCGCCTTCGGCATGAAGCTGGTCGCCTACTCCGGACCGGAGAACGGCAGCCGCGAGACGGCGAGCTACGTCCTCACCAACGGCGCCGCGCGCTTCGTGTTCACCTCCGTCATCAAGGCCTCCACCGACCGGGGCCGCTTCCTCGCCGAGCACGTCGCCGAGCACGGCGACGGCGTCGTCGACCTGGCGATCGAGGTCCCGGACGCCCGCGCCGCCTACGCGTACGCCGTCGAGCACGGCGCCACCGGCGTCACCGAGCCGCACGAGGTGAAGGACGAGCACGGCACCGTCGTCCTCGCCGCCATCGCCACCTACGGCAAGACCCGCCACACCCTGGTCGAGCGCTCCGGCTACAGCGGCCCGTACCTGCCGGGCTTCGTCTCCGCCAACCCGATCGTCGAGCCCCCGGCCAAGCGCACCTTCCAGGCCATCGACCACTGCGTCGGCAACGTCGAACTCGGGAAGATGAACGACTGGGTCGGCTTCTACAACAAGGTCATGGGCTTCACGAACATGAAGGAGTTCGTGGGCGACGACATCGCGACCGAGTACTCGGCGCTCATGTCGAAGGTCGTCGCGGACGGCACCCTCAAGGTGAAGTTCCCGATCAACGAGCCCGCGATCGCGAAGAAGAAGTCGCAGATCGACGAGTACCTGGAGTTCTACGGCGGCGCCGGCGTCCAGCACATCGCGCTCGCCACCAACGACATCGTCGCCACCGTGCGCGCGATGCGGGCCGCGGGCGTCGCCTTCCTCGACACCCCCGACTCGTACTACGACACCCTCGGCGAGTGGGCCGGCGAGACCCGGGTGCCGGTCGAGACCCTGCGCGAGCTGAAGATCCTGGTCGACCGCGACGAGGACGGCTACCTGCTCCAGATCTTCACCAAGCCGGTCCAGGACCGCCCGACCGTCTTCTTCGAGATGATCGAGCGCCACGGCTCGATGGGCTTCGGCAAGGGCAACTTCAAGGCCCTCTTCGAGGCGATCGAGCGCGAGCAGGAGAAGCGCGGCAACCTCTAGGAGGACTCCTGGGAGCCGCCCACGCGCGCGAGGGGGTCCGGGGCAGCACCCCGGACCCCCTCGCCGCGCCACCGACCGGGCCGGCCCGGGCCCGGCCACCCACCGGACCCGGCGCACGGCCCCGGCGTTCCGGCGGGACACGGGGCTCGCCCGGGACGCCACCCTTCAGGACGGCCGGGCACGCGCGCGCACCTGACCCCACGCGCGCGTGCCCGGCTGAACGTGAGGGTGATGTCGCTCATCGGTCCTGCTCCTGCCCCACGCGCGCGTGCCCGGCCGAACGCCCTTCCCGCGCCGCTCTACGCGCCCGTACCGGTGTCCGCGGCCGTCTTCTCCACCGGCTTCTCCGCCCGCGCGGGCTTCGCCGTGTCCTCCGGCCCCTCCGGCCGCACCCCCTCCGGCAGTTCGTCCGGCGGCTCCCCGACCGCCGCGAGCGCCGCCGCCGCCCTCGGGGCGTGCAGGGGCGAGAAGGCCGGGTTGATCCGCAGGGCCTCCGCCAGATGGCGCCGGGCCGGGCCCCGCAGCTCCAGCGCCCGCTCGATCTCGCCCCGGTGGTACGTGAAGAGCGCGCTCCGCAGCCCCTCCTCCGTGGCCCGCTTCGCGTACTCCAGCGCCTCCGCCGCCCGCCCCGACCGGAACAGCGCCCAGCCCAGCGCGTCCGCCACCCCCACCGAGCGGTGCCCGCGCGCCCACTCCGCCCGCAGCCGGACCACCGCCGCCGCCGGATCGCCGTGGTCCGCGCCGAGCAGCCCCAGGGGCACCTCCGCCCGCGCCCACGTGCCCGTCCGCAGCCGCTCGTACTGCGCCCGCGCGTCCGCGTCCCGGCCCAGCGACTCGTACAGCTCGCCCGCCTCCAGGACGTACTCCGGCAGCGGCAGCCGGGCCAGGGCCGCCCGCCAGTCCCGTACGGCCTCCTCCGTGCGCCCCAGGGCCGCGAGCGCCCGCGCCCGGCCCGCGAGCGAGGGCCCGTGGTCCCGGACGAGACGCAGCGCCGCCCCGTGCCGCTCCAGGGCCTCCTCCGGCTCGCCCCGCTCCCACGCCAGGTCCCCGAGCCTCCCGAGGGCCGCCGCCTTCTCCGCGTCCGCCTCCGCGAGCGACGCCGCGTCCAGGGCCGCCGCGTCCGCGTCCTCGCGCCAGCCCCGGTCGCGGTACGTCTGGGAGGCCCGCGCGCGCACCACCGCGCCCGCGTGCAGCTCCTCCAGCCTCTCCATCGCCTTCCGCGCCGCCCCGTAGTCCCCGAGGCCGTTGTACGCGTCGATCAGGACCGGGTACACCGGCCAGCGCCCCGGCTCCGCCTTCCGCACCCGCTCGCCCCACTCCCGGGCGGCCCGCCAGTCGCCCCGCGCCCCCGCGAGGGCCCCCAGGCCCAGCTGCGCGGCCATGTTGCCGCGCGCGGCGGGCCGTTCGGCCAGGGAGCGCCGCAGCGCCTCCTCGGCCCGCGGATAGTCCCGTACGTCCCCGAGCCGCGTCCCGCGCTCCGTGTACGCCGCGCCGAGCTCCGCCCAGGCCGCCCCGTCGCCCGGGTGCGCCCACAGCCACTTCTCCCGGTCCGCGATCAGCGCGGCCAGGTCCGGGAGCGCCGCCTGCGCGCCCGCGTGGGCCGCGATCACCGCCCGCTCCGCCGGTCCCGGCGGGGGCGGCGCCCCCCGGCCCAGGAACTCCGGGGCGTACAGCAGCGCCGTCGCCGCGAGCACCGCGCCCACACCGGCGGCGAGGACCGTCCTCGACACGTTCTGGCTCTTCACGGCACTCACTGTGCGCCCGGCCCCACCCGTACGAAGAGCACACGAAGCGCCGGCCCCGGCGGGTTCACACCGATGGCCCCGGGTGCCACGCTGGACGCATGGACGATCTCCAGACGCCGCAGAAGGACGACCTCCGGTCACGGCTCCACGAGCGCCTGCTCGCCGGACTGCCCGCCGAGGCCCTGCTCACCGACCCCGACGTGACGGCCTCCTACGCCCACGACATGGCGAGCTTCTGCACGGCCGGCACCCCCGCGGCCGTCGTGCTCCCGCGCACCGTGGAACAGGTGCGGCACGTCATGCGCACCGCGACCGAGCTCCGCGTCCCCGTCGTCCCGCAGGGCGCCCGCACCGGCCTGTCCGGCGGCGCCAACGCCTCCGACGACTGCATCGTGCTCTCCCTGGTCAAGATGGACCGCATCCTGGAGATCGACGCGGTCGACCGGATCGCCGTCGTCGAACCGGGCGTGGTCAACGCCGTCCTGTCCCGGGCCGTCGCCGAACGCGGCCTCTACTACCCGCCGGACCCCTCCAGCTGGGAGACGTGCACCATCGGCGGGAACATCGGCACCGCCTCCGGCGGCCTGTGCTGCGTCAAGTACGGGGTCACCGCCGAGTACGTCCTCGGCCTCGATGTCGTCCTCGCCGACGGACGGCTCCTGACCACCGGCCGCCGCACCGCCAAGGGCGTCGCCGGATACGACCTGACCCGCCTCTTCGTCGGCTCCGAGGGCAGCCTCGGCGTCGTCGTGAAGGCCGTCCTGGCCCTCAAGCCGCAGCCCCCGGCGCAGCTCGCGCTCGCCGCCGAGTTCCCCTCCGCCGCCGCTGCCTGCGCCGCCGTCTGCGCGATCATGGAGCGCGGCCACACCCCCTCGCTCCTCGAACTGATGGACGGCACGACGGTCCGGGCCGTCAACAGGATGGCGCGCATGGGGCTGCCCGACACCACCGAGGCGCTCCTCCTGTGCGCCTTCGACACCCCCGACCCGGCCGCCGACCTGGCCGCCGTCGGCGAGCTGTGCGCGTCGGCGGGCGCCACCGAGGTCGTCCCGGCCGCCGACGCCGCCGAGTCCGAACTCCTCCTCCAGGCCCGCCGGCTCTCCCTCACCGCCCTGGAGACCATCAAGTCGGCCACGATGATCGACGACGTGTGCGTGCCCCGCACCCGGCTCGCCGAGATGCTCGACGGCACGGCGGCCGTCGCGGAGAAGTACGGCCTGACCATCGGCGTCTGCGCGCACGCGGGCGACGGCAACACCCACCCCGTCGTCTGCTTCGACCACACCGACGAGGACGAGTCGCGGCGGGCGCGCGAGTCCTTCGACGAGATCATGGCGCTCGGGCTCGCCCTCGGCGGCACGATCACCGGCGAGCACGGCGTCGGCGTCCTCAAGAAGGAGTGGCTGGCGCGCGAGTTGGGACCGGTCGGCCTGGAGCTCCAGCGCGGGATCAAGGCGACCTTCGACCCCCTCGGACTCCTCAACCCCGGAAAGCTCTTCTGAACCTCCCCGGAAAGGACCGTCCACGGGATCAGCGCTCGCCGTCCTGCGACTCGTCCGACGGCCACGGGTCGCGCAGCCACAGGTCGTCGGCGGCCACGGTGGCCGCGAGCAGCTCGGCGAGCCCGTCGTCGATGCCGAGCCGCTCCGACTCGGTGCCCGGCGGCACGGCGCGCAGGGTCCGCTCCAGCCAGGCGGACACCTGCGCGGACGGGGCTTCGAGCAGGGCGTCGCCGTCCGGGGAGGAGAGCGCCATCAGGACGACGCCGCGGCCGTCGACCTTGGTGGGCCAGATGCGGACGTCCCCGTGGCCGCAGGCCCGGAAGACGCCCTCGACGAGCAGTTCGCGCGCGAAGGTCCAGTTGACCGGGTGGTCCGTGCCGACGTGGAAGGTGATGTGGACGGCGTACGGGTCGTCGGTCCGGTAGGCGAGCCGCGCGGGCACCGGCACGGCACGCTCGGGGGAGAGCACCAGCTTCAGTTCCAGCTCGCGCTCGACGGTGGTGTCGTCCGTGTTCTGCATGGTCGTACTCCTTCTCGCGGAGGGCCCCGGGCGGGCCTTCACCAGGAGAGAGCGGGGTGCCCGCGACTCATTACGCGACTTCGGGAAGTTTTTCCGGGAAGTTTTTCCGGGAAGTTTTTTCCGGCCCGTGTGCCCGCGGGAGTCCCGGGCATGCTCCTGGGGACGAGAGAACCGAATGCATCGGCCCGAACATCACGGGGAGTGATCGATTCCGGGGCGTGTCGCCCGAAGGCGGCCTTTCTCGTCGGCTCTTTCTTCCCTCGGCGAGGTTCTTCGTTACTGTCATCCCTGGGCGCGGCACGCCCGGCGCGCTGCCGTGCGGATCAAGGGCGTTGTGACTGAACGGAGTCGGGGCAGTGGCTACTCCTCCTGGAGGCGGCGGAGAGGTACCGCAGGCGGGGTACTACCCGGACCCGTCCATTCCCGGGTACATCCGGTACTGGAACGGGGGCGCGTGGGTTCCCGGCACGAGCCGGCCCGCCCCCTCGGACGACGCCGCCCCGCCCCACTCGCCCGCCGTGACGGACCCGGCCGACCCGGTCCCGGCCTCCGCCCCCGCCCCCACTCCGCCCGTCGCTCCCGAGCGCCCCGCCGCGTCCGTACCGGCCCAGGCACAGCCCCGGGTCCAGGAGCAGCCCCGGGCCCAGGTGCCCGCCCAGGCCCAGGCACCCGTCCAGGAGCCCGTGGCCGCGCAGCCCCGGGCCGCGTCCCCGGCGCCCGCACCCGCGGCCGGGAAGCCCGCCCCCGTACCGACCGTGGAGGAGACCGGGCCCGTCTTCCTCGACGAGGAGCCGGCCCCGGCGGAGCCCGCCTCGGCCTGGCAGGCGGACACCTCCCGGCAGACCGGTTTCGGCGGCGACCGCGACCAGAGGGTCTCCTGGGGCGCGCCCCGGGCCGCCGACCCGCGCACCCCGGCGGAGTGGCCGGTCGCGGGCGAACAGGCCGAGGCGCAGGCCCAGGCCCAGGCACAACCGCAGGTACAAGCCCAAGCCCCGGCCCCCGCCCCCGCGCGGCCGGCCGATCCCCGCCCGACCGGAGGAGCCGCGCGCCTCGGCGGCATGCCGGTCACCCCGATCCCCACCCCGGCCCCCGCGCCCGGGCCGGCCCCGGAGCCCGCCCCCTCCTGGGCCCAGCCGCAGGCACAACCCCAACCGCAGCCGCAGGCACAACCGCAAGCACAACCCCAGCCCCAGACATCACAGCCCCAGACCCCCCAGCCCCAGGAACAGCAGCCGGTCCTCCCCTGGAAGCCGCCGGTCGAGGACCCGTTCCTCCAGGCGGCCCGCGCGCAGGCCTCCGCGCGCCCCGCCGGGCTCGGCCGGCGCCTGGTCGCCCGGCTGGTCGACTCCCTCGTCATGGGCGCCCTCGTGGGCGCGGCCGCCTTCCCCTTCCTGGCCGCCGCGCTCGACCACATCGAGGGCAAGATCGAGGCGGCCCGGCAGTCCGGGACCACCGTCCAGGTCTGGCTGGTGGACTCGACGACCTCCGTCCAGTTCGGCGTCGCCCTCGCCGCGCTCGTCGTCGTGGGGCTCCTGTACGAGGTGCTGCCGACCGCCAAGTGGGGCCGCACCCTGGGCAAGAAGCTCTGCGGGATCCAGGTGCGGGACATCGAGGCGCACGAGCCGCCGACGTTCGGCGGGGCCCTGAAGCGCTGGCTCGTGTACGGCGTCCTGGGCCTCCTGGCCGTCGGCGTCCTCAACGTCCTGTGGTGCGTCTTCGACCGCCCCTGGCGCCAGTGCTGGCACGACAAGGCCGCCCGCACCTTCGTGGCGCGCTGACCCGGCGGGCCGGGCGGCGCCGGGTCCCCCGAACGGGCGGCGATTCCTTGCGGGGGCGTCCCGCCCGGGATGCACTGCCCCCATGAGCACCGACCAGCCGCCGCCCGGTCCGCCGCCCGACGAGGACCCGTTCCGCAAGAGGCCCCAGGAGCCCCCGCCGTCCGCCGGCGGCCAGCCACCGCCTCCCGGCGGCCCGCCCCCGGAGGGCCCGCCTCCCGGTGGTCCGCCTCCGGGCGGCCCGCAGCCGGGGAACCCGTACGGCTCCCCGTACGGCGGCGGAGGCGGCTCCCCGTACGACAACGCGCCCCCGCCCCCGCCCCCGTACGGAAGCGGTTACGGCGGTGGTTACGGCGGGACCGATCCGCTCGCCGGCATGCCGCCGCTCGCCGACTCCGGACGGCGCATCCTCGCCCGGATCATCGACTGGATCATCGTCGCGGTGCCGCTCGCGATCATCGGCATCCCGTTCAAGGTCTACGACCGGGTGTCGTCCGACGACGACTTCGGCGACGCGGTCACCAGCTTCGACGGCGGGGGCCAGCTCGTCTTCCAGCTCATCACGATCGTCGCGTACGTCGCCTACGACACGGTCCTGACGGCCAGGAAAGGCCAGACGCTCGGCAAGAAGCTGATGAAGCTGCGGGTCGCGATGCTCAACGACGGCTCGACGCCCCCGATGAGCCAGTCGCTGCTGCGCGCCGTCGTGCTGTGGCTGCCCGCGCTGATCTGCTGCGCCTGCCTGTGGCCGCTGCTCCTGCTGATCCTGATCCTGGTGGACAAGCCGTACAAGCAGGGTCTGCACGACAAGGCGGCGAAGACGGTGGTGGTCTCCGTCCCGCGGTAGGAACTCACACCACCGACGTCACGAACCGATCCGGGTCCCGGTCCTTCCGCCCACGCGCGCGGCCGGCACCCGGATCTCTTCGTTCCCGGGAGCGGACCGAACCGGTGCGGAGGTCTTGACGGACCCCGTCCGTCCCGGCATCGTCACCGCCACGAGGACGCCGAGCAGCAGTCCGGCGGCACAGGCCGCGGCGATGCCGGGCACCGCCGTCGTGCCGGAGAGCAGCAGCAGGGCGACGGTCGCGAGGACGACGGTGGCCGAACCACAGGTGAGCTGTGCGGCGTTCGGACGCTGCATGACGAGTACCCGCCCCTCAAGACATCGGTGCGACTCTACGACGGTGGATGCCCGGGGGGAACGAGGGGTAAGCGCGACCCCGCCCGATCTCGGTGCACGGGGGGCGCACAGGGTCATGGGATCGTCAAGAATCCTTCACGGTGCGCCCGCCGGGTGTTCGATTATCGGAAATCGGCTCCTGCATAGTGCAGTTGGTATGTGCAAGTCAAGATCTGTCTTTTCTTGCCTCACTCCGGTCGAATGTCGTCACTTGTGACGCGCGACCCGCCGGGCGGACACCCCACCTTCGGTCCGTGAGCGCGGGCGCCGGGGAGGACTACATCAAGTGACCAACAGACGACGGGCGATCAGAACGTCCGCAGTCGTCGTGGCGCTCGCGGCCACCGCCGCCACCGCCTCGACGTTCAGCACCGCATGGGCCGGAAACGGCGGCAACGTGACGCCGGCCGACGTCCGCCACGACCCGGCGCCCGGCGCGCCGGGTGTCGGCATCGACAAGACGGCGGTCGACCACGACCTCGAAGGCCCCTTCAGCGAGCAGCAGGAGCAGCAGCGCAAGGCCGCCCTGGAGCAGGTGCTGAGCGGCAAGAAGAAGGTCGAGCGCCGCGGTGGTTCCCAGGTCGTCAAGCTCGACAGCAAGAAGTACGTCGAGCTGGGCCGCGAGAAGACCGACAAGATCTTCACGATCCTCGTCGAGTTCGGCGACAAGGTGGACAACACCACCCTCGTCGACCGCGCCGACGACGACACGACCGAGCCGAAGCCGAAGTTCGGCGGCACGCCCGGCCCGCTGCACAACCAGATAGCCAAGCCGAACCGGAAGAACGACAACTCCACGGCCTGGCAGAAGGACTACAACCAGGCGCACTTCCAGGACCTGTACTTCGGTACCGGCAAGGACGCCAAGGGACAGCCCAAGCAGTCGCTGAAGACCTACTACGAGAAGACCTCGTCCGGCCGTTACTCGGTCGAGGGCGGCGTCTCCGACTGGGTCAAGGTCGAGTACAACGAGGCCCGTTACGGCTCGAACTACTGCGGCAACAGCAACTGCGCCAACGTCTGGGACGCCGTCCGCGACGGTGTCACCGCGTGGACCGCCGACCAGAAGGCCAAGGGCCGCACCGACGCCCAGATCAAGGCCGACCTGGCGCAGTACGACCAGTGGGACCGGTACGACTTCGACGGCGACGGCAACTTCAACGAGGCCGACGGCTACATCGACCACTTCCAGATCGTCCACGCGGGCGAGGACGAGTCGGCGGGCGGCGGCGCCCAGGGCGGCGACGCCCTGTGGGCCCACCGCTGGTACGCCTACGGCACCAACGCGGGCAAGACCGGCCCGGCGAACAACAAGGCCGGCGGCACGCAGATCGGCGACTCCGGCATCTGGGTCGGCGACTACACGATGCAGCCGGAGAACGGCGGCCTCGGCGTCTTCGCGCACGAGTACGGCCACGACCTCGGCCTGCCGGACCTGTACGACACCTCCGGCCTGCCCGGCGCCGAGAACTCGACCGGCTTCTGGTCGCTCATGTCCTCCGGCTCCTGGCTCGGCCGCGGCAAGGACGCCATCGGCGACCTGCCCGGCGACATGAACGCCTGGGACAAGCTCCAGCTCGGCTGGCTGAACTACACCAAGGTCGCCAACGAGGCCCGCAAGTGGAACTCCACCCACAAGCTGGGCGTCGCCGAGTACAACACCAAGAACCCGCAGGCGCTCGTCGTCGAGCTGCCGAAGAAGCAGGTCACCACCGAGATCGTCGCGCCCGCCGAGGGCAACACGCAGTGGTGGAGCGGCATGGGTGACGACCTCAAGAACACCCTGACCCGCTCGGTCGACCTCACCGGCAAGACGTCCGCCTCCCTGGAGCTCCAGGGCTGGTACGACATCGAGCTCGACTACGACTACCTGTACGCCGAGGTCTCGACCGACGGCGGCTCCAACTGGACCGCCCTGGACGGCACCGCCGACGGCAAGCAGATCCCGCGCGACGCCAGCGGCGCCCCGGCGCTGACCGACGTCTCCGGCACCCACAAGAAGCTGGTCTACGACCTGTCCGCCCACGCGGGCAAGAAGTTCGACCTCCGCTTCCGCTACCAGACGGACGGCGGCGCGGGCGGCAAGGGCTTCACCGCCGACGCCATCACCGTGACCGCCGACGGTGCCGCCGTCCTCTCCGACAACGTCGAGAACGGTGACAACGGCTGGGCCGCCAAGGGCTTCTCCCGCGTCGGAAAGGGCTTCACCAAGGCGTACGAGCAGTACTACATCGCCGAGAACCGCCAGTACGTCTCGTACGACGAGACCCTGAAGGTCGGCCCGTACAACTTCGGGTTCACCGGCGAGAAGTCGACCTGGGTCGAGCACTACCCGTACCAGAACGGTCTGCTCATCTGGAAGTGGGACCTCTCCCAGAAGGACAACAACACCGCGGTCCACCCGGGCCAGGGTCTGATCCTTCCGGTCGACGCCCACCCGTCCCCGCTGAAGTGGAAGGACGGCACCCTGATGCGCAACCGCGTCCAGGCGTACGACTCCACCTTCGGGACCTTCCGGACCGACGCCCTCCAGCTCCACAAGGCGGACGTCGCGACCTTCGTGCCGTCGCTCAAGGGCAACCCGGTCTTCGACGACCGGAAGGGCACCTACTGGTACAAGGAGACCCAGCGCGCCGGTGTCCAGGTAACTGACACCAACACCAAGATCGAGGTCGTCAAGGAGCCGAAGACCGGCGAGACGATCACGGTCCGTGTGGGTCCGTCCACGAAGTAATCGGTAAAACCGCAGGTCAAAGCATGATCGGCCGTCGCCCTCTAGCGGGCGGCGGCCGATCGTGTTTAGGTGCGTCTGACGCTTTTCTTATTGACACCGACCACGGGGGAGTGGTTCCGCATGCCCAACGGAGGGTTCTGCAAGCTGCCGGGAGGCAGCGTGGTCGTGGCCATAGGGCTGCCCAGTCCGGCCGGCGACGGCGCCACGGTCCGCTTCCTGGTCCACGCGGCGAACCGGGCCCGCGCCCTGACCCGGCTGCGGAACCTGGGGCTGCGCGCGGTCTACCTCCGGGGGAACACCGAGCCGCCCACGCCGGACGAGGTCACCGCCGTCCTGCACCACCCCGACGGCCTGCTGTGGAAGTCCACCCCGGGCGCCGCCCAGGAGCTCTGGCACCCGGCGCGCTCCCTGCCCAGGGAGCCGGCCGTGCGGGAGGCGCCCGCGGCGGTCGTGCCCCGGGGCCGCGCGGCGTAGAAGGCCCCTCCCGGGGCCCGGCGGCCTCAGACCACCGGCTTGCCGGTCAGCTCCACGCCCGCCGCCCGCAGCTCCTCCAGGGCCCGGCCCGTCGTCGCCTCCGCCACGCCCGCCGTCAGGTCGAGCAGCACGTGGGTCCGGAAGCCCTCCCGGGCCGCGTCCAGGGCGGTCGCCCGGACGCAGTGGTCGGTGGCGATGCCCACCACGTCGACCTCGGCGACGTCCCGCTCGCGCAGCCACTGCGCGAGCGTCAGACCGTTCTCGTCCCGCCCCTCGAACCCGCTGTACGCGGCGTCGTACGCCCCCTTGTCGAAGACGGCGTCGATCGCCCCGCTGGCGACGGCGGGCGCGAAGTTGGGGTGGAAGCCGACGCCCTCCGTGCCCGCCACGCAGTGCACGGGCCAGGAGGTGACGTAGTCCGGCTCCTCGCCGGGCGCGGCGAAGTGCGCCCCCGGGTCCACGTGGTGGTCGCGGGTGGCGACGACGTGCCGGTAGGAGGTGCCCGCCGTCTGGCCGACCAGGTCGGTGATGGCGGCGGCGACGTCCGCCCCGCCCCTCACCGCGAGGCTGCCGCCCTCGCAGAAGTCGTTCTGAACGTCCACAACGATCAATGCGCGGTGCATGGCGGGTGTCCTTCGGGCGTCGGAGGGGGTGGGTTCGAGCCTAGAGACTTCCCCTCCCCTTCGGGAGGGGGCGCCCCGGGCCACTACGGCGGCTACGCCGTCCTGCGCAGGCGTGCCGTCCGCGCGGGCGTACCGCGGGTCGGCCGTACCGACCGGCCGGCGCACGCCTCAGACGTACTCGGTCGGCAGCACCGGCTCGCCGCGCGAGAGCTGGACCGCCGACATCGGCAGCCCGGCGCGGGCCGCGATGTGCCGGTCCCTGGCGGCCTCCAGCGGCTCGCGACCCACCACCTGCCCGTTCTCGACCAGTCGAACCAGGAGCTGCCGGTCGGCGAGGTCCGCCGGGACGGGCCCGGTGCCCACGACCTCCGCCTCGGCGACGCCGGCCGCGTCGGTCCTGCGGGCCGCCCACTTGCGCCCGCCGACCGAGGCCTTGCCGCCCAGGGACTTCTTGGCCACCGGCACGAGCGGCGCCTTCGGGTCGGCCGAGGCGGCCCGCGCGACCAGCTTGTAGACCATGGAGCAGGTCGGGTGGCCGCTGCCGGTGACCAGCTGCGTGCCCACCCCGTACGCGTCGACCGGGGCCGCCGCGAGGGAGGCGATGGCGTACTCGTCCAGGTCCGAGGTGACCACGATCCTGGTGTCCCGGGCGCCCAGCTCGTCGAGCTGCGCCCGCACCCGGTGGGCGACGAGCAGCAGGTCGCCGGAGTCGATCCGGACGGCCCCGAGCTCCGGCCCGGCCACCTCGACGGCGGTCCGGACGGCCTCGGCCACGTCGTAGGTGTCGACCAGCAGGGTCGTGCCGCGTCCCAGGGTCTCGACCTGGGCCCGGAAGGCGTCCTTCTCGCTGTCGTGGAGCAGGGTGAAGGCGTGGGCGGAGGTGCCGACGGTGGGGATGTTGTAGCGGAAGCCGGCCGCCAGGTCCGAGGTGGAGTCGAAGCCGCCGACGTAGGCGGCGCGGGAGGCGGCGACGGCCGCCAGTTCGTGGGTGCGCCGGGCGCCCATCTCGATCAGGCCCCGTCCGCCGGCCACCGCCGACATGCGGGAGGCGGCGGCAGCGATGGCCGAGTCGTGGTTGAGGATCGAGAGGATCACGGTCTCCAGGAGCACGCACTCCGCGAAGGAGCCCTCGACCCGCAGGACGGGGGAGCCGGGGAAGTACACCTCGCCCTCGGGGTAGCCCCAGACGTCGCCGGAGAAGCGGTAGCGGGACAGCCACTCCAGGGTCGGCCCGTCCACGATGGAGCGCTCGCGCAGGAACTCCAGGACGGCCGGGTCGAAGCGGAAGTTCTCGACGGCGTCCAGGACCCGCCCGACGCCCGCGAGGACGCCGTAGCGCCGTCCCTCGGGCAGCCTCCGGGTAAAGACCTCGAAGACGGAGCGCCGGTCGGCGGTGCCGGCCGCGAGGGCCGCCCGGAGCATGGTCAGTTCGTACTGGTCGGTGAAGAGCGCGGTCGACGGCACGTCCACCGGCAGCCCAAGGTCCGCAGCGTTCATGCCGGCGATGCTAGCGCAGAAATCGTCAGAGTGACGATTTCTGCTTCCGGGCCCGCCCCGGAGGCGTGGCCCGTTTGTGCGATGGGCCCCCGGGGGTGGCAGCATGGGGTGAGTGAGCGTCGCGCCTATCGAGATCGAACGTACGGAACCGGCCGAGGAGGTCTCCGCGGTCGTCGAACCGGATGTGCCCTGGGTGACCCTCGTGCACAACGACCCGGTGAACCTGATGAGCTATGTGACCTACGTCTTCCAGTCGTACTTCGGTTACTCCAAGGACAAGGCGCACAAGCTGATGCTCGACGTGCACCACAAGGGCCGCGCGGTGGTCTCCAGCGGCACCCGCGAGGAGATGGAACGGGACGTGCAGGCGATGCACGGCTACGGCCTCTGGGCGACCCTCACCCAGGACCGCGGCTGATGGCCGGCCGCTTCGAGGCCCTGGCCGGCGGCGGCGCGGCCGTCGCCCTCGACGACGTCGAGATCTCCATCCTGCGCTCCCTCTCCGTGCAGCTCATGGAGCTGATCGGGCCGGGCGACGAGCCCGCCGCCGACGCGGACCCGCTGGCCGCGCTCTTCGCCGAGGGCCCCAGCGAGCCCCCGTCCGACCCGGCCCTGCGGCGCCTCTTCCCCGACGCGTACGGGGACGACACCGAGGAGCTGCGGGCGGCCGCGTCCGACTTCCGCCGCTACACCGAGAACGACCTGCGGTCCCGCAAGCGCGAGGACGCCCTCGTGGTGGTGCGCGCCCTGGACTCCCTCGCCACCGAGGCGGCGGGGGAGGGCGGCGCGGTCCTCAAGCTCTCCCCGGACGAGTCCCGCGCCTGGCTCGGCACGCTCAACGACCTCCGGCTGACCATCGGGACCCGCCTGGACGTCTCCGACGACGAGGAGAGCGAGCGGCTCTACCGGCTGCCGGACTCCGACCCGCGCAAGCCGATGGTGATGGCGTACCTCTGGCTGGGCGCCCTCCAGGAATCCCTGGTGGAGACCCTGCTGTCCTCCTGAGGCCCGCTGTTCCTCCCGCGACCCCGCTGCCCTCCCGAGGGCCGCCCGGAAGGGCCGCGACACCGACTGTTCGCTCAGCGGACGCTCAAATCCGGATAACGAATGCGTTATGCGAGCGTCCGCTTGGCCCTCTTGAGTCCGGTACGTCCGTATTTTTATGTGACCCGCGCCACGCGCAACTCCCTCGATCGCCGCCCACCCCGTGATAAATCTTCACGACCGCTCGGGGACGCCACCCCTGTTCCCGAGGGCGCTCGGGCCGGCTGACCGCCGGTGGCACTCCATCCACATCCGGGGGGATCAGGATCTGGTCCGCGGCAGACGCACTCGCGGTCGCGCGGATCAGCATGGAGAAAGGCGCACCACCATGACCTCTGTGCAGGTCGACAAGCAGCACGACGGCACCGACGGGGCCGTGGGCGGCGGCGAGGGCTACCAGCGTGGCCTCGGCGCCCGGCAGATCCAGATGATCGCGATCGGCGGTGCCATCGGCACCGGACTCTTCCTCGGCGCGGGCAAGGCCATCCACAAGGCCGGACCCAGCCTCATCCTGGCCTACGCGATCGCGGGCCTGGTCATCTTCTTCATCATGCGCGCCCTGGGCGAGCTCCTCATGTACCGCCCCGTGTCCGGCTCCTTCGCGGAGTACGCACGCGAGTTCCTCGGCCCGTTCTGGGGCTTCGTGACCGGCTGGACGTACTGGCTCTTCTGGGTCGTCACCGGCATCACCGAGGTCACCGCCGCGGCCACCTACATGACCTACTGGTGGGACATCCCGCAGTGGATCTCCGCCCTGGTGTTCACCTTCGTCCTCTACGGCGCCAACCTGATCTCCGTGAAGCTCTTCGGCGAGCTGGAGTTCTGGTTCTCCATGGTCAAGGTCACCGCCATCATCGGCATGATCCTGATCTGCGCCGGCATCCTCACCGTCGGCTTCTCCGACGCCGGTGACACCGCGACCGTCGCCCACCTGTGGAACCAGGGCGGCTTCTTCCCGAACGGCGTCGGCAGCACGCTGATGACCCTCCAGATCGTGATGTTCGCCTTCCTCGCCGTCGAGCTGGTCGGCGTCACCGCCGGCGAGTCCAAGGACCCGAAGACCGTCCTGCCCAAGGCCATCAACACCGTGCCGTGGCGCATCGCCGTCTTCTACGTCGGCGCCCTGATCATGATCCTGTCGGTCGTGCCGTGGACCGAGTTCCAGCCGGGCGTCTCCCCGTTCGTCGCCGCCTTCGAGAAGATGGGCCTCGGCGTCGGCGCCGCCATCGTCAACTTCGTCGTGCTGACCGCGGCCCTCTCCTCCTGCAACTCGGGCATGTACTCCACCGGCCGCATGCTGCGCGACCTCGCGCTCAACGGCCAGGGCCCGAAGGTCTTCACGAAGCTCACGAAGAACGGCACCCCGCTGCTCGGCCTGACCTTCTCGGCCTCGCTGATGCTCGTCGGCGTCTGGATCAACTACGTCGCCCCCGGCAAGGCCTTCGAGTACGTCGTCTCCTTCGCCACCATCTCCGGCATGTGGGCCTGGATCATGATCCTGGTCTGCCAGATCCGCTACCGGGCCAAGGCGAACCGCGGCGAGCTGCCCGAGTCCGCCTTCAAGGCACCGGGAGCCCCGTACACCAGCTGGTTCGCGCTCCTCTTCATCGGCATGGTCATCGTGATGATGGGCATCGACGAGGGCGCCCGCGTCTCCCTCTACTGCGCGCCGGTCTGGGGCCTCATCCTGGGCGTCTCCTACCTGGTCCTGAAGTCCCGCAACCCCGAGGGCGCGGCCTTCGCCAAGCGCTCCTGATCCCGGACGAAAACCAAACCCGTCCCAGCATGCGGGCCCTTCCGTACCACTCCTCGGTACGGGAGGGCCCCTCTGCTTATCCTGTCGCCATGCTGACCATCACCCGGGCCCTGTACGACCAGATCGTGGAACACGCCCGCGCGGACCACCCGGACGAGGCCTGCGGCGTGGTCGCGGGCCCGGCCGGCACCGGCCGCCCCGAGCGCTTCATCCCCATGCTCAACGCGGCCCGCTCGCCCACCTTCTACGAGTTCGACTCCGCGGACCTGCTCAAGCTCTACCGCGAGATGGACGACCGGGACGAGGAGCCCGTGATCGTCTACCACTCGCACACCGCGACCGAGGCCTACCCGTCCCGCACGGACATCACCTACGCCAACGAGCCGCACGCCCACTACGTCCTCGTCTCCACCGCCGACACCGACGGGGCCGGACCCTTCCAGTTCCGCTCCTACTCGATCGTCGACGGCGTCGTCACCGAGGAAGAGGTCGAGGTCGTCGCGGCGTACGACGCCTGAGACACTGACCCGGAACCCGGGCGGCAGGACCCAGGAAGCCGGTGCGAATCCGGCACGGTCCCGCCACTGTGACCGGCGTCCACGGACGCCGGGAGCCAGGAACTGACCTGCCGCCTCCCACCACCGGACGGGGACGTGGAAATCCCCGGAGGAGGCACACCGTCATGTCCTGGCCCCGCCGCGTCCTGCTGCCCGCAGCCGCCCTCGTCCCCCTGCTCGCCGGCTGCTCGGCCCCCGCGGAGCAGGCGCCCCCCGCGAAGGCCGCCCCCGGATTCCCGTACACCGTCGCCAACTGCGGTGTGAAGAGCACCTTCCAGGCCCCGCCGAAGCGCGTGGTCACCATGAACCAGCACGTCACCGAGATCATGATCGCCCTCGGCCTGGAGAAGTCCCTCGTCGGCACCGCCTACCTCGACGACCAGGTCCTGCCCGCCTACAAGAAGGCGTACGACTCCGTCCCGGTCCTCGCGAAGGAGTACCCCTCCAAGGAGGCCCTGCTCGCCGCCGACCCCGACTTCGTCTACGGCGGTTACTCCTCCGCCTTCGACGCCAAGGACGGCCGCGGCCGCGACGACCTGAAGAAGGCCGGCATATCCACCCGCCTCAACACCGAGTACTGCGCCTCCGGGAAGACCTCCGTGGACGACCTCTACCAGGAGATCGGCGAGGTCGGGCGCACCTTCGGCGTCGCCGACCGGGCCGAGAAGTGGATCGCCGGGGCCCGCGCCACCATCACCGCCAACGAGAAGCGCCTCAAGGGCGTCGAGCCCGTCTCCGTCTTCGTCTACGACAGCGGCGACAAGACCGCCTCCACCGCCGGCGGCAAGGGCATCGGCAACGAGCTGATCACCCGCGCCGGCGGCCGCAACGTCTTCGCCGACCTCGACAAGCCCTTCGGCGACGCCTCCTGGGAGGAGGTCGTCGCCCGCAAGCCCGAGGTCGTCGTCATCTACGACTACGGCTCCACCACCGTCGAGCAGAAGAAGAAGCGGCTCCTGGACGACCCCGCCCTCAAGGACGTCCCCGCGATCAAGAACCGCCGGTTCGCCGTGATGCCGCTCTCCGACGCGGTCCTCGGCGTCCGCGTCCCCGACGCCGTAGACAAGCTGGCCGCCCAGCTCCACCCGGCCGCCCGATGAGCACCGGGACCCGCGCCCCCGGCACCACGGAGAAGCGGACCGTTCCGGCGCGGGTCCCGCGCCCCCGGCCCCCGGCCGGCCGGCTGTCCCACCCGGCCGTCGTCGCCGGGCTCCTGCTCGCCCTGGCCGCCGCCTGCCTCGCCTCCCTCGCCCTCGGCTCCGTCCGCGTCCCGCCCGGTCAGGTCCTCGACGCCCTGACCGGCCGGGCCGGCCCCTCCCCGTACCGGACGATCGTCCTCGACGTACGGCTGCCCCGGCTCCTGCTCGGCGCCGTCGTCGGCGCCGGACTCGCCGTCGTCGGCACCGTCCTCCAGGCCCTCGTCCGCAACCGGCTCGCCGACCCCTTCCTCCTCGGGATCTCCTCCGGCGCCTCCGCCGGAGCCGTCCTCGTCCTCGTCGTCGGCGTCGGCGGCGGGATCACCACCACCCTCGCCCTGCCCGCCGGGGCCTTCGCCGGCGCCCTGGTCTCCCTCGTCCTCGTCTACGGACTCGCCCGGCGCGGCGGCACCATGACCGGCCCCCGGCTCGTCCTCGCCGGCGTCGCCGTCTCCTACATCCTCTCCGCCCTCACCACCCTGATCCTGGCCGCCGCCGGCCGCCCCGAGCACTTCCGCGAGGCGCTGTACTGGTCCCTCGGCGGCCTCGGCAGCGCCCGCTGGGACGTCCTCGTCCTGCCCGCCGCCGTCCTGGTCCTCGGCCTCGGCGTCCTGCTCGCCCTCGCCCGCCCGCTCGACCTGCTCCTCGTCGGCGAGGAGGACGCCACCGTCCTCGGACTCGACACCGCCCGCTTCCGCGCCGCCGTCTTCGTCCTCGTCTCCCTCGTCACCGCCGTCATGGTCTCCGCGAGCGGCGCCGTCGGCTTCATCGGCCTCATGGCCCCGCACGCCGCCCGGCTCGCCGTCGGCGCCCCGCACCGCCGCCTGCTGCCCGTCGCCGCGCTCGGCGGCGCCCTCGCCCTGGTCCTCGCCGACCTCGGCGCCCGGACCCTCATCGCCCCCCAGGACCTCCCCGTCGGCGTCCTCACCGCCCTGGTCGGCGGCCCCTTCTTCCTCTGGCTGATGCGCCGCCGCCCCGAAGGAGCGCTCCTGTGACCGAACCCCGCCCGGAGGACCCCTCGTGACCGAACTGCGCCTGGAGGGCCTCTCGTACGAGGACCGCCTCCGCTCCGTCGACCTCACCGTCCGCCCCGGCGAGACCGTCGGCCTCATCGGCCCCAACGGCAGCGGCAAGACCACCCTCCTGCGGTGCGTCTACGGCACCCTCGCCCCCACCGCCGGACGCGCCCTCCTCGACGGCGACGACCTGCGCGCCCTCGGCCCCAAGGCCCGCGCCCGCCGCGTCGCGACCGTCCCCCAGGACACCGGCACCGACTTCGAGCTCACCGTCCGCGAACTGGTCGCCCTCGGCCGCTCCCCGCACAAGCGCTTCTGGGAGGGCGACACCGCCCCCGACCGCGAGCACGCCGACGCCGCCCTCGCCCGCGTCGGCCTCACCGGCTTCGCCGACCGCCCGTACCCCACCCTCTCCGGCGGCGAGCGCCAGCGCGCCCTGGTCGCCCGCGCCCTCGTCCAGGATCCGGCCCTGCTCGTCCTCGACGAGCCCACCAACCACCTGGACATCCGCCACCAGCTCGACGTCCTCGCCCTCGTCCGCGCCCTGGGCACCACCAACCTGCTCGCCCTGCACGACCTCAACCTGGCGGGGGCGTACTGCGACCGGATCTACGTCCTGGAACGCGGCCGGGTCGTCACCGGCGGCACCCCCGCCGAGGTCCTCACCCCGGCCCTCCTCGACGCCGTCTACGGCGTGGACGCGGAGGTCCTCCCGCACCCCAGGACCGGCAGCCCGACCGTCGTCTACCTGCACGGTCCGGCAGGCGGTCAGGAAGCATCCACCATGTGAGATCACATTCCGGAACCCGGACCGGGAATCGATACGATGAGCCCATGGTTTCCCACGACGTGAGCGAAGAGACGCCGAGCACGCCCCTGCTCGTGGCCCGCCTGCACGTCGACCTGGGCCGCCTCGCCAGCGCGATCTGTACGAGCGGAACAGCGGTCCGCCCGGTCCGCGCCGCGCTCTGAGCGGCCGGCCGAGCACCCCCCCACCGTACGATCCCCTCCGCGCGGGGCCCCAGCAGCGCGACCGTCACGCCACTTCCGACAGGAGCCCACGCCATGGCCATCGAGGTCCGCATCCCGACCATCCTCCGCACCTACACCGACGGCGCCAAGGCCGTCGAGGCCAACGGTGGGACCCTCGCCGAGCTGTTCGCCGACCTGGAGACCCGCCACACCGGGATCGAGGCTCGCATCGTCGACGGCGACAAGCTCCGCCGCTTCGTCAACGTCTACCTGAACGACGAGGACGTGCGCTTCCTCGACGGCATCGAGACCAAGCTCTCCGACGGCGACAGCGTCACGATCCTCCCGGCCGTGGCCGGCGGCATGGTCTGACATGCGCTACGACTCCCCGCTGGCGGCGGTCGGCAACACGCCGCTGGTCCGCCTCCCCCGGCTCTCGCCCTCGGACGACGTCCGGATCTGGGCGAAGCTGGAGGACCGCAACCCCACCGGCTCGGTCAAGGACCGCCCCGCGCTCCACATGATCGAGCAGGCGGAGAAGGACGGCCGGCTCACCCCCGGCTGCACCATCCTGGAGCCGACCAGCGGCAACACCGGCATCTCCCTCGCCATGGCCGCCAAGCTCAAGGGCTACCGCATCGTCTGCGTCATGCCCGAGAACACCAGCGAGGAGCGGCGCCAGCTGCTCGCCATGTGGGGAGCCGAGATCGTCCCCTCCCCGGCGGCGGGCGGATCCAACACGGCGGTGCGCGTCGCCAAGGAGCTCGCCGCCGAGAACCCGTCCTGGGTGATGCTCTACCAGTACGGGAACCCCGACAACGCCGGTGCGCACTACGCCGGTACGGGCCCCGAGATCCTCGCCGACCTGCCCTCGATCACCCACTTCGTGGCCGGGCTCGGCACCACCGGCACCCTGATGGGCGTCGGCCGCTACCTGCGCGAGCACAAGCCCGACGTGAAGATCGTGGCCGCCGAGCCGCGCTACGACGACCTCGTCTACGGCCTGCGCAACCTCGACGAGGGCTTCGTACCGGAGCTGTACGACGCCTCCGTCCTCACCACCCGCTTCTCCGTCGGCTCCGCCGACGCGGTCACCCGCACCCGTGAACTCCTGCAACAGGAGGGCATCTTCGCGGGCGTCTCCACCGGCGCGGCTTTGCACGCGGCCATCGGCGTCGGCAACAAGGCCGTCAAGGCGGGGGAGAGCGCCGACATCGCCTTCGTCGTCGCCGACGGCGGCTGGAAGTACCTGTCGACCGGCCTCTACACGGCCGCGACGACCGAAGAGGCCATCGAGACGGTCCAGGGCCAGCTCTGGGCCTGAGCCGCTTCCGCGGTCCTCAGCGCGCGAGATGACGGACCCGGTCCCACAGGGCCGGGTCCGTCTCTCCCACCCTCCGCCGGAAATCCGCCACCGGCACGTTCCGCAGCTCGTCCGTCTCCAGGAAGCTCGGCCGCCCCCGCGCGTCGCCCACCGTCCCCGGCGGCAGCGCGATCACCCCGGGCCGCTCCTCGTGGTGCCTGCTGGTGATCTTGGCGACGAGCGCGCCGCTCCCGCGCACCGCGAGCACCAGACAGGGCCGGTCCTTGGACCCGGGCCCGTCCTCGAAGGGCACGTCGGCCCACCAGATCTCCCCGGCCTTCGGCCCCCGCCCCCCGCGCGGCTCGGCGGGCCGGGCCGGCGGCCGGGTCCGCCCCGGGGGACGGCGGGAGGAGGGGCGGCGCGGCGACCGCTTCCGCCCGTCGACGAGCGCCACCACGAGCGCGAGCACCACGACCCCGACCAGTGCGGGCCACCACGACGTGTCCATACCGCACGACGGTACCGGCGCGCGGCTCCCTGCGCCGTGGCGGGTCGGCATCCATCCGAACCGGTGACAGAGCCCGTGAGTTCGCCCACAACCGGCCACCGCGAAGGAGCGACGGGCCCCGGCGCGCCTTACGCTCGACAGACCGCACAGCCTCCCCTCCCCTGCGCATTCCCGCACCCGTCCACGGAGGTTCACGCTCCATGAAGCTCACCGTCGTCGGTTGCTCCGGGTCGTTCCCGTCCGCGGAATCGGCCTGTTCGAGCTACCTCGTCGAGGCCGACGGCTTCCGGCTGCTCCTCGACATGGGCAACGGCGCCCTGGGCGAGTTGCAGCGCCACATCGGTCTGTACGACCTCGACGCGATCTTCCTCAGCCATCTGCACGCCGACCACTGCATCGACATGTGCGGGTACTTCGTCGCCCGGTACTACCGGCACGAGGGCGGGCGCTGCGACGCGATCCCCGTCTTCGCGCCGGAGGGCGCCGAGCAGCGGCTGACCACGGCGTACGCGGACACGCCGTCGCCCACCGCGATGGGCGAGGTCTTCGACTTCCACACGCTGAAGTCGGGCGGCTTCGAGCTCGGCCCGTTCTCCGTCCGCACGGAGAAGGTGTGCCATCCGGTCGAGGCGTACGGCATCCGGGTCGAGCACGGCGGCCGCTCGCTCGCGTACTCCGGGGACACCGGCACCTGCGAGGCGCTGGACGAGCTGGCCGAGGGCGTCGACCTCTTCCTCTGCGAGGCCTCCTTCACCCACGGCAAGGAGGACATCCCGGACCTCCACCTCAACGGCCGCGAGGCCGGCGCCCAGGCGGCCCGCGCCGGGGTGGGCCGCCTCGTCCTCACCCACATCCCGCCGTGGACGGACGGCGAACGGAACCTGGCGGACGCGCGCGAGGTGTACGCGGGGCCCTCGGAGCTGGCGAGATCGGGCGCGGTGTACGAGGTCTGAGCACGGAATCGGGCGCGGTGCACGCGGCCCGGGCGCGGGGAAGGCCCCGGAACCTGGACGGTTCCGGGGCCTTCCGGCGTGACAGGGCGGGACTCACGCCTTGGTGAGGTCCTCGACCTCCTCCTCGGGCTCGCGGCCCGGGGTGGGGAGGTTGAACTTGGTGATCGCGAAGCGGAAGAGCACGTAGTAGACCACCGCGAAGACGAGGCCGATCGGGATGATCATCCACGGCTTGGTCGCGAGGCCCCAGTTCAGGAAGTAGTCGATCGCGCCGGCCGAGAAGCTGAAGCCGTGGTGCACGCCCAGGGCCCAGGTGACGGCCATGGCGACCGCGGTCAGGACCGCGTGGATCACGTAGAGCAGCGGGGCGATGAACATGAACGCGAACTCGATCGGCTCGGTGATGCCGGTGACGAACGAGGTCAGCGCGAGGGAGACCATCATGCCGCCGACGACCTTGCGGCGCTCCGGGCGGGCGCAGTGCGTGATGGCGAGCGCGGCGGCCGGGAGGGCGAACATCATGATCGGGAAGAAGCCGGACATGAACTGACCGGCGGTCGGGTCACCGTGGAAGAAGCGCGGCAGGTCGCCGTGCCAGACGGCACCGGCCGAGTCCTTGTAGGAGCCGATCTCCTGCCAGGCGACGGTGTTGACGAACTGGTGCATGCCGATCGGGAGCAGACCGCGGTTGACGACGCCGAAGACGCCCGCGCCGATGGCGCCCAGGCCGGTCATCCACTCGCCGAAGTCGGTGATGAGGTTGCCGATCGGCTCCCAGACCAGACCGAAGAAGACACCCATGACGGTGCCGACGAAGGCCATGAGGATCGGGACGAGGCGGCGTCCGTTGAAGAAGCCGAGCCAGTCGACCAGCTTGGTGCGGTGGTACCGCTGCCATATGACGGCCGCCAGCAGGCCCATGACGATGCCGCCGAGGACCTTGGGGTCGTTGTAGGTGGCGGCGACGTCGACACCGTTGTTCGCGGTGGTGTTGACGACACCCTCGGTCACGGGGAACGCGGTCAGCACGTTCTTGTAGACCAGGAAGCCGACCAGGGCGGCGAGGGCGGTGGAACCGTCGGCCTTCTTGGCGAAGCCGATGGCGATGCCGACGCAGAACAGCAGCGGCAGGTTGGCGAAGACCGCGTCGCCGGCGGTGGCGAATACCTTCGCGACCTTGTCCCAGCCGAGACCGTCCTTGCCGAAGACGTCGTCCTGGCCGAGACGGAGCAAGATACCCGCGGCCGGCAGTACGGCGATCGGCAGCTGCAGGCTGCGACCGACCTTCTGCAGGCCCTGGAACAGGCCGGATCCGCGCTTCTTCGCGGGAGCGGCGGCCTGGGCGGTGGCCGTACTCATCAACTTCCTCCAGTAAGGCAAGGCGCCGCCGGAGGACACGGAAAAGGGGGTGACGGCGGCGTCTCGTGGAACGCGGTGGTCTGGACCGCGTGGTCTACACCAATGAGTGGTGTAGACCAGTTTTAGCACGCGCGACTTAGATAAGGAACCTGTGAATTCTCACCCGCTCGAACACGCTCCGTAGCGGGCATGGAAAGACCCCCGGACCATGGGGTCCGGGGGCCTGGGGCGTCCCGCCGAGGGAGGTGCGGCGGGCTCACTTCACGTTGTCGCGCTCCATCTCCGCCTCGACCTCCTCCGGCTCGCGGCCGGGTGTCGGAAGGTTGAACTTGACGATCGCGAACCGGAAGATCACGTAGTACACGACCGCGAAGCCCAGACCGATCGGGATGATCAGCCACGGCTTCGTCGCGAGGTTCCAGTTGATCACGTAGTCGATCAGGCCGGCCGAGAAGCTGAAGCCGTCCTTCACGCCGAGCGCCCAGGTCACCGCCATCGAGACGCCGGTCAGCACCGCGTGGATCGCGTACAGGACCGGGGCGATGAAGAGGAACGAGTACTCCAGCGGCTCCGTGATGCCGGTGACGAACGAGGTCAGCGCCACCGACAGCATCAGACCGCCGACCTCCTTGCGCCGGTGCGGCTTGGCGCAGTGGGTGATCGCCAGCGCGGCGGCCGGCAGCGCGAACATCATGATCGGGAAGAAGCCCGTCAGGAACTGGCCCGCCTCCGGGTCGCCCGCCAGGAACATGGGGATGTCGCCGTGCACCACGCTGCCGTCCGGCTTCGTGTACGTGCCGAACTGGAACCAGATCGGCACGTTGAGGAACTGGTGGAGGCCGATGACGAGCAGCGCCCGGTTCGCCACGCCGAAGATGCCCGAACCCCACGCGCCGAGCCCGACCAGCCAGTCGCTGAAGCTCTCCAGGGCGTCGCCGATCGGCGGCCAGACCCACAGGCAGAGCGCGGCGAACGCGATCGCCACGAACGTCATGATGATCGGGACGAGACGGCGGCCGTTGAAGAAGCCCAGCCAGTCGACCAGCTTCGTCCGGTGGAACCGCTGCCACAGGTACGCGGTGAGCAGACCCATGACGATGCCGCCGAAGACGCCGGGGTTCTGGTACGTGTACTCGGCGAAGGCGTCGTCCGCGCCCAGGCAGCCGCCGCTGATGTCCCGCGTCCCCTCCGGGCAGTCCTTCGGGAACTGCTGGAGCACCGTGTAGTAGACGAGGAAGCCGACCACCGCCGCCAGCGCCGTCGAACCGTCCGCCTTCTTCGCCATGCCGATCGCGACGCCGATGCAGAACAGCAGCGGCAGACCGAGACCGCCGTCGAGCAGCGCGCCGCCCGCGCCCGCCATCACCTTGGCGACGTTGTCCCAGCCGAGGCCGTCCGCGCCGAAGACGTCCGGCTGCCCGAGCCGGTTGATGATGCCGGCGGCGGGCAGGACGGCGATGGGCAGCTGGAGGCTGCGCCCCATCTTCTGGAGCCCCTGGAAGAGACCGCTGCCCCAGGACTTCTTCGGCGCGGCTGCGGCGCTGTCGGCACTCATCGGCGTCCTCCCTGCCCGGAACAAGCCGGGTACGCGTCTCGTTGCACACTGGTGTAGACCACTTGCGGTAGGCTCCGGGAGCCCGCTGAGGACAGGCCGCCGGTGATCGTCATCATTCGGCAGAACGGCTGCACTCGCTCGCGAAGTTGGGCCAACCGTGGGTTACCGTGTCAAAGCGGACCGCAGGTGCGCCGGGATTCGCGTCCTCGCGAACGGAACGACAGGGAGAAACGCATGGCCACCAAGGCTGAGAAGATCGTCGCCGGGCTCGGCGGCATCGAGAACATCGAAGAGGTCGAAGGCTGCATCACCCGCCTGCGCACCGAGGTCGTGGACCCCGCCCTCGTCGACGAGGCCGCCCTGAAGGCCGCCGGCGCCCACGGCGTCGTGAAGATGGGCACCGCCATCCAGGTCGTCATCGGCACCGACGCGGACCCGATCGCCGCGGACATCGAAGACATGATGTGAGGACCTGACGCGAGCGACCGGCTCGCGTCGGCGGGGCCCGTTCCGGCAGGGGAACGGGCCCCTCGCCTTTATCCGGCCACCCGGACGCCGACGCGGAACGGACCCCTCCCCGCACCCCGCTAGGCTCGACCCATGTCTCGCATCGACGGCCGTACCGCCGAACAGCTCCGCCCCGTCACCATCGAACGCGGATGGAGCAAGCACGCCGAGGGCTCCGTCCTCATCTCCTTCGGCGACACCAAGGTCTTCTGCACCGCCTCCGTCACCGAGGGCGTCCCGCGCTGGCGCAAGGGCAGCGGCGAGGGCTGGGTCACCGGGGAGTACTCCATGCTGCCCCGCTCCACCAACACCCGCGGCGACCGCGAGTCCGTCCGCGGCAAGATCGGCGGCCGCACCCACGAGATCTCCCGCCTCATCGGCCGCTCCCTGCGCGCCGTCATCGACTACAAGGCGCTCGGCGAGAACACGATCGTCCTCGACTGCGACGTCCTCCAGGCCGACGGCGGCACCCGCACCGCCGCCATCACCGGCGCGTACGTCGCCCTCGCCGACGCCGTCGCCTGGGCCCAGTCCAAGAAGCTGGTGAAGGCCGGCCGCAAGCCCCTCACCGGCACCGTCGCCGCCGTCTCCGTCGGCATCGTCGACGGCGTCCCGCTCCTCGACCTCTGCTACGAGGAGGACGTCCGCGCCGACACCGACATGAACGTCGTCTGCACCGGCGACGGCCGCTTCGTCGAGGTCCAGGGCACCGCCGAGGCCGAGCCCTTCGACCGCAAGGAGCTCAACGCCCTCCTCGACCTGGCCTCCGGCGGCTGCGCCGACCTGGCCGAGATCCAGCGCAAGGCCCTCGACGGAACCCTCTGAGGAACCCGCCGAGGCCCCCCGAGGAACCCTCCCGGACGCCACGGCGTCCTGACGGACGACGGGCGCGCGGATACGATCCGTGCGCCCACCCGTCCCACCCAGGGGGAGGACCCACCTTGAAGCGCCGCATCGCACTCGCCGTGGCCACGGCCGCCACGCTCACCACCGTCCTGAGCGGCTGCGCGGCCCTCGACACCGCCATGGACTGCGTCAAGACCGCCGACGCGATAGCCACCTCGGTCAACAAGCTCCAGCAGGCCGTGTCCAGCGCCTCGAACGACCCGACGCAGATCGAGGAGGCCCTGACCTCGATCTCCACCGAACTGGGCAACCTCAAGGACACCACCGACAACGCGGACCTCTCCAAGGCCGTCGACGACCTCACCAAGGGCGTCGACTCCGTCCGCACGGCGGTGAGGAACGGCGACACCACCCCCGACATCACGCCGATCACGAACGCGGCGGGCGAGGTCACGAAGGTCTGCACGCCGGGCTGACCGCCCCTGGGACAATCATCCCCATGACCCGTCTGATCCTCGCCACCCGCAACGCGGGAAAGATCACCGAACTCCACGCGATCCTCGCCGACGCGGGCCTCGACCTCGAACTCGTCGGCGCGGACGCGTACCCGGAGGTGCCCGACGTCAAGGAGACCGGCGTCACCTTCGCGGAGAACGCGCTCCTCAAGGCCCACGCCCTGGCGCGGGCCACCGGCCTGCCCGCCGTCGCCGACGACTCGGGCCTCTGCGTCGACGTCCTCAACGGCGCCCCGGGCATCTTCTCCGCCCGCTGGTCCGGCACCCACGGCAACGACCGCGCCAACCTGGACCTGCTCCTGGCCCAGCTCTCCGACATCGCGGACGAACACCGCGGCGCCCACTTCGCCTGCGCCGCCGCCCTCGCCCTCCCGGACGGCACGGAACGCGTCGTCGAGGGCACCATGCCGGGCACCCTCCGCCACACCCCCGCCGGCACCAACGGCTTCGGCTACGACCCGATCCTCCAGCCCGAGGGCCACACCGTCACCTGCGCGGAACTGACCCCGTCCGAGAAGAACGCGATCAGCCACCGCGGCAAGGCGTTCCGGTCACTGGTGCCGGTGGTGCGGGAGCTGCTGGGCTGAGGCACGGCGAAGGCGCGGCACCACGAAGGCGCCGCGCCTTTCCTGTAGGCCCGGTGGGACTCGAACCCACGACGCACCGCCTCTAAAACGGCGTCCTCTAACCAGCTGGGATACGGGCCCAGACGCCGCCTACCTTACTGCCCTGCCGGAAGCGGCGTAACGCTTGCCTCCCCTGCACCACGTGCTCGTGATCGCATGGCAGTTGGGGCACAGCAGACGCAGGTTCTCCCGTCGATTGTCGCGCCAGTCCCCGTTGATGTGGTCGACCTCCAATGTCATGGGCCTGCCGAGCCACTCGGGCCCGACGCCGCATCGAACACATTGCTCGGGCACTCCGACCTCGGACAGTGCGCGGCGCAGCCTTGCCGTCGTCGTTCGGTACCTCTTGTCGTGCTTGACCAGCACGTCCTCTGGTGACGTGGCGTTCGGGCTCGGCTTGCCACGCTGGTGCGCCTGCCCGAGGAAGTGAGCGGTGGTCAGGCCCGCCTCCACCGTCCACTGCCGGAACAGGGCACGCATCTGCCCGCTGTCCGGCCTGCCCAGGAGGCGCAGGGCGCCGGCGATGGAGAGGGAATTCCCGACCGCGTTCCGCAGATCCTCCACCGCCGGGCGAGGCGGGGGGCCGCCGCGCCGGCGGTGGGGGAAGTGCGAGATGTCGATGCCGTAGTCGGCGAAGCGCTTCAGGAGGTAGCGGCGGAGTTTGGCGCACGGCTCCATGCCGAAGAAGTCCATGACCTCCTCGACGCTCGCGCACCGCGAAGCCGCATCGGCCAGCCGTTCGCGCGTGTAGCGGATGCCCGCCCTCACCGGATATGCCCCTTGCCTCGTCCCCGGTAGCTGTCCGTCGTCGAATGGCAGTTGGGGCAGAGCAGTCGCAGGTTCTCGATGCGATTGTTCCGCCAGTTGCCGTCGATGTGGTCGACCTCCAAGGGGAGATCTTCACCCAGCCACAGCGCCTCGTTCCCGCACAGCGCACATCGGTTCTCGACACCGGACTCCCGCAACGCCTCTTTGATACGCCTGCCGCCGGAACGTCTGGCGCGAGGCGATTCGTCTTCGATCAGCACCTCGGCAGGTGTTCGGCGTCGCTGGTTGAACCGCATGTACTCGGTCCGAACCGGGGTGACGAAATGCGAGGTGTCGATCCCGTACGCCCTCACCCGCCGACTGATGTGCGTGTGCTGCCCGCCCACGACCTCCACCCCCAGCCGCCGCAGCACCTCGCACATGTTCGTGGACGCCGCCACCGCCTCCTCCAGGACCTCCCGGGCCCACCGGACGCCCTCCCGCTCGAAGTGGGACGTGTCCACGCCTAGCTTCCGCATGCGGTCGGCCACGTACCGTCGCGTCGAGCTCTTCGGGTCCACCCCGAGCCGCTCCAGCGCCTCCGTCAGCGTCCGTGCTCCCCGCGCGGCCGACTCCAGCCGTTCCCGCGTGTACGCGCTCGTCCCCATCCGGCCCCCTCCTTGTACGGATCTCGTACAGATCAACGAGCCGAATATCGGACGGTCACGTCATATCGCGTACGAATATCGCAACCGGCGGGAAAGGCGAACGGCCCGCGCCGGAAGTGAAACCGGTGCGGGCCGTTCGTCGAAGAGGAGAGGTCAGAACTTCGGCTCCGGTGCCCGGGCCATCACCATCTCCGCCGCCTCCTCCGGGGTCTCCACCGACGGGGGCGAGCCCTCCAGGGGCTGGCGGGCCGTCTCCTTCATGCAGGCGACGGCGATGACGCCGACCAGGGCCGCGCCCATCGCGTAGTACGCCGGCATCAGGTTGTTCCCGGTCGCGCCGATCAGGGCCGTGATCACGAGGGGGGTCGTGCCGCCGAAGAGGGACGTGGAGAGGTTGTAGCCCACCGAGAGGGAGCCGTAACGGACGTCCGTCGGGAAGAGGGCCGGGAGCGCCGCCGACATCGTGCCGAGCATGCAGACGAGCGACAGGCCGAGCATCAGCATGCCCGCCGTGACCGCCGGGATCCCGCCCCGGCCGATCAGCAGGAACGCCGGCAGGGAGAGGAAGAGGAAGCCCAGCATGCCCGCCATCAGGACCGGCTTGCGGCCGAAGCGGTCGTTCAGCCTGCCCACCCGGGTGATGACCAGCATCAGGAGCACCATCACCAGGAGCAGGATCAGCAGGCCGTGCGTCTCGCTGTAGCCGAGCTCGTCCGAGAGGTACGTCGGCATGTACGACAGGACCATGTAGTCGGTGATGTTGTACGCGCCCACCAGCGCCACGCACAGCAGCAGCATCGGCCACTGCTGCCGGAAGATCTTCGCCAGGTCGCCCTTGGTCGTGGTCTCCACCGCGTCCGCCGCCTCCGACGGGTGCGCCGCGTCGGACTCCAGGCGCTGGAAGGCCGGCGTCTCGTCGAGCCGCATCCGCAGGTAGAGGCCGACCAGGCCCAGCGGCCCCGCCACCAGGAACGGCACGCGCCAGCCCCACGCCTCCATCGTGTCGGAGCCGAGCCACGCGGTGAGCGCCGTCACCAGGCCGGCCGCGCCGACGTACCCCGCCAGGGTGCCGAACTCCAGGAAGCTGCCGAAGTAGCCCCGGCGCCGGTCGGGCGCGTACTCGGCGATGAAGGTCGAGGCCCCGCCGTACTCACCGCCCGTCGAGAAGCCCTGGAGCATCCGGAAGGCGATCAGGAGCACCGGCGCCCAGAAGCCGATCGAGGCGTACGACGGGATCAGGCCGATCGCGAAGGTGCCGGCCGCCATCAGGATCATGGTCAGCGCGAGGACCTTCTTGCGGCCGAGCCGGTCGCCCATCGGGCCGAAGAACATGCCGCCGAGCGGGCGGACCAGGAAGGCGACCGCGAAGGTCGCGAACGACGACAGGAGCTGGACCGTGTCGTTCCCGGACGGGAAGAAGACGTGTCCGAGGGTGACGGCGAGATAGGCGTAGATGCCGAAGTCGAACCACTCCATGGCGTTGCCGAGCGAGGCCGCCTTCACGGCCCGCTTGACCGCCGCCTCGTCCGTCACCGTGATGTCGGTCCGCCGCAGCCTGGGCTGCTTGCGCCGGTTGACGGCCCTGAAGAGCCGGGGGTGGCGTCTCAGGGCCCCGGGGTCGGCCGCGGGGTCGTGATCGGTGGCCGGCATGACCGTTCGTCCTCTCTCCGGAAACACACAAGAGGCTCTTCTGCGCGGTCGTGCCGATCGCAAACGGGGATCGTCCGGAGTGCGATCCCCGTCACATTCCGGAGGTGCGTCAGGCCTCGACGCCCAGGTCCCGGATGATCTTGGCGACGTGGCCGGTGGCCTTCACGTTGTAGAGGGCGCGCTCGACCTTCCCCTCCTCGTCGACGACCACGGTGGAGCGGATCACGCCCGTCACCGTCTTGCCGTACAGCTTCTTCTCGCCGAAGGCGCCGTACGCCTCCAGGACCTTCTTCTCCGGGTCGCCGACCAGGGTGACCTTCAGGTCCTCCTTCTCGCGGAACTTCGCCAGCTTCTCCGGCTTGTCCGGCGACACGCCGATGACGTCGTACCCCGCGCCCGCGAGCAGCTCCAGGTTGTCGGTGAAGTCGCAGGCCTGCTTGGTGCAGCCGGGGGTGAGGGCGGCGGGGTAGAAGTAGACGATGACCTTGCGGCCCCGGTGGTCCGCGAGGGAGACCTCGTTGCCGTCCGCGTCGGGCAGGGTGAAGGCGGGGGCGGTGTCGCCGGGCTGCAGTCGCTCGCTCATGGCTCTCCTCGGGAAACGTTCGCGTACGCGTCCAGAGCCTAATGGGGGTCTGGGGCGACCCTTCGGCGGCGGAACTGACAGACTGTCCACCAACGACCGGATCACGACGATCACGGCGATCACGACTACGGAGGCAGTGCGGTGTCGGACGCCAGGACCCCTGCGCAGATCGAGGCGGACATCGTCCGCCGACGCGAGCAGCTCGCCGTCACTCTCGACGAGATCGGCATTCGGGTGCACCCGAAGACGATCATCGGGGACGCGAAGGCGAAGGTGGCCTCGACGGTCGACCAGACCGCCGGCCGCGCCTTCGTCGCCGTCAACCGGGTCGTCTCGGACGTGAAGGCCCATCTGACCCACGCGGACGGCGCGCCCCGTCTGGACCGCGTGGTCCCGGCGGCGCTCGCGGTCGTCGCGGTCGTCGGGCTGATCGCCGTGGCCGGCCGCAAGGGCAAGGGGTGACGGTCCCGGCGCCAGCGGTACGGCCGGTGATCACGGTTCCCGTGCGCGGGCGACACGCCCGGGCGGGTAGGTTCACCCCGTGAGCGAGAACACCCACGACAAGCTGCCCATCCGGATGCTCCACGACCGGGTCCTGGTCCGTACCGACTCCCCGGAGGGAGAGCGGCGTTCGGGCGGCGGCATCCTGATCCCGGCGACCGCCGCCGTCGGCCGTCGCCTCGCCTGGGCCGAGGTGGTCGCGATCGGCCAGAACGTCCGTACCGTCGAGACCGGCGACCGGGTCCTGTACGACCCCGAGGACCGCGCCGAGGTCGAGGTGCGGGGCGTCGCGTACGTCCTGATGCGGGAGCGGGACCTGCACGCGGTGGCGGCGGACCGGTTCCAGGGGACGTCCGACTCGACCGGGCTCTATCTGTAGGACCGGGTTCTATCCGTGGAGGACGCGGCTCTATCTGTAGGACAGTGCGGGCGGAGGCCCCGGTGACCATGGTCACCGGGGCCTCCGCCCTTTCTTTGTTAGCCTGGAAGGACCCCGACGAGACGCGCCGTACCGGGCACACGACAAGACGACGCACCCCTGTTGTTCCGTCTCACGGAGGTGTCGTCATGGCCTGGATCCTGCTCGTCGTCGCGGGTCTGCTGGAAGTCGCCTGGTCCATCGGTATGAAGTACACCGAGGGCTTCACCCGTCTCTGGCCCAGCGTGTTCACCGGCGTCGGGATCGTCGCCTCCATGGTGCTGCTGTCGCAGGCCGCCAAGACCCTGCCGATCGGTACGGCGTACGGCGTGTGGGTCGGCATCGGCGCGGCCGGTGCGGCGGTGTTCGGCATGGTGGTCCTGGGGGAGCCGGCGACCGCCGCCCGGATCTTCTTCGTCTGTCTGCTGCTCGTGGCCGTGGTGGGTCTGAAGGCGACCTCGGGTCACTGACCGCCCCGCCGGTCGCCGGGCGCACCCCGTTCGGCGGTACGGGGGAGGGCGGGGGCGCCGGGGCCGGGACGCGCGCCGGGCCCCGGGCGGATGCTCCACGCGCCCGGTCCGGCGCCCCGCGCGCCCGGGTCGGCGTTCCGGCCGTCCGGTTCGGGGCCACGGGCCGGCACCGGTGCCGCCTCCGGGCCCGCCTCCCCGGTCACGTACTCCTCCGGCCCGTCCGCGCCCGCGCTCGGCGTCGGCGACGCGGGCGCCGGCCCCCCGGCCTCCACCCCCGGCATCAGCCGGAGTTCGAACTCCCGAGGGGGCGTTCCGGCCAGGGCCGCGCGGGTGAAGCGGCCCCAGATCTCGGCGGGCGCCCCGCCCCCGGCGACCCGTTCCACGCCGAGCGCGCCGTAGAGCGGTTCCTGGTGGCCCGTCTGGGGGTCCTGGCCCATCAGCGCGACGACCGTCGCGAGTTCCGGGGTGTAGCCCGCGAACCAGGCGGCCTTGTCGTCCTCCGCCGTGCCCGTCTTGCCCGCCGCCGGGCGTCCGGCGGTCTGCGCGGCCGTTCCCGTGCCCGTCTCGACGACGCTCCTGAGGATCGACGTGGTGGTGTCGGCGGCCTCGCGGGTCACCGCCTGCCGGGTCCGGGGCGCCGGCAGCGCCAGCCTCTCGCCGCCCCGGGTGACGTCCTCCACCAGGGTGTACGCGCCGAGCCTGCCGTGGGCGGCGAGCGTCGCGTACGCCGTGGCCATGTCGAGGACGCTGGCGGTGGCCGCGCCGAGCGCGATGGAGGGGGAGGCGGTGAGGTCGGGGGTGGAGCCGGGCAGGCCGAGGGAGATCGCGGTCCTCCGCACGTGCGCGGGGCCGACGTCGACGGCCATCTGGGCGTACACGGCGTTCACCGACAGGTCGGTGGCGGTGCCGACGGGGATCACGCCGTAGCTCGCGTCGTCCTCGTTGGCCGGGTCGTACGGGCCGCCGTCCCAGCCCTCCACCGGGCGCCGGTTGGTCCCGTCGTACAGCGTGGCCGGGGTGATCGGCCGGCCCTGCTGGGTCTGCGCGCCGCCCTGGACGGCGGCGGTGAAGACGAAGGGCTTGAAGGTGGAGCCGACCTGGTAGTCGCGGCGGGTGGCGTTGTTGACGTACTGGCGGGTGTAGTCGATCCCGCCGTACATCGCGAGGACCCGGCCGTTCGCCGGGTCGACGGCCGCCGCCCCGGCGCGCACGAAGCGGTCGGCGGGGTTGCGGTCCGGGTCGAGCCGGGAGACGACCCGGTCCTCGACGGCCTCGGCGAGGGCCTCCTGCTTGTCGGGCTCCAGGGTGGTGGTGATCCGGAAGCCGCCGCCGGCGAGGGTCTTCTCGTCGACGATCCCGCGGCTCGTCAGGTACTCCTCGACGGCCTGGACGACGTAACCGCGCTGTCCGGACAGGGAGTTGACGGCGCGTGCGGTCTGCGGGTCGGGGAAGCGGAGGGCGGCGCGGCCGGTCCGGTCGAGCCAGCCCTCGGTGACCATGCCGTCGAGGACGTAGTGCCAGCGGGCGACGGCCTTGGCGCGGTTCTCGGGGTGGGCGACGACGTCGTAGGCGCTGGGGGCCTTGAGCAGGGAGGCGAGGTACGCGCCCTCGGCGGTGTCGAGCCGCTCGACGTCCTTGCCGTAGTAGGCGCGGGCGGCGGCCTGCACGCCGTACGCGTTGCGTCCGAAGTAGCTGGTGTTCAGGTAGCCCTGGAGGATGTCCTGCTTGCTCTTCTCGCGGCCGAGCCTGATCGCGATGAAGAACTCCTTGGCCTTGCGGCTGAGGGTCTGCTCCTGGCCCAGGTAGTAGTTCTTGACGTACTGCTGGGTGATGGTGGAGCCGGACTGGCGGCCCTTGCCGGTGACGGTGTTCCAGGCGGCGCGGACCATCGCCTTGGGGTCGACGGCCCGGGAGGTGGCGAAGTCGCGCTCCTCGGCGGCGAGGACGGCCCGCTGGAGGGTGAGCGGGATCCGGTCGAGCCGGACGCTCTCGCGGTTGACCTCGCCGTCGCGGGCGAGCGGGGTGCCGTCCCGGTAGAGGTAGACGTTGGACTGGGCGACGGCGGCGGCGTTGGCGGGCGGGGTCTCCACCAGGAGGTATCCGGCGGTGAGGGCGCCGGCGAGGAGCAGGGTGCCGAGGAGCAGCGTGCCGAGGAGGCGGCGGAGGAAGCGCCGGAAGGGGCCTCGGCGGCGGTGCCGGCGGCGGGGCGCGGGGACGGGGACGGCCGCCCGCTCGGGCGGGCGCAGGGTGGGATCCCTCGGCTCCCAGCCCGGGCGGGAGGTCCAGGAGGTGCCGCTCGGGTCGCTCGGGCCGCTCGTACCGGAGCCGGTTCCGGTGCCGGGGCTCGTACCGGAGCCCGTGCCGGTGCTCGTACCGGGGCCCGCGCCCGGGTTCGTACCGGAGGAAGGGGACGAGGAAGGGGACATGGCATCTCATATTGCCCGTAATGCACCAAAAGTCATGAAAGCGACTCGAAGATAACGCGCCGCGAATGTGACGAGAAAACGGGTCGCGTCGGACATGGCGCGCCCACTAGGGTCGTGCGCTTCGCCTCCGTCCACCCCCTCGGAAAGGGACCCCCATGCTGCGGCTGTACGCGACGGTGGCCGCGGGAGGGTTCCGGCGCTACGCCACCTACCGGGTGGCGACGGTGGCGGGCGTCTTCACCAACAGCGTCTTCGGCCTCGTCCTCTCCTACACGTACATCGCTCTCTGGAACGAACGGCCGCACCTCGGCGGCTACTCCATGGACGACGCCCTCGCCTACGTGTGGATCGGGCAGGCCCTGCTCACCGTCTGCGGCCTGATGGGCGGCGGCTTCGAGGAGGAGCTGATCGAACGGATCAGGACCGGGGACATCGCCGTCGACCTCTACCGCCCCGCCGACCTCCAGGCCTGGTGGTTCTCGGCCAACGCGGGCCGGGCCGGCTTCCAGCTCCTCGGCCGGGGCGCCGCCCCGATGACGCTCGGCGCGCTCGTCTTCGGCTTCACCCTGCCCTCCGGCCCCGGCGGCTGGGCGGCGTTCCTGCTCGCGGTGGTCCTGGGCTCGGTGGTCGGCTTCGCGCTCTGGTACCTGGTGGCGATGAGCGCGTTCTGGCTGCTCGACGGCCAGGGCGTGATGCAGGTGGCCTGGCTGGCCGGCCTGTTCTTCTCCGGGATGCTGCTCCCGCTGAACGTCTTCCCGGGCGCCCTGGGCGAGATCGCCCGGATGCTGCCCTGGGCCTCCCTCCTCCAGGTCCCGGCCGACGTCTACCTGGGACGGTACGAGGGCTGGGAGCTCGCGGGGGCGTACGCCTTCCAGGGCTGCTGGGCCCTGGCGCTGCTCGGCACGGGCCGGGCGGTGCAGGCGATGGCGACGCGGAAGGTGGTGGTGCAGGGTGGCTGAGACGACGAGCCTTCCGGACGGGGCCCGCTCCCGTACGCACGGCGAACCGGACGACCCGTCCCGCACCCACGACGGCCTCGGCGACGCCCTCCGTACGTACCGGATGGTGGCGGCCATGTGGATCCGCTCCACGATGGCGTACCGCCTCTCCTTCGCCCTGACCCTCTTCAACAGCTTCTGCGTCACCTTCTTCGACTTCGTCGTCATCCTCCTGATGTTCGGCCAGGTGAAGGGGCTCGGCGGCTTCTCCTTCGCCGAGGTCGCCTTCCTGTACGGGACGGCCGGCACCGCCTTCGGGACCGCGGACCTGACGATGGGTTCGCTCCAGCGGATGGGCAGGCGGGTCAGGGACGGCTCGCTCGACACCTTCCTGATGCGCCCGGCGCCGCTGCTCGCGCAGGTCGCGGCGGACAAGTTCGCGCTGCGCCGCTTCGGCCGGGTCGCGCAGGCGCTGCTCGTCCTGGTCTGGAGCCTGTTCCTGCTCGACGTGGACTGGACGCCGGTGAAGGTCGTGCTGCTGCCGGTGACGGTGGTCTGCGGGGCGGTGATCTTCGGCGCGGTGATGGTGATCGGCGCGTCCGCGCTCTTCTGGCTCCAGGACGCGGCCGAGGTCACGAACGCCTTCACGTACGGCGGGAACACCCTCCTCCAGTACCCGCCGTCGATCTTCGCGCAGGAGCTGGTCCGGGGCGTGGTGTACGTGGTGCCGCTGGCGTTCGTGAGCTGGCTGCCCGCCCTGTACGTGCTCGGCCGGCCGGCCCCGGCGGGGGTGCCGGACTGGGCGGTGTTCGCCTCGCCCGCGGTGGCGCTGGTCTGCTGCGGGGTCGCGGGCCTCGCCTGGCGGGCGGGGATCCGCTCGTACCGATCGACAGGAAGCTGAGGACTCCGGGATGTCGTCCACCGAACCCTTCATCCATCTGGACGGGCTGGAGAAGGTCTTCACGGTCCGCCGCCGGGCGGGCCTGGTCCGCCGCGAGAAGCGGGAGGTCCGGGCGGTCGACGGGATCTCGTTCGGGGTGGAGCGCGGCGAGATGGTCGGCTACATCGGCCCCAACGGGGCCGGGAAGTCCACCACCATCAAGATGCTGACCGGCATCCTCACCCCCAGCGGCGGCCGGCTGCGGGTCGCGGGCATCGACCCGTCCCGCGAGCGCACCCGCCTCGCCCGGCGGATAGGGGTGGTCTTCGGGCAGCGGACCACGCTCTGGTGGGACCTGCCGCTGAGGGACTCGTACACGCTGATGCACCGCATGTACCGCATCCCCGACGCCCGCTACCGCGAGAACCTGGACCGCTGCGTGGACCTCCTGGACCTGGGGGAACTGCTCGACGTGCCGGTGCGGCAGCTCTCGCTCGGGCAGCGGATGCGCGGCGACATCGCGGCGGCGCTGCTGCACGATCCGGAGGTGCTGTACCTGGACGAGCCAACGATCGGCCTGGACGTGGTGTCGAAGGCGAAGGTGCGGGAGTTCCTGAGGGACCTGAACCGGGAGCGGGGCACGACGGTCCTCCTGACCACGCACGATCTGACCGACATCGAGCAGCTCTGCTCCCGGGTGATGGTCATCGACCACGGGCGCCTGATGTACGACGGCGAGCTGTCGGGGCTGCACGAGGTGGGGGAGAGCGAACGGCTCCTGGTGGTGGACCTGGAGCGCGAGCTGCCCCCGATCGAGGTGCCCGGCGCCCGCTTCGTACGGGCGGAGGGCCCCCGCCAGTGGCTCGCCTTCCCGGCGACGGACTCGGCCGCGCCGTTGGTCGCCGCGGTGGCCGCCGCGCATCCGCTCGTCGACCTGTCGGTGCGGGAACCGGACATCGAGGCGGTGATCGCGAAGATGTACGGGGGAACTCGGGAGGAGCGCCGGGAGTCCCTGAGGTAGGAGGTCGACGCATGGTGAGTTTCTCGTACACGGCCGCGGACGAGGAGAAGAGCAGGGGAGTCCGGCGCATGAAGGCGCTGGCGACGTCCCTGCTGCTCTTCGTGGCGGTGGTCTACGCGCTGGCGACGTGGGCGCGGAACTCCGGGGCGGGGGCCTGGGCGGGGTACGTCGCGGCGGCGGCGGAGGCGGGGATGGTGGGCGCGCTCGCGGACTGGTTCGCGGTGACGGCCCTCTTCCGGCACCCGCTGGGGCTGCCGATCCCGCACACGGCGATCATCCCGAAGAAGAAGGACCAGCTGGGCACGTCCCTCGGCACCTTCGTCGGCGAGAACTTCCTCTCCGCCGACGTCGTACGGGGCAGGCTGACCGCCCTGGGCGTCGGCGGCCGCCTGGGCGCCTGGCTGGCGGAACCGGCGCACGCCGACCGGGTGGTCGCGGAGCTGTCCACGGCCCTGCGGGGCGCGCTGACGGTCCTGCGGGACGCGGACGTGCAGGCGGTGGTGGGGGAGGCGATCACCCGGCGGGCGGAGGCGGTGGAGATCGCGCCGCCCCTGGGCAAGACGCTGGAGAAGGTGGTCGACGACGGGGCGCACCGCCGGGCGGTGGACCTGATCTGCACCCGGGCCCACGACTGGCTGGTCACCCACGGGGACTCGGTGATGGACGCGGTCCAGGGCGGGGCGCCGGGCTGGACGCCGCGCTTCGTGGACAAGCGGATCGGCGAGCGCGTCTACAAGGAACTGCTCCGCTTCGTCACGGAGATGCGGGACATGCCGGGACACCCGGCGCGCGGGGCGATCGACCGCTTCCTGGCGGACTTCGCGGTCGAGCTCCAGTCGGACACGGACACCCGGGTCCGCGTCGAGCGCCTGAAGTCGGACCTCCTGGCCCGCCCGGAGGTCCAGGACATCATCGCCTCGGCGTGGTCGTCGGTCCGCTCCCTGATCATCGCGGCGGCGGAGGACGACCACAGCCAGCTCCGCCTGCGCGCCCGCGCCTCCCTGATCTCCCTGGGCCGGCGCCTCTCCTCGGACACCCGCCTCCAGGCGAAGGTCGACGGCTGGGCGGAGGACGCGGCGGCGTACCTCGTCACCACCTACCGCGACGAGATCACGTCCCTGATCACGGACACGGTCGCGAGCTGGGACGCCACCCAGACCTCGAAGAAGATCGAGGCGAACATCGGCCGCGACCTGCAGTTCATCCGGATCAACGGGACGGTGGTGGGGGCGCTTGCGGGGCTGCTGATTTATACGGTGAGCCACGGGTTGGGGGGCTAGCCCCTGCGGGGGCCTGCCGGTCCGGGGCTCGGGTCCTGGTGGACGAGGGCCCCGGGCCCCGTTCCCCCGGGCTTCAGCCCTTGTCGTACGGGCTCAGTCCTTGTCGCGGGTGACGGCCACCAGGACGCGTGCGCTTCAGCCCTTGTCGCGGGTGACGGCCCAGGAGGCGGCGGCGACGGCCCCGGCGACGGAGAAGACGGCGGGCCAGGCGCCGATCTTCTTCGCGAGCGGGTGCGACCCGGCGAACGCGGCGACGTAGGCGGACGTCAGCCCCACGGAGGCCTTCGCCCCGCCCGCCCGCTGCCACTCCCGGGCGGCCACCCCGCCGGCCACGGCGAGCACGGCCCCACCGAGCGGCCGCTTCTTGGTCCACCGGGCGACGGCGTACCCGCCGACGAGTCCGGCGGCGGCGGTGAGGGGGGAGGGGATGCGGGGCATGGGGCCACCTCTTGTTCGAATCGACGTCTCTCCGTACGAGACTAACCAGGGCCCCACAGAGGCGGTGCCGCCCCCGGACCTGTTGCCTGCCGATGCCGGTCCCGGCGCACACCCGCCCGTGGCCGCACGTCAGGACAGCAGGTGTGCGAAGAAACCGATCCCCGGATCCTCCGGTGTGCCCACGAGCAGCGCACGGTCGAGGAGGATGTTGTTGTGCTCGCAGCTCGTCTCCGGGAGCATCACGCAGGCATGGCAGGCGGCGAGGTTGGTACCGCCGGTGCCGGACGCCTCTGATTCGACGCAGAGCGGGTCGGAGGAGCACCATTCCGCACGCCGCACAGCGGCGCGGACCGTGTGGGCGAGGCTGTCCGGCTCGCCCTGGGCCACGAGGCCACCGAGACTTCCCGCGGAGTCGCTCGTCGCCGTGTAGACGAGGATTCCCGCCATGTCGGCGTCGGCGTACAGACGCTCGCGCAGTGCGGCGGCGGGATACCCGGCGTCGAGGCTCCATTCGTTGATGAGGACATGGGCCAGGGTGTGGAGCAGCACCATGCGAGGGGAGGCCGGGGACGGCGGCACCAGGGTCGGATCGGCGGCGCGCTGCCCCATGAGCCTCTCGTGTGCGGTGCGCATTCGTTCGGCGCGTGCCGCCACGGCGGCCGAGCGCGACCACTCGTCGAGCCGTGTGTCGTCGAGGCGGAGGAAGACGCCCTCGCCGCGGACCTCCATGGCGGGCAACCAGGGCAGGTCCGAAGTGGAGAGCACGGCTTCCCTGCCCTCGGTCGACATGTCGGGCTCGGCGAGCCGGGTGAACGCCTTGAGGGCACGGACCTCCCGGAGCTTCTTCACCAGCATGGGGTCGGTGATTCCCAGCGGACGCAGCTCCGCCGGGTCTCCGAGCGGGGACTCGCAGACGAACTGCTCGTCGCGGGAACGGGCGCGTTCGTCGTTGCCGGCGCGGAGGCGCTCGTACTCCTTGTGGCGCAGGGCGCGGTACCGGTGGTCGAAGCTCGGGGCCTCCTCTCCCTCGGGGTCCTCCTCGCGTTCGGCGGCCAGGAGGGTCATGATCTCGTCGACGGGCACCGGGCACTCGCCCTTGAAGACGAACTTGAGGCACATCTCGATCTCCTCGCGTCCGTTCAGTTCGCGAAGCTGATCCCAGTGCTCGGCGAGCGGGTCGGCACGCCCGTCGCTCCACGGCGGGATGGAGAGCGCCGACTTCAACACCGGCTGCCACACCGCGGAGGAACCACGCTGGAGAGTACGGGGGGCGAATCCGCAGGAATCGGCGGGGACGGACGTACCCAGCCACGGACGGGTGCCGCGGCAGCGGAGCCCGAGGTCCTTCAGGGCCTTCTTGCGGAAGGAGCCCTCCATCGAGACCTCCGGAACCCCGCAGGTGCACGAGACGACGATGGAACGCAGGGACGAACTGCGTCCGGAGGAGCGCAGCTTGAGGGTTCCCCCGCACTGGCCCGCGGTGGTCGTTCCGGCGCCGGCCGCCCGGTGGACCCAGTGCCAGTAGGGAAACTCGTCGAGATGTCCCGCTTCGCAGGCGATCACGAAGCGGGAGGGGACCAGGTCGGCCTCGCAGGTGCCGCAGACGCTCTTGCCGGGGGGCGGGTTGAAGTCGCGGTGCCGACGCAGCTCGTCGCATTCGGGGCACGAGTGCATGACGGGGAAGCGACGGACCCGGATCCCGTCCTTGCTGGTCTCGTCGGAGGCGGGAGGCAGCCGGAAGTACTGGACGCCCAGAAGGCGGGCGAGCCGACGTTCGTGAATTTTGGGTGATTCGTCGAGCCTCCAGTGGGTGTCTGCTCCGTCCAGGCCGGAGACGACGAAGGACTCGTGGTCGACGGCGATCAGGGACCCGACACCGTACGTGGTGATCGCCTGGGAGCGGCGTACCGCGCCCCGACGGGGCAGATTGTGGGCAGGCGCACGACCGCCCGTTTCGGTGCGGCGGCGTCGCGCGGGGGGCGGGGTCATCGGGATGCCTCCATGAACAGGGCGGACTCGGCGTCGACGTCACGCAGGCTCCACAGGGTGCCCCATGCTTCGTCGTTCTCGGACTCGTCGCTGTACGGCTTCAGGAGCGACGGCCTGCGGTCGCCCTTCTTCGGTTCGAAGAGGAGACCGCCGTGGATGTCGGCCTCCTTGCACCACCAGTCGACGAACCCGTCGAAGGCGCGGGAGACGGCCTCGGTCTCCTCCGGGGTCACCTTGCGCACGCGGTTGACGAGAACGTCCTTGATCTCCCCGCGGAGCCGGGACTCGTAGGACTCGACACCTCCGGCGGCGTCGTTGGGGCGCGCCTCGGGCAGCATGATGCGCGCCAGGGCGACGATCACGGCGTGCAGGCCGCGTTCACGGGCACGGGCGGAGAAGGGGGTGACGGACGTGGACTCCACCTCGCGGTACAGGGCGGAGTGGAAGTGCAGGAAGTTCTCGTAGTGCGAGCGGTCGCGGGAGCGGGTCGCGTTGAGCATGACGGCGACCAGGCCGGGATGGGCACGGCCGACGCGGCTGGTGGCCTGGATGTACTCGGCGGTGGTCTGGGGCTGGCCCATCACGGCCATCAGGCCGAGTCGGTCCACGTCGACGCCGACCGCGATCATGTTGGTGGCGAGGAGGACGTCCACGGCGTCCTCGTCGGGGAGCTTCTTCTCGATGCCCTTGAGGCGGGTGGGAATCTCGCTGGCGTCGACCCGGCTCGTCAGCTCCGAGTAGTTCGCGGCGGACCGGACTTCCACTCCCTCCCGCTCGGCGAGCAGTTCCAGGTAGGCCACGACGTCGTCGTGCACCTGGAGTTCGGCGGCAGACAGCAGCCGGAGACTGTTGAAATAGCCCACGAGGCTCCAGTACGCGTCACGCACCTCGTCCTTCGTCCGGGCCTGCTTGGCACGGTGCATCAGGGTGGCGTAGGTGCGGATGAGGAGCGTGGACTGGCTGGTGCCGGGAGCGAACAGCCCGACGTAGCGCCTGCTCGCCTTCTCCTCCCGCGGTGTCTCCACCGCGAACCACGAGTCGCGGGAGTCCAGTCCGGCCGGCGGGAACTGGCGCACACCACGGTTGAACAGGTTTTTTCCCTGATGGGAGGCACGACGGATGGTTGCCGTGGAGGCGATCACCTTGGGGTGGTCGGCGAGCGCGTCCACAGCGGTCTCGTAGAGGCCGGTGAGCGTTCCCAGCGGGCCCGAGATGAGGTGGAGCTCGTCCTGGACGATCAGCTCGGGGGGTGGTGTGCGGTCGGTCGGCTCATCGCGGTTGAAGAGGGCCGAGGTGGCCGGTCGCCACGGCATCGAGGCGAACTTGTCGACAGTGGCGATCACCAGGGTCGGGCGGGCGTCGTAGACGGCCTCGTCGATCAGGTGGACCGGCAGACCACCGGTGAACTCGCAGCTCTCACCGGGGCAGCGGACGTGCATCCGCTTCTCGTCGGGGTCGACCTCGTAGTCGCGGGCGTCCAGACGTGTGCCACACCAGGGACAGGCGTGCAGTTGTACGGGGTTCTTGGTGGCCAGGCGCCTGTCCGGATCCCTGCGGAGCTCCGCGAGCCTCTCCTCGGCCTCCTGAAGGGTGTTCGGGGTGGCCGACCGGCCGACCCACATGCCGATGGAGAACTGCTCGGTGCCCAACTCCGCGGGCAGGTCGCGCCGCATCAGCTCCATGGCACAGAGCAGGATCGCGGCACGCTCGAACTGCTGGAGCGTGAGCAGCCGCAGCGTGTACCGCATGAGTACGGTGACACCGCCGCCCTCGGCGCCGCGCCGGATGCGGCGCAGGAACGAGGTGAACGCGATCAGACCGAGATAGGCCTCGGTCTTGCCACCACCGGTCGGGAACCAGAGCAGGTCCACGACGTCGCGGTCGTCGTGCCGGGGGTCGTCGATACCGGCAAGGCAGAGCAGCAGGAAAGCGATCTGGAAGGGACGCCAGCGGCCGGCCTTCGGATCCGGAGCGCCGACCCGTCCGTCCTTGACCCAGGCACTGCGGGCACGCTGATCGGCCATGGCCCGGTTCGCGAGTCGGAACGCCCGCATCAGGTCGGGCTTGTCACCGAGGAGTCCGATACCCTCACGGATCCTTCCGAGGGCTTCGCGACAGGCTTCGACCTGCTCGCGTGCCGGCTTCTCGTGCACCGTGCCGATCAGGGCCGCGGCTTCCGCCTCCTTCCGGTCGATCCAGTGCGCGTAGCCCGCTACCAGTGCTCCCAGAGCGTCCAGGATCTCGGTGTCCGAGCCCTCGGCGAGACCCAGCATGGACAGGGCGGAGCTGTCGATCTCCGGGTTGGAGTCGGTGAGCAGCACCTCCACGGTGGGCACGAACTCGCTGCGCACCTCGGTCACCGCAGCCGATACGGATTCGGTCATGCCGATCGGCGGCGGCGTCCAATCCCATTCCGCGGCGCAGCCGTGGCCGACGGCGAAGGTCGGGGCATGGCGGTGGAGCAGTCGGCCGACAGCGACCTCCGGGTCGTGGGCAGCGGTCGGGGCCGAACGTTCGACGAAGGCGCTGGAGCCGTTGACCGCGCGAACGACGATCCCGCACTGGAAGAGGGAGGCGGCGTCCTGGAGGTCGTGCTCGCCGACCCGCCGGGCGTTGACCAGGGTGACGGTGACCGTGACGGTGCCGGTCACCGGGTCCGGGCGTCGGACGTTGACGCGCAGTTCCACGTCGTGGCCGAGCTTTTCGACCTTGTTGGGGTCGGGCACGGTCACGTCGACCGGAGCCTCTCGCAGTTCGAGCACCTTGCGTCGCCACCGCTCCTGCTGGTCGGAGGTGGTGCGGGCCTCGGCGCGCCGGGCCGGGACGGGGTTGCCGTCCACGTCGGTCGCCTCGTAGACGGCGGCTCGGGCCCGGATCACGATCGTGTCGCCCATGGCCGGGTCCACCGCGAAGGTGAGCCCCATCGACGAGGGGCGACGGGATCCCGCGCCGGTGTCGTCCGTCGTGGCCGACTCCTCGCCGGCGTCACGGGGACCTACCGCAGCCCGGTCCAAGCCCTCCTGCTCCTGCTCGTCCTCGTTCCTGCGCTCCTGCGCGGCCGCGTTCGCGGGCCTCGGGTAGAGGATGCCCGCGAGGTAGCGGTCGATCGGAGCGTCCTGGGTGAGCACCTCGTCCCAATCGTCCGGTGCGGCATCGGGAGAAGGACCGAGGAGTTCGCGGCGCAGGCCCACCAGGATCTCCTCGTCCCGGACCCGGTAGTGCTCGGAATGCCGGCCTCCCGTGTGTGTCATGCGCTCGTCTCCTCGTTGTTCTCGGCCCGTCGGTACCGACCGATGCCGGTGATCCTGGGCGTGATCCACACGCCCCGCTCTCCGAGGCCGGCGTTGGCGCCGGCGGCGGTGCTGCCCGTCACGGTCTCCAGGGTGTCGATCCGCAGGCCGCGGATCTCGTCGGGCCACCAGGGGTCCCAGGTCGGATTGACCTTCTGCACCCGGAAGAGTTCCTCGCGGAAGTACTCCGAGGCCTCACCGATCTCCCGCCCGTCGTGCATGAGGGCGTACGGCGGGCTCTGGTGCTCTCCCAACGGCACGTCGTGGCGCTTGCGGAGCACCACCTCGTGTCCCGGAGCGACCTGTTCCAGGAGGTATGCCTGGGTCGTCACGGCGTCGCTCTCGTGGCCGGGCGGGTGGTCCCGGCCGATGTCGCCCGGCTCGGCGACGATCCCGTACCTGTCGTACGACCGCCATCCCCCCACGTACCTGCGGCCGTTCTTCCTGCTGTCGGCCCGTCGTAGGAGCGGAAGTTCGGGGCTGTTCACGTAGTAGAGGTCCTGCCGGGCACGTGTCATCGCCACGTAGAGCGCCCGGGCCTCGGCGGGGAGGTCCAACACGTCCTTCTTGTACTGCCTGTGGAGCTCGGCGACGCTCGGCGGTATCAGGACGATCACTCGGTCGAACTCGAGTCCCTTGGCGCGGTGCACAGTGGAGACGACGAGCCGGGAGGTCTCCGGATCGGCCGCCTCGTCGGGGAACCTGCCCTCGGCGACCGAGCGGCGCAGTCGTTCCAGATCCAGCGCGTTGCGTCCGGCCCCGCGTGCGGCGCGACGCAGAACCGCCCACAGGGCGGTCGTGTTCGGTTCGTACGGCAGCGGGATCTCTGCGAGCAGCGCACGGAACCTCTCCTCGGTGAGAACGGTCGCCTCGGTACGGCGCAACAACTCGGCCACCCAGTACGGGACCGGCCGTTCTTCGAGGGGGCGCCGCAGCCGGTGTGCGATCCCGTGCTCGTGGAGAAGGTCGGAAACCACCAGAGCCTGTCGATTGTCACGGGTGAGGATCGCGCAGGTGTCGGAGACGTCCCGCAAGCCGCCCAGGACGAGCGGATCGGTGAGGTCGCCCAAGCCGTTCACGGGCTCCAGGAGCAGGTCGCGCAGCTCCTCGTACAGCGTCGCCGCCCGATCCGCGTCGTTGATCCGCTGCAGCAGCGGACCGTGGGCCAGCGCCACTCCGGCCTCGGGAGTGGCGGCCCTGAAGTTCCGTGTGAGGTGCAGTTCCACCAGGTCGTCGGCGTACGAGGAACGCAGCCAGTCGAAGAACCGACCGTTCTCGTCGGAACGTTCGGCCAGGTCCTCGATCTGGAAGCCGTAGACGGCCTGGGCGGCGTCACCGACGACGGTGAAACCGCAACTGTCCTGATACCGGTCGAGAAGCGTCTCCACCAGTTCACGACGGGAGCCCAGCAGATCCTGCACCTCGTCGATCACGACATGGGCGGGCGGAACGGAGTCCCCCGCCTCCAGGGCCCCCTTCTCGATCGCATGCGCCGCGGCCGTGATTCGTTCGTCGAATCCGGTCGCGCCCCAATCCCCGTCCGGGTACGCCTGCAGGAGCACCCCGTACGCCCACGCGTCGAAGGTCTGCGCCCGGACACGGCGGGCCCGGTCGCCGTGTCGGGCGATTCGCTCGCGCAGCTCGCGTGCCGCGGCTCGGGAGAAGGTGAGCACCAGGATCTCGGCGGCCTCCAAGGCCTCCTCCGGGTCCTCGTGTCCGCACAGGGCGTCGAGCCGGCGCACCAAGGTGTGCGTCTTGCCCGCTCCGGCGCCCGCGGTGACCAGGACCCGGGCACTCCAGGGCTGCCGGACCACGTCCTCCTGCTCGGGGGTGAGCGGAGGGCTGTCGAGGTAGGGGTCGGTCACTTGCGGCTCCAGAGGTGCTCGAACTGGGTGAACGCGAGCCGGGTGTCGAAGTTCGCGATGTTGTCGCTGACGTTGAGGATCAGGCAGGTGTCCTTGCCGCCGTTCCTCGGACCGCGCAGCCCGCGGCCGATCATCTGCTGGTAGACGTTGGTGCTGTAGACCGGACGGGCCACCACCACGACACGGGTGGCAGGCGCGTCGAACCCCTGGGTCAAAACGCCGTAGTTGGTGAGGACCCGGATGCGGCCCGACCGGAAGTCCTCGATGCGCCGACGCCGGTCCTGGGCGCTCGTCGTCGAGTCCACGGCCGCGGAGGTGACACCCCGGTCGTTCAGCATGGCCGCCAGGTACTTGGCGTGATCGACGGAAGTGGCGAAGAGCAGGGTCGGCCAGTCCTCGGGGAGGGCGGCCACCTCGTCGACGATACGGCGGCTGCGGGCATGGTCGTCGGCGAGCCGCTGCTCGGCCGCGCGCGCGAGCGTCGCCATTCGGTCGGCCTGTACCTTCTCCTCGTGGGTCAGTTCGATCCGACCTCCTTCCAGGGTGCGGTGCTCGACCTGGGCGAGCATGCCCCACTCCTGGAGGTCCCGATAGGGATCACCGGACGGGAAGACACCCTCGTCGAGCCGTTTGTTGCCGAAGCGGTTGGCCAGCCGGCGGGTCTCCTCCTCATTGGTGTTCCGGAACGGGGTGGCCGTCAGGCCCAGCAGGTGTCGTTCGGTCTCGAACTGGGTCAGGCCCAGATGCCCCAGGATGCCCGTGTAGCGCTTGGAGACGGCGGTGTGCGCTTCGTCCACGATCACCAGGGAAGCGCGGCGCAGCCAGTCGTACGCCTCGGTGCCCAGACAGCGTTCCAGCTTGGCGTCCGTGGCGACGACGAGGTGCGGGTGGTCGAGGACGTCCCCCACCTCGTTGGTGCTCCAGAGCCTGCTGATGGCGAGGGGGCGTTCCGCACCTACCTTGCCCCAGACGAACTTCCAGCTCTGCACGGCCTGCTCGCACAGCTCCTCGGTCTGCGCGATCCACAGCAGCGGACCCTGCAGATCACCCACCTGCTTCACCCAGCGGATCACGGCCTCTGCGGTGACCCGGGTCTTGCCGGCGCCCGTGGGCAGCGACAGCATGGCCCGCTGCGGGGCCAGCCGGTCGAGGAGGACGCTGATGTTGCGGACCAGGTCCTCCTGGTAGTCGTGGAGGCGGGGGAAGTCCCGGGGGCCGTCCACCGTCTCGAAGGCAGGCGGCGACGGAGTCCGGGAACCGGCGAACGACACCGGCAGCTTCAGGTCGGAGACGAATGTGATGGCTGCTGACGAGCCCCCGTAGCCGACCGGAGCGTTCGGGAACCGGGCCTGGATGTCCCGGGCGTGCTGCTGGAGCACTCCGTCGCCGTGTGCGTTGAATGCCATCTGGGCGATCCGGTGACCGGTCGGTTCCGTGCCGTCGGTCTCCTGCAGTTCGGCGTCCATCAGGCCCTCGGGCAGCCCGGACCGCAGGGCGTCGGCCCCGATCAGCAGCTCGATCTTCGTGACCACGTCCTGCGCATCGCGTACGGCCTTGATCGCGGCCTTCTTCTCGCTGTCCCGGGCCATGCGATCCTGGTGCTCCATGACGGCCCTGCAACCGGCCGTGCCGAGCCCGATCTCCAGTTCGCGGTCGATCAGGCGCAGCATCGGCTCCGGGTCGAGCGGGATGCGGACCTTCACCGTGCCGCCCTGGCGGACCGCGTCCAACTGACGTGGCTTCGTTCCGTTGGGGGTGCGGATCACCTCCTCCAGCTCGGCGCACCGCTGCACCAGGCTGTTCCGGTTGGTGCTGTTCAACCGCTGGCGCAGTCCGGGGTACAGCTCGACGAGGGGCACCGGGTCGCCGTCCGGGACCTCGCGGGTCTCCCGGCTGATGACGTCGGCGTAGCGGAGCATCCCCCACTTCTCGACCATCAGCTCGGCGTCCTCGGGCCTCGTCACGAGCAGCGCGGGGAGCTGTTCGGCACGCAGTGCCCGATACTCGGCGGCGCCGACCGCGACGGTGATCTCGTCGTCGGGGCGGGCGCCCCAGACGTCGCCGATCCGGCATCGGGTCAGCGTGTCCTCGGGGAACTCCGCGCCGAACCGGGTCAGCATCACGTAGGTGGCGCCGACGAAGGAGTCGTCCTCGCTGCGGGACACCTCGACGAGGAGGTTCTGCCAACGGTCGGCCGGGACCTCGTCGACTGTGGTCGGCAGACGGAGCTTGCGGGCCTTCTCCGGAGAAATGTCGGCCACCGGCAGCACGTCGCGGTAGGCGGCCAACTGGGGCCCGACCGCTTCTCGCAGGGGCTTGAGCCCCTGGGAGGTGGAGACGGTTCCGTACTTCCTGAGCAGCCAACGGATGGGCGAAGCGACCGCCTGGCGCGTGCTCGTCTGCGCACCGATCTGTCGGGTCCAGTTGTCCACGACGGCATCGTCGGGCAGCACCTTCAGGAAAGCGGCACGGGACTCCTCCGACAGCGCGCGGAACAGGTGCAGGGGGCCGCCGACGGCGGAACCCTCCACCTTCATCCGGGCGAGCGAGGGACGAGGGGCCCGGTCGTCCAAGGTGCGCAGGTAGGACGAGTGGACCGCCTCCCGGTACTCCTCGAACCATGCCTCGCCCTCCGGCCGCACCGCCGCCGAAGGACGTTCCCGCAGCCCGATCTCGGGAAAGAAGGAGAGGTCGTCCGAGTGGAACTCCTTGTCGACGGCGATGCTCGGATCGCGCTGCGGATCGACGACCGGGCCGGGCAACATGCAGTCGCGCACCGGTCGGAACCTCCCGTCCGCGGTCCGCACGCGCAGCGTGTCGCGCGGGTTCGGAACGCGCTCCAGCAACTTGTGGGTCAGGCTGCGTCCTCCGGCCTGCCGGAACAGCTCCCAGAAGCGCTTCCACTCGGTGTCCCCGTACCCGTCGAAACCCTGGTCGAGGACGCTGATGAACCGTCCCTCGGCGTCCGCCTCCCGAATGCCGAGGACACCGAGGGCATGGGCGAGCGAGGGGTCGCGGGCGATCTCGTCGACCACGTACACCAGGGACTCGCGCAGCCCGCCCTCTTCGGCGCGGCGGAAGACCCGTCCGTGCACGGGAGCGACGAAGCCGTGTTCCTCGGTGAGCACGATCCGTGCCTTTCGGGCTTCTTCGGCATGGAGAGAGCCGGTCTCGACCATGTCCGCGAGGATGCGGATCGCCACCGTCGAGGCCTCGACGGTGCCGCATTCGACGAGAGCTTCCAGCCACTCCCGGACACCGGCCCGCTCGTGTCCGGCCGCGGCAAGGACGTGCTCCACCTTTCCGGCCCGCAGGGGATCGGCCTCGGCACTGGGGTGCAGCCAGCCCACCGGGCGACCGGGGCACTCGTGCCACATCCGCAGCCAGCTCGCCGGGCCCTTCGGGTCCTTGTCGAGGCGCGGGTGGAGACGCAGCGTGGTCGGTACGCGAAGGGTTCCGTCCTGGTCGGGCAGCGAGGGTCGCACGGCGGTCCGTGCCCAGATCTCCTGGGTCAGGAACTCGTCCGCCCAGCTGATCGACTCCTTCACACGACCGGGCAGCAGGGGGAGGTAGGCGGCGGGGTCCTCGGCCGGGGCCAGCCGGGCGAGCGAATCTACGACCAGGGACGCCGAGACCTTGATCATCTCCTCGTTGAACGCCGACGAGTCGAGCAGGTTCTGCCGGTCTTCGTTGGTCTTCCAGGCCCCGTTGAGGATGCCGCTCAGGGACATCTCGTACTTCGTGGGGAAGAAGGACCAGAAGCGGCCACGGCCACGCGACTTCGGAGAGACGTACAGTCCGCTCGTCCGGTCCTCCTCCAGTGCCGGCACGGCCCAGGCGAGGTCGAGGGCGAGGCGGTCGTGCAGTTCACCGGCGTCGGCGCGGGCGGCTGGCCCCGGCTCGTGGGTGACGGTGAAGACCCGCCACCGGCTGGTGGCGGTGGGCTTCCCCGTCCGCTCCTCGATCATCGTGTGCAGATCGCCCTGCTGCTCGGTGGCCAGTACGCGACGGGCGACGGGACGGGGCCGGCGGTCCTCCAGGACGACCTTCGCCACGTGGGGGGAGAGGAGCTGGAAGCCGAGAGGGAACTCCTCGCGGGAGGAACCGGCACGCGTCCGGCTGCCGTGCATGTCCTGGGCCAGCCGGTCGGCGGCGCCGGGAAGCAGCGGCAGACGCACCACGGTGGTGGCCCAGCCGAGCAGTTCGTCGAGAACGAGATCCTGCGCACGTTCGGCGGCCATGTCGAGGGGTCGTGCCATGCGCAGCACCGGGGACTCGAAATTTCCGCCCAGGTGCTCCTGGACGCCGGGCACCGAGCGAATGCATTCGTACGCCCATTCGCGGTCGAAACCGAAGGAACCGGTGCTGCTGAAGAACTGGGGTGCGTCGGTGACTACCAGAACGGATTTGACGCCCACGCCGAAACGGCCGATCTGACCTCCCCGCTTGCGCGACATGCTCATGCGGAGAATGGTCTCCGCCCCCTCGGGAGAGACGGGAGAGCCCTCGTTCGCGCAGTAGAGATGCGTGGCGGTGAGGACGACGTGAACGGTTCCTCCGGACGTGCCGGCGATTTCGTCCGCCGCGTTCTGCACGAGCTCGAAGAGCTGGCGGTCTCCGTATCCGCCCTGGGTGATTCGTCGTTCGCTGTTGGCGTGCTCCGGAATCAGTCCGGGGTCGACTTCGTAGGTCTGCAGAACGCGGGCCGACTGTTCGAGGACGGTTCGGACCACCTGGGACGAGGACGAGGCGGATGACACTTTTCTGCGACTCCTGTTGATCGGAGGACGGTCGGTGAAGGACCGCGACGGGCCGGCCTTGTGCAAGGAATCCGGATTGGGCAGGGCCTTGCACAAGGCCGGCCCGTCGCGGGTCGTGCTGTTGCCGCGCGCAGAAGGCGTCAGCAGCCGTCGTTGCTCACGGTCCCGTGAGGAGGGAAGTCCAGTCCGTAATGCTCGCGCAGTGCCTTGAGCGTCGTCCCGAATTCGTTCAGAATCTCCTTCGTCGAACCCTCGTCGGGTGCCTTCTTCAGCCTGGTTTCCAGGGCGCTGAGGTCCCGCATGCACAAATCGAGGTCCTCGCACGACCCCGACTCCCCCGAATTTTCTTCCATGGTCAGGTTTGCCCGCTTTCCTGGCTGGTGGCCCTTACGCCGGAATTTCGGTGAAAGGGGGTCTGGGCGCATGTCTCGGAACCCCATCGATTGCTTCGACGAGGGTGCTCCGATTCCGGTGCGCTTTTCCTGTCCGAACCGTAGGGGAAGTTCCCCTGCTGCGCCACCCTCTTGCGGGATCCTTTTTGAGTCCCCGTGAGCGTGTTTCCGACTGAAATGGTGGTAAGGGTACACCTGTCCCAAGGCCGCCTCGGTGGGTGATCCGGGCGGGACGTATTTCTCGACGATGCTGACGTTAGAGCAAAATCGGCGTCGGCGCCACCCTCTTCGCGGAAAACGCAAAAAAGCGGTTCTCGGCCACCCCTGCATCTCTAAATTCGAACTTTCGTGCGATCTGGATGTGCTCACAAAAGCATCAAGTCGGACATTCAGAATTTAAGGGATCGAGTGACTGTACTGACGTCTTGGGTGGGTGTGGTCAAGTTTCGGTTGACAGTGATCTCTTCGTCAAATTAGCCTGCTCGTGGCCCAAGAAACACAACGAGGAGTGGGGTGGTCCTGTGGAGATGGGTGAGGAGTTCGGGCCCTGGTTGGCCCGTCAGCTCAAGCTCGCGGGCAAGACACAGGCGGAACTGGCGGACGAACTGGGGCTGACCCGCGCCGCGGTCTCGGCCTGGATCACCAAGCGGTCGGTGCCGCGCCCGACCGTGATGGAGGAGATCGCCAAGGCGCTCGGCACGGACATCGGCACAGTGCACACGCGTACCACCGACACGCAGGCGGGCCTTCCCATCACCTGGTATCACCGGCCTGGCTATCCCGACGGCGGCCGTGACGGCGGAAACGCCGCTGCCTTCGCCTTCGACGCCGACGTCCAGGTCCTCGCCAGGGAGACCTGCCAGAACAGCCTCGACGAACGGCTCACGGAGAACGGCCGCCCGGTCCGGGTGCGGTACACCATCCACGAGCTGACCGGCGAGGCGTTGGACGCCTTCCGCAAGGCCCTCCTCTGGGACGACCTCCACCCCCACTACGCCGCGGTCTCGGAGTCGGCCTCCCACCAGAAGGTCGGCCGGGTCGTGGACGCGGGAGTGCGCGACATGTTCGAGAAGGGGCGGCTGGTCCTCCTCCGGATCGACGACTACAACGCCTCCGGCCTCACCGGGGACGACTACGGCGACGGGAAGTTCGCGGCCGTCGTCCGCCGCCAGCTGGAGAGCCTGAAGTCGGGGCGTGGAGCCGGCGGTTCCTTCGGACTCGGCAAGGCGACGCTCTGGGCGACCAGCGCGCTCGGCATGGTTCTGATCAACTCCACGCTCTCGGTCCCCCACGAAGGGCGGACCGAACGCCGCCTCGTCGGACGACTGGAACTGCCGTGGCGCTCCGTCGGCGGCGAAACGTACGCGGGACCCGCCTGGCTGGGGCGCCCCGACCCGGACAGCCCGGGCGCCCGGGTGGCCCGTTCCTGGTGGTCGGACGAGGAGACGGTAGAACGTCTCCACCTGACCCGCGACAGCGACGAGCCGGGCACCTCCTTCCTCATCGTCGGTGCCCACGACGTGGCGAGCCTCGACCAGAGCGCTCCCGACCGTGACGTCGACGACGAGGACGGCATCGACGACGACGGAACCCGCGACATCCAGTCCATGCACCGGCGACTGGTCGAGGCACTGGAACGGGACTTCTGGGCGGCCATGACCGGGGGTGGAAGCCGGCTTCCACTCCTGGAGACCTCGGTCCGTACGCTCCGCAACGGACAGGTGGTCCTGGAGGAGGAGAAGGTCGACCCCACCCGGACCCAGCCCGCCCGAACCAGGGCCCTGCGCTCCTTCTACGAAGGAACGACCGTGGATCGGCTCACCGAGGCCGGCCAGGTCGCCCTTCGCCAGGTCCCGTTCAAGCTTCCGCTCGAAGGCGGGCGCCGAGGCATGCTCGGCACGCATCAAGCCGTACTCCTCGTCACGGAGGCCGGGGACAAGGACGGTGTTCCGAACCAGGTCCACTCGTTGCGCGGCAACAGGATGACCATCAAGAAGTCCGGTGTCGCCGGGCTCCCCCTGGGCGTCAATTCCTTCCAGGCCGTCCTCCTGACGGGGCACGCGGCCGGGGAGAAGGCTCCCTTCGCGCAGGAGGCCGAGGAATTCCTGCGGGCGGCCGAGCCGCCCGAGCACGACCGCTGGGGTCAGACGGAGGAACTCACCCTGCGCTGGTCGCACACCGCGCACCACCGCATCGCCCGTCTGACCACCGAGGTCAACTCGGCCGTGAAGGAACTGGTCGCCAAGCCGAAGCGGTCCGGCGGCGAAGGAGGCGCGAAGCTGCGGAAGGCGCTCACCGTCTCCCGCAAGACCGCGCCCAGGCGCGCCCCCGGGGCGGTCCTGCCGGAGCTGGACGGGCTGGACGCCTCGATCGGAGAGGCAGGGGAATGGCGGATCACCGCAGAGGTGAAGCTGCCCCGTGCGGACGAGCTGCCGGCCATGACGCCGGTGGTCCTGCTCGACGTGAGGTCGGGCGGTCGTCCCCGACTCGACTGGGCGGAACTCGTCGCGGTGGAGGGCTGTGAGGTCGAGGACGGCGTGCTCCGCTTCTCGCCCGGTGCCCGGCGAGCCGTCTTCAGCGGCTCCACCGATGTCACCAGTCATCCGGTCCGCACCGCGCTCACCCGGCTCGTCCTCGAACTGCGCACCGGCAAGGGGGAATGAGACATGAAGTTCTACCCGTACAAGCGGCTCAATCGCCCGATCACCCTTAGGGTGACCTCGGCCTCGCTCAGACTGCCCGACGGCACCCGTGACCAACTGGACACGTCGGCGTACTCCACCCAACAGCGGACCGTCGCCCTCGGGGTGGCACAGCACGAGGACTGGGTGTCGGCCAGGATCGGTCTCTCCGCCACGCTGCCTCCCGGTGCCAACGCTCCCGACTCCGCGTGGAGCGAACTGCGGGTCCTGGCGGTGCTCACCGACGGCGAGACCAACGTGCGCACCGCCGTCGACCTCAAGCAGGACACCCCGGAGGGCAAGGAGTGGTCCGGGACCGTCGAGGTGTTCCGTGACGACCACGTCGGGCGTGCCACGCTCGCGGTCCAGGCCGTCGCCACGATCGACGATGTACCGGGCCGATCGCTGGCGGAGACCGACGACGACTGGACCGTCGACGTGGTCGCTGAGGAGCCGCTCGGTGGCCTGAGCCTCGATGTGAAGCAGGTGAGCTTCTCGAAGACCTCGCGGGAGTGGCTGCACGCGTACGCGGACGCCCCTTGGATCGTGGACGCCTCGGGCCGGCTGCCGGCGGTGCTGGTCAACTCCGACATCGAGGGTTTCTCCGATCTCCTCGGCGCCGAGAGCGGAGGCATCGAGAGCAAGGTCCACGAGATGCTCGTCTCCCAGATGGCCACCGACGTGTGGACCGCGGTCTTCCACAGTTCCGTGGGTGATCTGGAGGTGGAGCCCGACGGAACCCCCGTCTTTCCGACCGACTGGCAGGGCGAGGTGCTCCGCGAGATGCTCCCCGACGTGATTCCGGGTGTCCGCCCGGAGGAGGCGCTTCGTCGGGTCCACCGTCGGCGCACCGGCGAGGCGGGATGGGTGGAACTCCAGACCCGCATCCATTACGCGGCCGTGCGACGTGCCGGCGCCAGCAAGGCGCTCACCAGCGCCCTGCGCGGACTTCAGCAGCTGAACCGAGGGGACAAGGCATGACGATCGAGAAACCGCACTACGTCCCCCAGAGGCTCGGCCTGCTGTCCGCGGCGGCGGCCGACCCCTTCCTGAACGAGGACCTGCTCGCGGGGGTCCGGGGGCACGGGGGCGTGGACCTCGCCAAGGTCGTCGAACCGTTGGCGGAGGACGACGCCCGCTGGGAGGCCGAACCGCTCAGGGAACTGGTGGAGGACGCGATGCACGGGTTCGGCGAAAGCCGGACCCGTGCCGACGGCTGGCTGGCGCCCCGGCTGCACGCGACGCTCCGCCTCACCCGACGGGAGGCGGCGGACCGCAGGCTGTGGACCCATCTCGCACTCGCCGTCGCTCCGGACTACGTTGCTTGGCGTCACGGTTCCCCGACCACGTCGAAGATCAACTCGGAGCGGTTCAAGGGCGCGCCCGACCGTCAGTGCTTCTCGCGGCTGTGGTGGGCGGCGGAGATGTTCCGCAACGGAGGCGACTACTCCCCGGTCGAGGCGGCCTGCGGCAACCAGGACCTGATCCACTCGGCGCTGCGGCGCGACCTCGTCGACCACCGACCCACCGCCCAGGCCCTGGTGGGCGTCTTGGGGCGGGGGATCACCACCGGTCGTGAGATCGAAGGTCTCATGACGGCGATCAGTGCCGCCGGTGCGACCCTCGTCTACGACGCCTTGGCCGAGGACGAGCCGCGTGACCCCGAGGTACTGCGCCAGTGGATCGCGGAGGCCGGGACGGCGCCCTCGGTCCCGCGACACACCCTGCCCAGGGGGCCCGAGGAGGAGCCCGTCCCGGAGGAGACGGTGCGGAAGCTCACCGACTACTTCGTCGAACTCTTCGAGACGGCGCCGGTACGGGGCCGGGCACCCAAGGACTGAAGGGGCGGAAGGGTCATCTGCCGGTGAGCGGGTGGCCCTTGAGGCCGCGGTGCCTCAAGGGTTCCACCGTTTCCTTGGGCTCCCAGGCCTCCAGTTCCTCGATTCCCCGTTCCAGCCTGGCCTCGGCCTCCTTCTCGTCCAGCTCGGGTTCCAGTACGTGCAGCAGCACGTGCAGGGCGAGCCGGGGAGGAACCGCGTTGCCGATCTGCTGCGAGATGTCGTTCCCGCTCCAGGGGTACGTCGCGGGAAACGTCTGGAGCGCCCCCGCCTCGGCACTGTTGAAACGTCCGAGGCCGTCTTCGAGGTCCTTGTCGGTCTCCTTGTGGACCACACGGTTGCGCGACACCTTCCCCGTGATCGTGGCGGAGGGATCATCGTGGTCACGCCGGCCACGTGCCTCCGGCACGCCTCCGGTTCCGTAGTTGGAGACGACGCTGAAAGGAGGGCGACGGCGCACCTTGACCGAGTGCTTCTCCGCGCGCTCGAGGGCGGCCTCCATGGAGATCCAGTGCTCCGGCTTCTCCGAGAACAGGGTGTCCGACCGATTCGCCTTCGGCAGGCGGGTGAACGTCCCCCTCCGGTGGTAGAGCTCGTGCGTCTCGGGCACAGGCCAGAGGAGTCCGGGCCCGGGGCCCTCCGGGAGGTCGGACCGATCGAAGCGGGCCATCAGCACAGCACGCCGTCGGGTTTGGGGAACGCCGAAAGCCTCTGTGTGCATGAGTTGTGTCGTGGTTCGGTAGCCGAGGGAGGACAGAACCTCGACGTACCGCTTCCACACCGGCATCACCGCCGGCACCTGTTCCAGGACGACGGCCTCGTACGGCTCCGATCCGGGCCGCCTGCTCCGCTCGATCACCCACCACAGCGGCTGCAGGACGAGCCCCGTCCGCTCGTCGCCCAGTTCCTCCAGCCGGTCCTTCAGCTCGGCAAGCTTGTCGTCCAGACCGACGAAGACCTTGAGCAGGTCCTGGAGCTCGTCGTCCACGAGCACGATGGTCCGCGGTTTCTTGAGCCCCTTCAGGAACTCCCTGATCTCCTTCGCCGAGGCCCCCTGTCGCTCCAGGCGGCCCTTCATGGACTTGCGCGCCTCGGTCCTGCGCTGTTCCAGGTTGCGCTTCTCGTGCCTGATCGCTTCGGCCTCGAGTTCCTTGCGCCTCAGTTCCTCGTGGATGCCCCGCCAGGTCCGGAAGATCCGCAGCCAGGCCTGTGGATCGCCGGGCTGCTCCTCGGTCTCGCGCAGGACCCGGTGCAGCTCTCCGACGTAATCCAGCACCTGGTCCAGCGCCCTACGACCCGCGCCGTGCCCGGCGACGGTGAAGGTCTGGCAGGGGGGCCCTCCGGTCAGTACCTGGGCGCGTGGAAAGAAGGCGGCACGGTACTTGCGGACGTCTCCGTGGAAGGTGTCCATTCCCGCCGCGCCACGAGTGGCGCATGCCCCCGCGTCCCATTCGATACCGGTCACCCGGTACCCCAGCGCGTCTGCTGCCACATCCAGTCCCCCCGGGCCCGCGAAGAGGTCCAGGATGTGGAAATCCGCAGGTGAGGAGTCTTCCGTATCGATGTGGCTCATGGGCCTGAAGTCTAGCCGGCGCACAGGGGTGTACAGGACGTCTTGTCTAGGGGCTGTGGACAACGCCCAGAGCGGTGGCTATGGACGCGCCGAGCGCCCGACCCACCGGCGGAGGAGTGGCGTGGCCGATCTGTCGGTATCGGGCCGTCTTCCGCCCCATGATGCGCCAGTCCGGGGGGAACGACTGCAGGAGGGCCGCCTGGTCCACCGTGATCTTCACCATCAGCGCCGGGTCGTCCGAGCGGGGCCATGCGTACTCCGGCCCCGGCACCTCGTCCGCCAGCGATCCGGCGTTCACCCCCATACGGGCCCAGGCACGCTTCGTGCCGGACGGTCCGAGGTCGGCGCCGCCACGATTTTCCGATCCTCCGACCAGAGTGGGCGCCACGGCCGAGGCCTGGGCCGCCCAGGCCTCGGCGTCGCGCCAGCCCCGGGACCTCATGGAGGGAAGGAGTACCCGACCGACCGGAACGTACTCGTCCACGGTCGGCTCCGGCGGGACGAAAGCGTGGAACCACCGCTCCTTGAGCGCCACGAGGATGCCCTGCCTGCGTTCCTGGGGCACACCGAAGTTTGCCGCGTTCAGTACGAACCAGTGGAAGCGGTAGCCGAGGTGGGTCAGCTCGGCCTCGACGAACTTCCGGATGCCCGCATAGGCCGGGGAGTCGATCAGCGCGGGCAGATTCTCCAGCAGGAGGGCACGCGGCCGGATCGAGTGGAGCAGAAGGATCGTGGCGGTGAGAAGCCGCAGTTCTTGATCGCTGTGAGCACGCCCCACGGCGGCCGAGGCCTTCACCCGCGGCAGGCCGGCCGACAGGAGATCGACGTCGAGGGTCTCCGGGTGCTCGTCCGGGAGGAACTGAACGAGATCCTCGCAGATTACGTTCCAGTGCGGCCTGTTGGCCAGGAGCGTCTCGCGCGCCTGGGGTTTGTTGTCGAGAAGGAGTACGGGGGAGAAACCCGCTTCCTCCAGTCCCGACGCCAGCCCGCCGGCACCGGAGCAGACGTCCACGAAGCGGAGTCGATCAGGCATCCGTCGCCCGCCCGTTCCCTCGGGGGTCCTGTACGAGTGTTTTCCGTCCCGCCTGGATCCGCTCGCTCTTCTTCCGGTCCACCGCCGCGCGCACCGTCGCCGAGATCTCCTCCGTCGACGCGTGCTCCCAGAACCGCAGGACCGTCCACCCCAGGGTTTCGAGGTGGGTCGTCGTCTCGCGGTCGCGGGCCATGTTCTTGTCGAGTTTCGCGCGCCACCACTCGGCGTTGGACTTCGGCTGCGTAGCGTGTAGGGGGCAGCCGTGCCAGAAGCAGCCGTCCAGGAAGACGGCGACCTTGGCCGGGCCGAAGACGATGTCGATCGTGCGGCGGGACATGCCCGGGACCGGGACGTTGACGCGGTAGCGCAGGCCGGAGGCGTGCAGCAGCCGGCGTACCGCCAGTTCCTGGGCGGTGTCGCGGGAGCCCTGGCGGCTCATGCGGGCCGAGACTGCGGGAGAGGACGGAACGGCTTCGGTCACACCCGCATTCTGTCGGACCGGCCGGACATCACTCCGACCCGTGACACTTCCCGTACGTCTCCCCCGACCCGCACCAGCACTCCGCCCCCCGAGCCGGCGGCCACGCCGTGGCTCGGCCCCGGGCCGCCAGGGTGGTGGCGTACTGGGGGAGGAGGTCCGCGTTCGAGGGGCGGGTGGATTCCGAGGCGGCGAAGGCCTCGTAGGAGGGGACCGTGGCGCGGACGATGCCGAGGTTGGGGGTGCCGGCCTGGGCGAGTTCGCGGAGGGAGGCCTCGATGTCGGTGAGGTGGGCCGTGTAGGTGGGGTACTCGGCCTCCAGCTCCGGGTAGGCCGCGAGGAGCTCGTCCAGTTCCGGTTCCGGCCAGTGGAGGACCGCGACCGGGAAGGGGCGGGAGAGGGCCGTGCGGTAGGTGCCCAGTTCGGAGCGGAGGCGGGCGATCTCCGCCCGCAGCTCCGCCGGGTCCTCCGAGCCCAGGGACCAGAGGCGCTTCGGGTCGTGCAGCTCGTCCAGCGGGACCGCCCCCGCGTGCAGCCGGTCCGCCAGGGCGTCCCAGTCGTCGTGCGGCAGCGCCAGCATGCGGCGGACCCGGTGCCGGGTCGTGATCAGGGAGCGGGTCGCGTGGGGGAGGTCGTCCGGGGTGGTCAGCAGGAGTCTCGCCGCCTCCGTCAGGGTCGACTCCGCCTCCTCCAGCTCGTCGTGGGCCTCCAGCGTCTCCGCCGCGATCTCCCACGGTGCCGCCTCCGACGGACGGGCGCCCCGGAGGCCCTCGATGATCGCCCGCGCCTCGGCCTCGTGCCCGTACTCCCACAGGTTCGCCGCCTTCAGCGCCCTGATCAGGTTCGGGTCCACGGGCTCGGACGACAGGAGGTCGTCGTAGAGGGCCGTCGCGCCCGGGCGGTCGCCCGCCAGCTCCAGGTGGGCCGCCGCCCGGAGGTACAGGGGCTCCCGGTCACCCGGGTACTGCGCGGCGGTGCGCAGCAGGCGCTCGGCTTCGGTGGTGTGGGCTGCAGGCGTGTCGGGGCGCATGCAGCCCACCGTACTGCTGTGCGGCCCCGGAGAGTTGGCACGGCGGGTCCCGTCGTGCCTCCGGGGGCGGGGCGGCGCGAGGGCCGCCGGTCTCACCTGCGGGGTTTCGGGTCTTCGGCCGGTACTCGTCCGGAGGGAGTGGGCGATCTCTCTTTCCCCGCCGGCACGAGCGTCAGCACCGCGCCAGTACGAGCGTCAGTGCCGCCCCCGTCAGCGCCAGCGCCGCCGACGCCGCCAGGGCCGCGTCCGGGCCCGCCGTCGCCAGGGCGAGCGTCAGGGCCACCCCCGCCGAGGAGCCGATGTAGCGGGCGGTGTTGTTGGCGCCCGAGCCCATCGCCGCCCGCTCCGGCGGTACGGAGTCGACCGCGAGCCGGGGGAGCGCCGCGTTCAGGAGGCCGCTGCCCGCGCCTGCCACCAGCAGGCCCGGGAGGAGGCGCCACGCGCCCGCGTGGCCTTCCAGCGCCCCCAGGAACGTCAGTACGCCCGCCGCCGACAGGACGAACCCCAGGGTCAGTTGGTGCGCGGCGGAGAGCCGGGCCGCCAGGCGGCGGGTCTGGAGGGCCGCCACGAAGGCCGTTCCCGACCAGAGGAGGAACAGCCAGGCCGTATCCAGTGGCGACATCCCCGTGCCGGCCTGGAGCAGCGCCGGCACCACGCTGAACAGGCCGATCACCGCCAGGCCCGTGAAGAGCGCCCCGAGCGTCGACGTCAGGAACGCCGGCCGCCGCAGCAGCGCCAGGTCGATCATGGGGTTCTTCCGCCGGGTCTCCACCCACGCGAACAGGGCCGTCAGGGCCGCCGAGGCCAGGAGCAGGAGGCCCACCGGGAGGCGCAGCCAGCCGTCCCTGCCCAGGGTGAGCGCCGTGAGCAGCGCCGACAGGGCCAGGCCGAGGGTCACCGCCCCCGTGACGTCCGGGCGGGGTGCTCCGGTTCTGTTCGGGGCCGTCGTCGGCTCCGGAGGCGTTCCCGTTCCGCTCCGGGCCTTCGTCGGCCCCGGCAGCCAGCGCGCTCCCGCCGCCGTCGTCACCAGCGCCGCCGCCCCGAGCGCTCCGTACGCCAGCCGCCAGTCCACCAGGCCCAGCGCGCCCGCGAGCAGGGGGCCGAGGGCGATGCCGCCGCTCACCGACGCGCCCCACACGCCCGTCGCCCTGATCCGGTCCCGGCCCGCCGGGTACGCCTGGGCGAGCAGGCCCAGGCTGCCCGCGAGGACGGCCGCGCTCGCCGCGCCCTGGGCGATCCGGGCCGCCGTGAAGGCGGGCGTGGAGTCCGCGAGGGCGCCGAGCGCGGTGGTGAGGCCGAGGGCGAGCGTGCCGAGGAGGAAGACCCGGCGCCGCCCGTACGCGTCGGCCAGGCCGCCGGCCACCAGGAGGAACGCGGCGAGACCGAGCGGAGTGCCGTTGAGCAGCCAGGCGTGGGCGGAGGGGGAAGTTCCGAGGGCGGCCGCCACGGCGGGGAGGGTGGGCATCGGCGCCGTGTAGTTCATCAGCGCGACGGCGGTCGCGGTCGCCGTCACGGCGAGCGTGGCGCCGCCCGGGTGCCCCTCGGGAGGCGGGGCGGAGGTGCGGGGACGGACCAGGGGTGTTCGTCGGGGCACGGCGGGCCTCCACCTGTCGGCCGATCGGTCGGTTCGGTGAACGAACTCAACGTATCAGGTCGGTTCGTTCAGTGAACCCTCTTCGGTACGATGGATCCCATGGCCCTCGGCAAGGACTACGCCCAGCAGCAGTGCTCCATCGCCCGCGCCCTCGAAGTGGTCGGCGAGCGCTGGACCCTCCTCGTCGTGCGCGACGCCTTCTACGGCGTCCGCCGCTACGGCGACTTCCTCGCCCACCTCGGCGCCCCCCGCGCCGTCCTCGCCGCCCGCCTCCAGGCCCTCGTCGAGGTCGGCGTCCTCGAACGGCGCCGCTACCGGGAGTCGCCCCCGCGCGACGAGTACGTCCTCACCGGGCGCGGCCTCGCCCTCTGGCCCGTCCTGTGGTCGCTCGGCTCCTGGGCCCGGACCGAGCTCCCCGGCACCCTGCCGATGCGCCACTTCCACCACGCCGGCTGCGGCACCGAGCTCGGCCCGCACGGCGAATGCCCCGCCTGCCGCCTCCCCGTTCCGCCCGCCGACGTCGAGATGCGGCCCGGCGCCGGGCTCGACCCGGACCCCGCCGACCCCGTCGGCCGCGCCCTGCTGCGACCCCGGCGCCTCCTCGTACCCCTGGAGACCGCCTAGATCGAGGGGTGGGACAGGGGAACTTCCCCGTCCCGCCGTGCGTCTTCACCGAGAGGAACCGGCGGTACGGAGGAGGTGACGGCATGACGGGCATGACCCCGGCCCCACGGGTCGTCGCACTGCTGCTCTTCCTGCTCGCCCTCACCGGACTGCTCCTGTCCGACGGGGCCGGCGCCCTCGCCGGAGCCGGTGTCTCCGCCGCCGTCGCCCTCGCCGCGGCCAGCCTCTTCCACGCCCTGTCCGGCGCCCGTACGGCTCCGGCCGTGCCGCCCACCGCCGTACGCACCGCCATGCGCGACCGCGAACGGCGCACCGCCTTCCTGCCGCAGCGCGACCCCGACGCCGCGGGCCGCCGCAGACCCCGGGCTCCCGGCCGTCCCCTCCCGACGGCCGCGTAGGGAGCTCCCGGACACCCCCTCGGAACCCCTCGCGCGGATCCGTCATGCCGAGAAACGCACCTCTCCCCGGCACGACGAGACCCCACGGAGGGCTCCCCCATGTCCGACCTCATGTCCCTTTTCGCCGCCCTGGTCGAGCGGCTCGCCGAGCTGCTCCAGCCGCTCTTCGCCACCACCGCCACCGCCGCCGCGATCGTCCTCTTCACCGCGCTCGTACGGCTCGCCGTCCACCCGCTCTCCCGGGCCGCCGCCCGCGGCCAGAAGGCCCGCACCCGCATCGCCCCGCAGCTCGCCGCGCTCCGCAAGAAGCACGCCAAGAACCCCGAGCGGCTCAAGAAGGCGATGCTCGACCTGCACGCGAAGGAGAAGGTCTCCCCCTTCGCCGGCATCATGCCCAGCCTGCTCCAGGCCCCCGCCTTCCTCCTGATGTACCACCTGTTCGCCGGCGACCGGATGGCCGGGCACACCCTCTTCGCCGCCCCGCTCGGCGACCGCTGGGCCGACGCCCTCTCCCACGGCGGCCCGTTCGGTCCGGCCGGGCTGGTCTACCTCGTCCTGTTCGCGATCGTCGCCGCCGTCGCCGCCTTCGGCTACCGCCACACCAAGCGGCAGCTCGCCGCCCAGCCCCTCGACCTCGGGCAGCCCACCCCCGGCGCCGGCGCGATCACCAAGGTGATGCCGCTGCTCTCCTTCGCCACCCTGATCACGGTCGCCGTCGTCCCGCTCGCCGCCGCCCTCTACGTCGTCACCAGCACCGCCTGGACCGTCGTCGAACGGGCCTTCCTCTTCCGTACGCCGAAGGAGGAGGCGGCCGGCGACGCCGTTGCTACTCGCGCGTAAGGGTCCACTGCGTGGGCGGGGTCTTGCAGAGCGGCCCGTTCTCTTGGAGGATCGACCAATCCTCCGATGGCCGCACTCCATCGGCCGGGGTACCCCAGGGCCCTCCCGGGCCCGCCTCGACCACAGGGAGAAGACCATGAAGCTGCTGCGTGTCGGCCCGCCCGGAGCCGAGCGTCCCGCCCTCCTCGACCAGGGCGGAACCCTCCGCGACCTCTCCGCCCTCGTCGATGACGTCGACGGCAACCTGCTCGCCGACGCCGGGGCCCTCGACCGGATCCGCGCCGCGGCCGGCGCCGGGGTGCTGCCCCCGCTCGACGCCACCGGGCTGCGCGTCGGCCCGCCCGTCGGCCGGATCGGCAAGGTCGTGTGCATCGGCCTCAACTACCACGGGCACGCCGCCGAGACCGGCCAGGCCACCCCCGCCGAGCCCGTCGTCTTCCTCAAGGCCGCCGACACCGTCGTCGGCCCGGACGACACCGTCCTCGTACCGCGCGGCTCGGTGAAGACCGACTGGGAGGTGGAGCTGGCCATCGTCATCGGCCGCACCGCCCGCTACCTGGAGACCGACGAGCAGGCCCTCGCCCACGTCGCCGGGTACGCGGTCGCCCACGACGTCTCCGAGCGCGAGTTCCAGATCGAGCGCGGCGGCACCTGGGACAAGGGCAAGAACTGCGAGACCTTCAACCCGCTCGGCCCCTGGCTCGTCACCGCCGACGAGGTGCCCGACCCGCAGGCGCTCTCCCTCCGGCTCTGGGTCAACGGCGAGCTGAAGCAGGACGGCCACACCTCCGACCAGATCTTCCCGGTCGCGGAGGTCGTCCGGTACGTCAGCCGGTTCATGACCCTCTACCCGGGCGACGTCATCAACACGGGCACGCCCGCCGGCGTCGCCATGGGGCAGCCGGAGCCCAAGCCGTACCTGCGGCCCGGCGACGTGGTCGAGCTGGAGGTCGAGGGGCTCGGGCGGCAGCGCCAGGAGCTCAAGGGCGCCTGAGGCCGCGAGGGCCTGAGGGCGGCGGGGCCGTACGGGTGATGTGTCCGTACCGGCGGCGGGCTGTGAGGCCGTCGGGGAGGGCTCCTGCCTGGGCCCTTCCGTTGTGAAATGGGCGGCGCCCCGCGTGGGGCGTCGCCATTTTCATGCGCATTTTGCATATTGCCCGATATGGAACGAATCTCCCCCACGCGGGGGCGGGACAGGCGTCGCCTCGCCCTCATCGCCGCGTCCACGGTCGCGGCCACCGCCCTCGTCGGCACCCTGGCCGTCAGCGGCCACGCCGACCCCCTCCCGGGCGGCCTCGGGCCCTGCCTGCCGGGCAACTGCCCCGCCGTGTACCCGGAGCCCGGCAACGGCCCCGTCGTGTACCGCGACAACAACATCAACGTCTTCGTCGGCAGCGACCTCCTCGTCCGCGAAGCCGCGGCCGAGGCCGAGGGCAAGGTCGTGGTCCTCGGCGACTTCGACATGAACAAGCGTGCGGACGCTTCCGGGGTCTACAACGTCGGGGTCGCGGTCGGCTCCCGAGTCCCGCCCGACAACGGCACCGACTTCTTCACGGTCGGCGAGAACCTGACGGTCGCCGCGGGCCAGCGCGTGGTGACCGAGGAGGGCACGGTCACCGGCGTCACACGGTACGGAGGCACCCTCTCCGGCACCGTGATCCCGGACGCCGTCCAGGACGACGCGGCCGCCGCGCCGTACGCCGCCCTCCGCGACCAGCTCACCGACGCGAGCCAGTGCTACGCCTACGTCGGCGGCGCCCACCGCGCCACGACCGGCACCGCCGTCAACAACGGCTTCGAGACCCTCTTCACGGGCGACGGGGCCTCGTCGCTCCAGGTCTTCGACGTCGACTTCGACCTGGAGACGGCGGCCGAGGGCCAGCAGGGCATCACCTTCGCGGGCATCCCGGACGACGCGACCGTCCTCGTCAACGTCTACGGCGCCAGCCGCACGATCGACACGTACATCAACCAGCTTCCGGACGGCCTGCGCGAGCGGGTCCTGTGGAACTTCCCCGACGCCACGACAGTGACGTTCGAGGGCACGGCCCAGTTCGCGGGCAGCGTCCTGATCGGCAACCAGGCCAGCACCGCGACCGTCACCATGCCCGGCATGAACGGCCGCTTCTTCACCACCGGCAACCTGACGCACACCTCGGCGGCGAGCGGTGGCGGCGGTCAGGAGTTCCACGCCTACCCGTTCAACGGGGACCTGCCGTCCTGCACGGATCCGACGCCGACACCCACGCCGACGGATCCGACGCCGACCCCGACGGATCCGACTCCCACACCGACGCCCACGGACCCGACTCCCACACCGACCGACCCGACCCCGACGCCCACGGATCCCACTCCCACCCCCACGGATCCGACCCCCACCCCGACGGATCCGACGCCGACCCCGACGGACCCCACTCCGACTCCCACGGATCCGACGCCGACCCCGACGGATCCGACCCCGACTCCCACGCCGACCGACCCGACCCCGACGCCCACGGATCCCACTCCCACCCCCACGGATCCGACCCCCACCCCGACCGACCCCACCCCCACCCCCACCGACCACACGAGCGGCGGTGGTGACGGCGGGTACGGCGACGACACCGGTGGTTCCAACGGCTCCGGCGGGCACGGTGACTCCGGTGGTACCGGAGGGCCCGGCGGGCACAGCGCCTCCGGCGGCTCCAACGGGTCCGGCGGCCACGGCGGCTCCGGCGGGCACGGGAGTTCAGGCGGCACCGGCAGCACCGGCAGCTCCGGCGGGCACGGCTCCACCGGTGGCTACGGCGACTCCGGCGGCGACCACCACGGTCCGAACGGCGAGCTCTCCGAGACCGGTGCCGGTACCGGGAAGATCGTCATGGGCGCCACCGCGGTCGTCCTCGCCCTCGGCGGCGGCGTCCTCGTGATGATCAGCCGGCGTCGGCGCCGTACGAACTGAGCAGTCGCTCCAGCGCCTCGACGACCAGGGCGTGATCCTCGGCCTGCGGCAGCCCCGAGACCGTGACCGAGCCGATCACTCCCGCGCCCTCGACCCCGATCGGGAACGAACCGCCATGGGCGGCGTACCGGTCGGGGTCGAGGCGCGAGGACGCCTCGAACGTCGTCCCCTTGGCCCGGAACCTGGCCCCGACCAGGAACGAGCTCTCGCCGTACCGCTCGACCACCCGTCGCTTGCGGTCGATCCAGGCGTCGTTGTCCGCGCTGGACCCCGGAAGCGCGCAGTGGAAGAGCTGCTGCGCCCCGCGCCGCACGTCGATCGCGACGGGCGCCTCCCGCTCCCGGGCCAGGGAGACGAGGAGCGTGCCGAGCGCCCAGGCGTCCTCGTACGTGAACCGGGGGAGGATCAACCGGGCCTCCTGGGCCTCCAGTTCGACGACCTCGGAGCTGCTCACAGCGCCACCGTGATCCCCTCGCGGGCGGACTTCCGCGCCGCCTCCAGGACGTCGAGCGCGTCGGCGGCCTCGTGCGCGGTGACCGGGTTCGGGCCGGTTCCGCGCAGGGCGGCGGCGACGGCCGCGTAGAACGCCGGGTAGTCGCCGGGCAGCGACTCGACCGGGTCGCCGCCGCCGGTCAGCGGCGACTCGCCCGCGCCGAGCCGGCCCCACAGCTCCTCCGGCTCCGCGCCCCAGGCCGCGCCGCCGGCTCCGGGCCGCAGCCCGTCGCGCAGGGCGGCCTCCTGGGCGTCGAGTCCGTACTTCACGAAGCCCGCGCGCCGCCCGAGCACCCGGAACCGGGGGCCGAGCTGGGCGGTGGTGGCGCTCACGTACAGGTGCGAGCGGACCCCGTTCGCGTGGGTGAGCGCGAGGAAGGTGTCGTCGTCGGCCTCGGCGCCCGGCCGGCGCACGTCCGACTCGGCGTACACCGAGACCACCGGGCCGAAGAGGACGAGGGCCTGGTCCACGACGTGGCTGCCCAGGTCGTACAGGAGCCCGCCGATCTCCTCCGGCGCGCCGGACTCGCGCCAGCCGCCCTTCGGCTTCGGCCGCCACCGCTCGAAGCGGGACTCGAAGCGCTGGACCTCGCCGAGCGCGTCCTCGTCCAGGAGGCGGCGCAGGGTGCGGAAGTCGCTGTCCCAGCGGCGGTTCTGGAAGACCGAGAGCAGCAGGCCCCGCTCCTCGGCGAGGGCGGCGAGCCCGCGCGCCTCGGCGGCGGTCCCGGCGAGCGGCTTGTCCACGACGACCGGGAGGCCCGCCTCCAGGGCGGCCGTGGCGACCTCGACGTGCGTCTTGTTGGGGGAGGCGACGACGACCAGGTCCAGCTCCTCCGCGCCCGGCGCCCACAGCTCCCCGGGCTTCGCCACCACCCGTACGCCCGGGTGGGCGGCGCGGGCCTCGGCGGCCCGCTCGGGGTTGCCGGTGGTGACGGCGGCGAGGACGAGGTCCTCGGAGGCGGCGATCAGCGGGGCGTGGAAGACGGAGCCCGCGAGGCCGTAGCCGACGAGTCCGACGCGGAGGGGGGTGCGGGGGGAGTCGGTGCCAGTCATGTTCCTCACTTAAGCAACGCTGTTGCCAAAGTGCAAGCGGCGGCGACAATGGGAGCGTGAGGAAAGACCTGGGTGGAGTGAACGTACCCGCGCTGCGCAGCCACAACGCCGCGCTCGTGCTCGATCTGCTGCGCGTGGCGGGGGAGGGCGGGATCAGCCGTCTGGAGCTGGCCGAGCGGACCGGGCTCACCCCGCAGGCCGTCAGCAAGATCACCGCGCGGCTGCGGGCCGAGGGCCTCGCGGCGGAGGCGGGCCGGCGCGCCTCGACCGGCGGCAAGCCCCGTACCGTTCTGTGCCTGGTCCCCTCCGCCGCGCACGCCGTCGGCGTCCACCTCGACCGCGACGAGCTGACGGTCCTCCTGACCGACCTCGCGGGCGCGCCCGTGGCCCTCCGCCGCCGCCCGGTGGACCTGGGCGCGGGGGCCGGGCCGGTCCTGGACGCGGTGACGGAGGAGGTGCGGGCGCTCCTCGACGCGGGCGGGGAGGGGCGGACCGTCCTCGGCGCCGGGGTCGCCATGCCCGGACCCCTGGACCACCGGGCCGGAGTGCCCGGCCGGGTCACGGGCTTCCCCGAGTGGGCCGGCCACCCGGTCCGCGAGGAGCTGGCCCGCCGCCTCGGGCTCCCCGTCGTCCTCGACAAGGACACCAACGCCGCCGCCCTCGGCCTCGCCCTGCGGCCCGGCGCCCCCGGCTCCTTCGCCTACGTCCACCTCGGTACGGGCCTCGGCGCCGGCCTCGTCCTCGGCGGCGCGCCCCTGCGCGGGGACAGGACCGGGGCGGGCGAACTGGGCCACCAGACCGTCCAGCTCGACGGGCCGCCGTGCGGCTGCGGCGGGCGCGGCTGCCTGGAGGTCCTGTGCCTGGCGGAGGTCGCGCGCGGCGAACCGGCCGGGGCCGCGCGGATCCTGGGCACCGGCGCCGCCAACCTCGTACGGCTCCTCGACATCGACCAGGTCCTCCTGGGCGGCCGGGCGGTGCTCGCCGCGCCGGAGGTCTTCGCGGACGGGGTGCGGGACGTCCTCGCCGGCCTCGGCCTGACGGCCCCGGTGGGCGTCGTCGCGGAGCGGGACGCGGTGGCGGAGGGGGCGGCGTGGCTGATCCTGGCGCCGGTCTTCGGGAAGGAGTGATCGGGTCGGTCCTGTTCTTCCTCTTCCCCTGCCTATGCCTACGCCCCTCGCTCCGATTGATCGGATTGTCGGAAAGTAGGCTGATCGGGCGGATTCCCGGTCCTTCCGGAGGAGCCCCCGGTGTCGCTCCCCGGCCCGCGCCCTCCCGCCTGGCAGCGTCGCGGCCGTCCCCCTGCCCGCGATCAGCAAAGGCACCGGCACCATGGCATCCGCACCCCTGCGACTGCGCAGCGTCCGCGCCGTGACCGTGGCGACCGCCGTGGCGGCCCCCTTCGCGCTCGCGGCCCCCGTCCCGGCGACGACGACGGCGACCCCCGCCCCGGCGGCGACGGCCCCGGGCCCCGGAGCGCCCGCCCCCGCCGCCCCCGAACCCCCCGGCGCCCCGCAGCCCCCCGCCATCCCCGCCCCCGACCCGTCCGTCCCCGGCTGCGGCACCCCGGACGACGACGCCTTCCCGCTCGACACCCGGATCCACGGCGGCCCGGCCCGCTACACGCCGGGCGGCCCCTTCCGGGACTGGCGGCTCGACCTCACGAACACCACCGGGTCGCCCTGCTCCGGCATCCACCTGGTGCTCGTCCTCACCGACCGCGACCGGGCCCTCCGGCCGGAGCAGATCCGCTTCGAGTTCTACGACGCCGGGGCCGCGCGCTGGCACCCCGTGGCCTTCCAAGGGACCTCGGAGGCCGAGAACGTGGGCGTGTTCACCGACTTCGGCGGCTTCGCCGTCCCCGCCGGCGAGACCCTCACCGTCCCCGTACGCCTCGCCTTCCGCGCGGGGACGGCCCCCGACGAGGTCGTGGTCAACGCGGCGATCGTGCAGCGCCGGGGTGCGGACGGGGAGTGGATCGGGGACTCCGGCGACTACCGCCTGACCGTCGGTCCCCCCGCCCCGGACACCCCGGCCGAGCCCCCGGGGCCCGCCGAGCCCCCCGTACCCACTGGTCCCCCCGTGCCTCCCGGGACCACGGCCCCGGCCGACCCCGCCGAACCGCCGAGCGGCACGGAGCGGCCGACGCGCACGGAGAGCACGAAACCGCCGAAGCCGTCGGAGCCGCCCAGGACGTCCCGGCGGCCGACGGAGCCGGCCGGATCCGCCGCCCCGACCGGAGCGACGCCCCCCGCGCGCCCCGCGTCCCCTCCTCCCGCTCCCTCCGCCACCCCCGCAGGCCCCTCTCCGTCCGGGGCCGCGCTCGGGGAGACGTCCGGGGAGGCACCCGCCATCGCACCTCCCGGCACTCCCGAACTCGCCCACACCGGAAGCGCGTCGGACGCCCGGGCCCGCGCCCTCGCCCCCCTCGCCGCCGCCCTGCTCCTGCTCGGCGCCGTCCTCGTCCGCGCGGGCCGCCGCCACCGCCGTACCTGAACCGCGCTCCCCGTGAGCCGGACCCTTGCCCCCAGGAGCGGAACCCACCCCCGCCGGAGGCTCTCCCCACCCCCGCGTCACCCTCCGTACACCTCCCCGTTCACCCCCGTCTGCGACCATCCCCCGGTGAACTACCAGAGCACTCCCGGCGCCCCCGTCCGCTCCGGCGTCCCCGAGCACGGGCGCGTCCCCAAGTACTACGCCGTCAAGGCGAAACTCGCGCTGATGGTGGACGAGTTGGGGGAGGGCGGGGCACTGCCCACCGAGCGCGACCTCGCCGTCCGGTACGAGGTGTCCCGCGAGACCGTCCGGCAGGCGATCCGCGAACTCCTCCTGGAGGGGCGGCTGCGCCGCCGGGGCCGGGGCACGGTCGTCGCGGGCCCCAAGCTCGAACAGCCCCTCTCGCTCGCCAGCTACACGGAGGGCGTGCGCCGCCAGGGCCGCCGCCCCGGCCGCAGCCTGATCTCGCTCGACCGCTTCCCCTGCCCCGAGGCGCTCGCCCCCGAGGTCGGTGCCGAACGCGGCGAGCCCGTCTGGCACATGGAGCGGGTGCTGCTCGCCGACGACGAGCGGGTCGGCCTGGAGAGCACGTACGTCTCCGAGGCCCGCGCCCCGCGCCTGGACGCCGACTTCGACCCGGACTCCTCCTTCTACGCCTACCTCCACGACCGGCTCGGCATCGCGTTCGGCGACGCCGACGAGCGCATCGAGACCGTCCTCGCGACCCCGCGCGAGGCCCTGCTGATCGGCACGCCGCCCGCCCTCCCGATGCTGCTGCTCCACCGCGTCTCCCGGGACACCGGGGGCCGGCCCCTGGAGCGGGTCCGCACCCTCTACCGGGGCGACCGCTTCAGCTTCACCACGCACCTGGGCCGCCAGGACTGACGGGAGAAGACCCCGCCCCGGAAGACCGTGACATCACGAAAAGGTAACGGGTCTGGTCCAAGTTTGGCGGCCCGTTCACCGTCCCGTCGTCCACCGGCCCCGTCCGGGCCACCCGTCCCCGCGACCGTCGTCGGCATGAAGGTGATCGTCGTAGGAGCCGGCGTGGTGGGAACCATGCACGCCTGGCACGCAGTGGAACGCGGCCACGAGGTCGTACACATCGAGCGCGAGGCCGAGGCGCGCGGAGCCTCCCTCCGCAACTTCGGCCAGATCTGGGTGAGCGGCCGCGCCGGAGGGGAGGAGCTGGACACCGCCCTGCGCGCCCGCGAACTCTGGGAGGGCATCGGCGCCCGCGTCCCCGGGATCGGCTTCCGGGCCATCGGCTCCCTCACCCCCGTACGGAACGCGCTCGAACTCGCCGTCGCCGAGGCCGCCGTGGCCCGCCCCGACGCCGCCGCCCGCGGCTACGAGCTGCTCACGGCCGACGAGGCCCGCGCGGTCAACCCGGCCCTGCGCGGGGAGTTCGAGGCCGCGCTCCGGTGCGAGCGGGACGCCGCCGTCGAGCCCCGCACCGCGCAGCTCGCCCTCCGCGAGGCCCTGCTCGCCACCGGGAGGTACACCTTCCTGCCGAACCGCGAGGTCCGCGAGGTCGTCGGCGAGCACGCCGTCCGCGACGACCGGGGCGAGGTGCACGGCGGCGACGCCGTCGTCCTGTGCACCGGCGCCTGGCTCTCCGGCCTCGTCCGCGAGGTCGCCGGCGAGATCCCGGTCCGCCGGGTCCGCCTCCAGATGATGCAGACCGACCCGCTCGGCGAACCGCTCACCACCTCCGTCGCGGACGCCGACTCCTTCCGCTACTACCCGGCCTACGCCTCCGGCGCCCTCGACGCGCTGAACGCGGGCCAGGCACAGGACCCCACCGCCGCCGCCTACCGGATGCAGCTCCTCATGGTCCAGCGGCTCGACGGCGGACTGACCATCGGCGACACCCACGAGTACGAGCACCCCTTCGCCTTCGACACCCTCGAAGACCCCTACGAGCACCTCACCCGCGTCGTCGAGTCCTTCCTCGGCCGCCCGCTGCCGAGGATCCGGCGCCGCTGGGCCGGGGTGTACGCGCAGTGCGTCGACACCACCCGGGTCGTGCACCGCCAGAAGGTCCGCGACGGCGTGTGGCTGGTGACCGGACCCGGCGGCCGGGGCATGACCTGCTCGCCCGCCGTAGCCGAGACGACCGCGAACGAACTGGGCTGGTGAACCCCATGACCACACACAAGATGAACCTCGTCGTCCTCGACATGGCCGGCACCACCGTCGCCGACGACGGCCTCGTCGAGCAGGCCTTCACCGTCGCCGCCGAACGCCTCGGCGAGGACCCGGCCGCCATGATCGGCCACGTCCGCGCCACCATGGGCGAGTCGAAGATCTCCGTCTTCCGCCACCTCCTCGGCGGCGACGAGCGGCGCGCCCAGGAAGCCAACCTCGCCTTCGAGCAGGCGTACGGGGAGCTCGTCGCCGACGGCAGGATCGCCCCGATCCCCGGCGCCGCCGAGACCGTCGCCGCCCTCCAGGAGCAGGGCAGGACCGTCGTCCTCACCACCGGCTTCGCCCGGGTCACCCAGGACGCCATCCTCGACGCCCTCGGCTGGCGCGACCTCGTCGGCCTCACCCTCTGCCCGGCCGACACCGGCGGCCGGGGCCGCCCGTACCCCGACATGGTCCTCGGCGCGCTCCTGCGCACCGGCGCCGTCGACGACGTGCGCCGGATCGCGGTCGCCGGCGACACCTCGTACGACATGCTCTCCGGCGTCCGCGCCGGTGCCGGGATCGTGGCAGGCGTCCTGACCGGCGCCCACGGCGAGGCCGCGCTGAAGGAGCACGGCGCCACCCGCGTCCTCGCCTCCGTCGCCGAACTCCCCGAGCTGATCAGGGAGTACGAGGCATGACCACGGAAGCACGGGGGACGACCAGCGGCATCCGCTTCGACGCCGTCTCCGTCGCCTACGGCTCCACCACCGTCCTCGACTCCCTCGACCTGACCGTGGAGCCCGGCGAGGTCATGGCCCTCCTCGGGCCCTCGGGATCCGGCAAGACGACCGCGCTGCGGGCCGTCGCCGGGTTCGTCCGGCCGGTCTCCGGACGGGTGTTCATCGGGGACCGGGACGTCACCGACCTGCCGCCCTACCGGCGCGGGATCGGCATGGTCGTCCAGCAGTACGCCCTCTTCCCGCACCTCCGGGTGGACGCCAACGTCGCCTTCGGCCTCAAGGCCCGCAAGGTCCCGAAGGCCGAGATCCCCGGGCGGGTCGCCGAGGCCCTGGAGATGACCGGCATGGCCGACTACGCCCGCCGCCACCCCCGGGAGCTCTCCGGCGGGCAGCAGCAGCGCGTCGCCATCGCCCGCGCCCTCGCCGTACGGCCCGACGTCCTCCTCCTCGACGAGCCGCTGTCGGCGCTCGACGCGCAGCTGCGCTCCGGGATGCTGGCCGAACTGGCCCGGCTCCACCGCGAACTGCCCGACGTGTCGATCCTGTACGTCACCCACGACCAGGTCGAGGCGCTGACCCTGGCCGACCGGATCGCCGTCATGGACCGGGCCAGGCTCCGGGACTGCGGCACCCCGCAGGACCTGTACCGCAGGCCCCGCACCGAGTTCACCGCCTCCTTCGTCGGCAACGCCAACCTGCTGCCGGTGACGGTGGGCACGGACGGGGCGGCCCTGGGCGGGACGGAGCTGAAGGTGGCGAACGGGGGAGCGGCCCCCGGCTCCTCGGCCACCCTCTGCGTCCGCCCCCACCTCGTCGGCCTCGGCGACGGCCCGAACGCGCTGCGGGGCCGGATCGCCGAGGTCCAGTGGCGCGGCTCCACCCACCGGCTGTACGTCGAGGTGGCGGGCCACCGCGTGAAGGCGGACGTCCGCGAACTGCGGGAGACGCCTCCGCTGGGCGCCGAGGTCACCCTGCACTTCGCGCCCGAGGACGCGGTGCTGCTCACGGCGGGGGTGACCGGCGGTCCGGAGGCGGCCGGCGGTCCGGGGGTGTCCGGTGGCTAGCGCCCTGAGCGTCTCCGCCCCGGCCGCCCCCGAGAGGCGACGGCCCCGCACCGCACCCGCCTGGGTCTGGGCCCTGCCCCCCGTCGCCGTCCTCGGCCTCGCCTTCCTCTACCCGCTCGCCCTCGTCGTCCGCGAGTCCCTGGCCCCCGGCGCGTACGCCGCCGTCCTCGGCTCCGCGTCCTTCCGCGACGCCCTCGTCACCACCGTGTGGATCGCCGTCGCGGCCACCGCCGGCTGTCTGGTCCTCGGCTTCGCCCTCGCGCTCGTGATCGCGTTCGTGCCCTTCCCCGGCGCGAAGGCGGTGGCGAAGTTCATCGACGTCTTCCTCTCCTTCCCGTCCTTCCTGATCACGCTCGCCCTGCTGTTCCTCTACGGCACGGTCGGCATGGCCAACGGGATCTGGACCGACGCCACCGGCGCCGCCACCGGGCCCTTCCGGTTCCTGACCACCCCGTGGGGCGTCCTGCTCGCCGAGATCACGTACTTCACCCCGTTCGTGATGCGCCCGCTGCTCGCCGCCTTCTCGCAGATGGAGACGGCCCAGCTGGAGGTGGCGTCCTCGCTCGGCGCCCGGCCGCTGCGGATCGTCCGGCAGGTGATCCTGCCCGAGGCACTGCCCGCGCTCGCCGCCGGCGGCAGTCTCGTCCTCGTCCTGTGCCTCAACGAGTTCGGGATCGTCCTCTTCACCGGCGCCAAGGGCGTCACGACCCTCCCGACCCTCGTCTACGGCAAGGCGATCCTCGAATCCGACTACGCCGCCGCCTGCGTCGTCGCCGTCGTCAACGTCGTCCTCTCCACCGGCCTGTACGCCCTCTACCGGGGGGTGAGCCGCCGTGCTGGTGCATAGCCGTACGGGCAGGTGGACGGCCTGGGCCCTGTTCGCCGTCCTCTTCGTGCCGCTCTTCGCGCTGCCCCTCCTCGTCGTCCTCGCCGCCTCCTTCGCCACCCACTGGTCCGGCGCCTTCCCCTCCGGGCCGACCACCGCCCACTACGCGGCGGCCGTGCGCGGCGAGTCCCTCCAAGCTCTGACCACCAGCCTGGTCACGGCCGTCGCCGCCAGCCTGATCGCGCTGACCGCCGGCACCTGGGCCGCGCTCGCCTCGGCGGCCCTGGGGAAGCGGGGCCGGCGGATCGTGGACGCGCTCTTCATGCTGCCGGTCGCCGTGCCGTCCGTGGTGGTCGGCCTCGCCGTCCTCGTGGCCTTCTCGCAGCCGCCGGTGCTCCTCAACGGCACCCGCTGGATCGTGATCCTGGCCCACACCGTGCTCGTCACCGCCTTCGCCCACCAGTCGGTCTCGGCCGCGATCCGGCGCCTGGACCCGATGTACGAGCAGGCGGCGGCCGGTCTCGGCGCCCGCCCCTCGTACGTCCTGCTCCGGGTGAGGCTCCCGCTCCTGCTGCCGTCCCTGAACGCCGCCGCCGGGCTCTGCTTCGCCCTCTCCATGGGAGAGCTGAGCGCCACGATGATGCTCTACCCGCCGGACTGGACGCCGCTGCCGGTGCTCGTCTTCACCGCCACCGACCGGGGCTCCCTCTTCACCGGCTCGGCGCTCGCCGTGGTCCTCATGGCCGCGACCCTGCTCGTCCTGCTCGCCGTCTCCCGCGTCCGCACCAAAGCCTCGTACCGCTGAGTCCCGTACCGCCGAGTCCCGTACCGTCAGGAGAGAACAACGCCATGCTTACGCACGCCAAGCCGGTCGCCGCCGTCACCGGCGCCCTCGTCCTCGCCGCCTCCCTCACCGCCTGCGGCGGCTCCTCCGCCGCCTCCGACGAGAAGGTCGTCACCGTCTACAGCGCCGATGGCCTCAAGGGCGAGGCGGGCGACGGATGGTACGACAAGGTGTTCGAGGACTTCGAGAAGCAGACCGGCATCAAGGTCGAGTACGTCGAGGGCGGCTCCGGCGAGATGGTGCAGCGCGCCCTCCGCGAGAAGAGCAACACCCAGGCCGACGTCCTCGTCACCCTGCCGCCCTTCATCCAGCAGGCCGGTTCCAAGGGGCTGCTCCAGAAGTACGCGCCGCAGGGCGCCGACCGGGTGGACGGCGCCGACAAGGCGGCCGACGGCACCTGGACCTCCGTCGTCAACAACTACTTCGGCTTCGTCCACAACAAGAAGGAGCTGCCCGAGGCGCCCAAGAGCTGGGAGGAGCTGCTCGACGCCCGGTACAAGGACCGGATCCAGTACTCCACCCCCGGCGTCGCGGGCGACGGCACCGCCGTCCTCATCAAGGCGATGCACGACTTCGGGGGACAGGCCCCGGCCATGGAGTACCTGAAGAAGCTCCAGGCCAACAACGTCGGCCCGTCCTCCTCCACCTCCAAGCTCGCCCCCAAGGTGGACAAGGGCGAACTCCTCGTCGCCAACGGCGACGTCCAGATGAACTTCGCCCAGTCCAAGTCCATGCCGAATCTCGGCATCTGGTTCCCGGCCAAGGGGAACGGCAGGCCCACCACCTTCGCGCTGCCGTACGCCGCCGGCCTGGTGAACAAGGCCCCGCACGCCGAGAACGGCAGGAAGCTCCTCGACTTCCTGCTGAGCGAGGGCGCCCAGCGCGAGGTCAGCGCCGTCGGCGGCGGCTTCCCGGCCCGCAAGGACGTCGAGCCCACCGACGCCAACGCCGTCGAACTCGCCAAGCTCCTCGAAGGCGTCGAGGTCTTCGAACCGGACTGGGCCGACATCGACGCGAACCTGACGGCGTACGTCGACGCGTGGAAGTCCGCCACCGGAAGCTGAGAGTTCACCGTACGGCCCCTGGAACGCGCGCGCGGATCGCGAAAGGATAACGGGTACGGACCCAACGCCCCCGGGGAATCGGGGGCGTTGGGCTGCGCCCGGCCCGCTTCCACCCCTTCCACGGAGGACCCCGACATGCCGCTCACCGGCATCTCCCGCCGCACCGTGCTCGCCGCCGCGGGCGCCACCGCCGCCGTCGCCGCCACCGGACTCGCCGCCGCCCCCACCGCCCTGGCGGCCACGACCGCCGCCCCGACGCTCCCCGACGGCACCAGCAAGGACAAGGTGCTCGTCGTCGGCATGGACGGCCTGCGGTACGACCGGATCGACGCCGCCAAGGCCCCGACCCTCAAGTCCCTGATGGCCAACGGCACCTACGGCCGCTCCCTGCTCTACGCCAACCCGATGGCCGCCACCTCCTCCGGCCCCGGCTGGTCCACGATCTCCACCGGCGTCTGGCCCGACAAGCACGGCGTGAAGGACAACACCTTCGCCGGGAAGAACTACGGCCGCTACCCCGGCTTCCTCGCCCGCCTGAACCAGGTCCGCCCCGGCCTCTCGCTCTTCGCCGCCGTCGACTGGCCCGAGCTGGACACCCACGGGACCGTCACCCCCGGCGCCGACGCCAAGCTCGTCTACAACAACGACTACGTCGTCAACGACAAGGTGATCACCGACATCACCGAGGACGTCCTGCGGAACCAGAACCCCGACGTCCTCTTCGTCTACTTCGGCGAGACCGACGAGATCGGCCACAATTACGGCGCCGCGCACGCCAAGTACCTCGACGCCATCGACGTCCAGGACGCCTACCTCGGACGGCTCCTCGCCGCGATCGAGGCCCGCCCGTCCCGTGCCTCGGAGCGCTGGACCGTCATCGTCACCACCGACCACGGCCACACCGACGGCGGCGGCCACGGCGGCTCCGCCGTCGAGGAACGGCGCACCTTCGTCCTCGCCCAGGGCCCCGGCATCGCCGCCGGCGCCCGCCCCATCGACACCCGCCTCGTCGACGTCGCCGCCACCGTCTTCCACCAGCTCGGCATCGTCCCCGACCCGTCCTGGGGCCTGGACGGCAAGCCGATCCAGGAGCGCTCCACCGACCCCTTCGACACCCTGTACGGGTCGCTGACCGGCCGCGTCGACGAGACCGGCATCCCCGCCGGGGTCCTCGGCTTCACCCGCACCGCGCCCAGCGGCTGGTCCGTGATCAACAACGCGATGGGCACCGGCGGCGTGACCGAGTGGCGCGGCTGGTCCTTCGCCACCGACGAGTTCTGGTCCCGCTCCCAGCGCGACCAGTCCCGCGAGCTGAACGTGCGGGCCCGGGGCGTCTTCGCCGTCGCCGACTCCGACGAGTGGGCCGACAAGACCTTCTCGGGGACGTACGACTCCACCCTGGTCACGCCCGCGCACGCCGTCTCGGGCGCGTCCTCGGTGACCCTCGGCTTCACCACCCTCTACCGCCAGGAGGGCTCCCAGACCGCCCAGGTCCTGGCGAGCTTCAACGGCGGCACCCCGACCGTCGTCAAGAGCTACACCGCCGACGTCCTCTCCCAGCCCCAGTCCCTCACGGTCCCGGTCCCCTCCGGCGCCTCCACCGTGAGCTTCCGCTTCCGCTACACCGGCAGCAACAACTGGTACTGGACGATCGACGGGGTCAAGATCACGACATCCTGACTAGGCTTGGGGCGTCGCCACAGCGCAGTCGCGGCGCCCCCAGCACCCGCACGACATGCACGGCAGGAGTCCCGCACCCATGGCAGAGCGCAAGCCGATCGAATCCTGGCTCACCGACATGGACGGCGTCCTCATCCACGAGGGCGTGCCGATCCCCGGCGCCGACGCGTTCATCAAGAAGCTGCGGGAGACCGGGAAGCCCTTCCTGGTCCTCACCAACAACTCGATCTACACCGCCCGCGACCTGCACGCCCGCCTCGCCCGGATGGGCCTCGAAGTCCCCGTCGAGAACATCTGGACCTCCGCCCTCGCCACCGCCAAGTTCCTCGACGACCAGCGCCCCGGTGGCACCGCGTACGTCATCGGCGAGGCCGGCCTCACCACCGCGCTGCACGACATCGGCTACGTCCTCACCGACCACGACCCGGACTACGTGGTGCTCGGCGAGACCCGTACGTACTCCTTCGAGGCGATGACCAAGGCCGTCCGGCTCATCAACGCCGGCGCCCGCTTCATCTGCACCAACCCCGACGAGACCGGCCCCTCCCTGGAGGGCCCGCTCCCCGCCACCGGCTCGGTCGCCGCGCTCATCACCAAGGCCACCGGCAAGGAGCCGTACTTCGCGGGCAAGCCGAACCCGCTGATGATGCGCACCGGGCTCAACGCGATCGGCGCCCACTCCGAGTCCAGCGCCATGATCGGCGACCGGATGGACACCGACATCCTGGCCGGCCTGGAGGCGGGCATGCAGACCTTCCTCGTCCTGACGGGTCTGACGACGCAGGCCGAGGTGGACCGCTACCCGTTCCGCCCGTCCCGGATCGTCGACTCGATCGCGGACATCGTCGACCGCGTCTGAGGCCCGGGACGGCCCGGAACGGCCCGGACGGCCGCTTCCGGATGCGAAAGCCACCGGAACGGGTGATCCTTCCTAGCAGGAGGTCACGATGCGTTCAGGTCCCATCGCCATCCGTGCCGCGGGGGCGGCTCTCGTGTTCGTCCTGGCTCCCGCGGCCGGCGCCGCGCACGCCCACGACGGGGTGAAGGTCACCGTCACCCCGTCCACCGCCTCCCCCGGCGACGACGTGGACGTCCGGGTCGAAGGCTGCGAGGGCACGACCGGCGCCGCGAGGTCCCGGGCTTTCACCGCCGACGCGAAGCTCGTCGGCCGGGACGGCGGAAAGCACCCGATGCACGGCGACGCCACCCTCCGGTCCGGGCTCGACGCCGGCACGTACGCGATCAGCGTCTTCTGCGACGGCCACGAGCACCACGACGCCGGCGCCGTACGGGTCGAGCGCCACGGACCGACCCACCGGCCCACCCACGAGCCGACCCACCACGCGACCCCGGTCGCCCCGGTCCGCGCAGGCGGGGGCGGCGCCGCCGCCTTCGCCGCGCCCGCCGCCCCCGGCGTCGCCCAGGCCGCCGGCGAGAACGGCCTCGGCACCCCGTACACCGTGCTCGGCCTCGGCATGGCCGCCCTCGCCGCCGTGGCGGTCGCCCTCCGCAGCTCCCGCCGCCGCACCGACGGCTCCTCCGGCAGGGGCACGAGCACGGATACGGAGTGACGGTGCCGTCCGGCACCCGCCCGGCGGGCACCGGGCGACTCGTCACCGGTACGGCCTGGGCCCTGCTGTTCCTCGGCCTCTGGCTCTGGGGCGGCGGGGCGGTCGAGGGCTCCGCGGGCAGCTCGGGGCCGACCACCGGCGACATCGCCGCCGTCGGCCGTCCGCCCGGCGCGGAGCTGCCCCCGGCCCGCGCGCCGCTCGCGCCCGTCGCGCCCCGGCGGATCGAGGTCCCCTCGCTCGGCGTCGACGCGCCCGTCACGGCGCGCGGCCTGGACGCCACGGGCGCCGTCGACCCGCCGCCCTTCGCGACACCGGGCACCGTGGGCTGGTTCGGCCCCGGCACCGCGCCGGGTGCGGCCGGGGCGGCCCTGTTCGTCGGTCACGTCGACACCGAGACCCGCCCGGCCGTCTTCTACGGCCTGAGCGCGGCCCGCCCCGGCGCGAAGGTCCTCGTCACGCGGACGGACGGCTCGGTCGCCGAGTTCACGGTCGACGACGTCCAGGTCTTCCCGCGCGAGGACTTCGACGCCGCGAAGGTCTACGGTCCCCGCGAGCCCGGCCGCGCCGAACTCCGCCTGATCACCTGCGGCGGCACCTTCGACCGCGACGCGGGCGCCTACACGGCGAACGTGGTGGTGTCGGGATACCTCACGGGAGGCTGAAGGCCCCGCTCCCGTGCCCGACAACGATCAAGGCCCCCTCACCATCGGTGAGGGGGCCTTGACCTTGCGTGCGCCGCCAGGGACTCGAACCCCGGACCCGCTGATTAAGAGTCAGCTGCTCTAACCAACTGAGCTAGCGGCGCCTGCTGACAGAGAGAACTCTACCTGACGCGAAGACGTGCTCCTGACCAATAACCGTCGCCTCCGGCCTGTCGGATGGTCGTATCAGTCCTTCGATCCGTCAAAATGCTATTTATCGGGACAGTTGCCATATTGACGACCCGAACGACGGTCGAAAGATCTTTGACGAGTGTGGAGGGGATCGCATGAGCGTGCCGGTCTTCGAGGAGTTCGAACCGGCGGCCGACTGCGCCTGCCCGGGCTGCGCCCGGCAGCGGCGCGACCTCGCCCTCGGCCTGCCGGTCCGGGCGGGCGGCCACCCGGCGGCCCACGGCGCCCGCCGCGCCCTGGTCCTGGTGACGGCGGCGGGCGTGGTCCTGGGCAGCGGCGGGACCGACGCGGCGGCCGCCCTCTTCCGCGCGCCGGACGCGCCGCCGGACACGCCGGTGGACGCGGCTGCGGACGCGACGGACACGACGGACACGCCGCAGGGCGGGCGGGGGCCGCTGCACGGCGGGCCCGCCCCCGCTCCCGGGCCCGGTCCGACCGCCACCCCGGCGGCGGGCCAGGCCGCGACCGAGGCGCTGCGGCCGACGACCCGCGCCGAGATCATCGACCGCGCCAAGCTGTGGGTCGCCGCGCGGGTCCCGTACTCCATGGAGAAGTACTGGACGGACGGCTACCGCCAGGACTGCTCCGGCTACATCTCCATGGTCTGGAACCTGCGCGGCAACGAGTGGACCGGCAGCCTCGGCCGCTTCGGCGAGAAGATCGCCCGCGCCGACCTCCAACCCGGCGACATCCTGCTCTTCCACAACCCGGCCGACCCGACCCGGGGCTCGCACGTCACGGTCTTCGGCGGCTGGACCGACGACACGCGCACCTCCTACACGGCGTACGAGCAGACCAAGCCGCACGCGCGGAAGAAGACGACGCCGATGGCGTACTGGGAGAACTCCGACCGGTACGTGGCCTACCGCTACAAGGGCGTCGTGAGCGGCGGCGCCGGGGGCGGGGAGACGTCCACGGTGCCGGCGTTCCCCGGCGCGGCGAAGTTCGGGCCGGGCAAGAAGAACGCGCACGTCACCCGGCTCGGACAGCTGCTCGTCGCGCGCGGCGCCAAGAAGTTCTACGCCGTGGGGCCCGACCCGCGGTGGACCGGGGCGGACCGGCGGGCGACCCGGGCGTTCCAGCAGGCGCAGGGGTGGCGGGGCAAGGAGGCGGACGGCCTGCCCGGGCCCCACACGTGGAAGCTGCTCGTGACCGGCAAGGGCCGGAGCATCGGCGGTTCGAGTGGTTCGGGCGGGCCGAGCGCGCATGCGACGCCCTTTCCCGGGCGTGGCTACTTCCGTAAGGGCCAATCCAACGCATATGTGGAGAAGCTGGGCAAACAACTGGTGAAGCGGGGCTTCGGCAAGCACTACCTGTCGGGACCCGGTCCGCGCTGGACGGAGGCGGACCGCCGCAACGTCGAGGCGTTCCAGCGGGCACAGGGCTGGCGCGGCGGAGCGGCCGACGGTCACCCGGGCCCGGAGACCTGGCGGCGCTTGTTCCGATGACCCCGAGAGCATGAGGTGGACCCGAATGACGGCATCGACCCCGAACCCCGCGGACTCCGGCGCGGCGGCCTCACGTGACGCGGCCCGCACGGCGAGACGCCTGACGGACGGCACCCTTCCCCGCACGTCCCCACCCCCGACGAACCCGCCCCGCACACCACCGGCCGACCCCCCGACAGCGGCGGCCGATGCCGCTGCGGCCGATGCTCCTGCGCTCCAGGCGGTCGGTGCGCCGGCGGCCCCGGCGGCCGATGCTCCCGTGCTCCGGGCGGTCGCTGCTCCGGCGGCCCCGACGCCCGACGTCCTGGCGGTCCCGGTGACCGGCGCCCCGGCGGCCGAGGCTCCTGCGGTCCCGGTGACCGGCATCCCGTCGGGCTTGACGGTCGGTACTCCGGCGGTCCCGGTGACCGGTGCGCCGAAGACCGAGAAGGCTCCGGAGACGGTGACCCCGTCGGCTTCTGTGGCCGTCGCGCCGGCGGTTCCGGCGACGACCGCTCCCGCCCCGACCGTCCCGGCGGCGGGACGCTCGGGCGGTTCCGTCCCCGATACGAAGTCGGACCCGGCTTCCGCATCCGGTACGGAGCCGGGGAAGCCGGGGACGGACCCCGCCACCGGCACCGGCCCCGCGGACGGGCCCTCCGCCCCCGCCGCACAGGTGGCGACCGCCCCCGCCGCGCCGGGCAGGACCGGCACCGCGCGGCCCGCCGCCGACGGGGCGCCCACGGCTCCGGCCACCACCGCGCCGGGAGCGCGCACGGAGAAGCCGACCCGTACCCCCTCGCCGGAGGCGCCCGAACCCACCCCGGCGAAGGCGTCCGCGAAGGGCGGCACGTCCCCGGCGGCACCCGCCCCGACCACCCCGCCCCTCCCGTCCCGCCCCACCGCCGCGACGGCCCGCCCCGCCGCGACCCCGTCCCGTACCGCCCCGACGGCCCCGCAGGACGACCCGCCCGCCCCCCGGCCCCCCGCAGGGGCCACCGCTCCCGACTTCGGGCGGATCAAGGGCGCCCGCGTCGCCGTCGTCGCCCTGCCCGTCGCCGGGGTGGTGCGGGTGGCGCGGCGGAAGAACGTGATCGGGACCGAGACCACCGGCTCCATCCCCGTGCACCTGCTCTTCCGGGACGAGCCGGAGACCGCCGCCGCCCCCCGCGCCAAGGACGACGGCGGACCCGACACCCTCGCCATGTCCGCGCCCGTCTCCCCGGACAAGGCCCGCACGCCCGGCATCCCGGGCCCCTCGAAGATCCTGGCCCCGGGCCGTACCGACCGGGCGGCCGAGCCCCCGGCCCGTACGGCGGCGAAGAGCAGGGCCCGGCACGCGGCCCCGCTCCCCTCCTCCCGTCCGGCCCCCACCGCCGACCCCGCGCTCGCCGAGCGGCCCGGGGCGGTGCTGCCCGGCTGGGTCGGGGTGGTCGGCGGGGCCCTGGCGCTCGCCTGGTGCGCGGTCGTCGTGTGGTGGACGGGCGCGGTGCCCGACGAGGCGGCGCGGATGCTGCGGCTCCCGGTCCGCCCGTACTACGGCGTCCACCTCGGCCAGTGGGTCCTGCTCGCCCTCGGCGTGGTGGCCGTCCTCTTCGCGCTCGGCGGCCTCGGCCGGGGCCGGGTCGGGTACGCCTGGGTCCTGACGCTGTTCGGGGACTACCGCGGCACGGTCCGCCGCACCGGTCTGATCTGGGTCAGCCCGCTGCTGCTGCGCCGCCGGGTGGACGTGCGGCTCCGGCACTGGCGCAGCGAGCCGCTGCCGGCCGTGGACGCGCGGGGCACGGCGCTCGACGTGGTCGTCCTGGTGGTCTGGCGGGTGCGGGACACGGTCCGCGCGTCGCTCGGGGTCGACGGCCACGAGGAGTACCTGCGGGAGCAGGTGGAGGCGGCGATGGCCCGGGTGCTCTCGCAGCTCCCGGCGGACGCGTTCCACGAGGACGCCCCGACGCTCCGGGACGCGGAGGCGGTCGGCGAGGCCCTGACGCGGATGCTGTCGGCGGAGTGCGCGCCGGTCGGCCTGGACGTCTTCTCGGCGCAGCCGACGCGGATCGAGTACGCCCCCGAGGTCGCGACGGCGATGCGGCGCAGCCGGATCGCGGCGCTCGACGCGAAGCACCGGGACACCGTCCTGACGTCGATCGTGGACGCGGTGGACGACGTGGTCCACCGGCTGACCAGTCGTGGTCTGGTCGAGCTGGACGACTACGAGCGCAAGGCGCTGGTCAAGGACCTGACGGTGGCGTTCTACACGGGAAGGACGTCTTCCGCCGAGGGGGCCTGAGGGGATGGACAGGGCCAAGTTCGGTCCATACCTTGTTACTTGGTCCAGACCAAAATGCGTCATCGCCGTACGGCAAAGAACAGGGAAACACCCGCACCACCCGCACCATCCGTGTCACCCGCACCACCTGCACGCGTGCAGCACGACCCGACGGAACTCCCCCACGTTCTCCTGGAGCGACAGCATGCGCAAGAAATCGATAGGCGCGACGGTGGTGGCGCTCGGCGTCGCCGGCGTCACCCTCCTGGGCACCGGCAGCGCCGGCAGCCACGGCTACACCGACTCGCCGATCAGCCGTCAGAAGCTCTGTGCCAACGGCACCGTGACCAACTGCGGCAACATCCAGTGGGAGCCGCAGTCGGTCGAGGGGCTCAAGGGCTTCCCGGCCGCCGGGCCCGCCGACGGGAAGATCTGTGCCGGCGGGAACGGCCCGTTCGCCCAGCTCGACGACCCGCGCGGCGGCAACTGGCCGGCGACGAGCGTCACGGCGGGTCAGAACTACAGCTTCCGCTGGCAGTTCACGGCCCGTCACCGCACCACCGACTTCAAGTACTACATCACCAAGAACGGGTGGAACCCGAGCCAGCCGCTCACCCGGGCGGCCCTCGACCCCCAGCCGTTCCTGACCGTTCCCTACAACAACCAGCAGCCGCCGGCGACCCTCTCGCACTCCGGGAACCTCCCGGCGGGCAAGACGGGCCGTCACCTCATCCTGGCGGTGTGGACGGTCGCGGACACCGCGAACGCCTTCTACGCCTGCTCGGACGTGAAGTTCTGACGCTCCGGCGGTCGTAGTCCGGGCCCACGGGGAGCACGGCCTCCGCGCTCCCCGTGGATCCGGCACGTCCGGACGCCATCCCGGACCCGGGGCGCGAGCCGTACCCCGGGCCCGGAGGCATGCCCGGCCCCACCCCACCGCAACTCCACCCCACCCACCCCGAAGGTGGGTCCAGCCCCACCCCCTCCCCACCCTCCAGCCCCATGGCCCCGCCCGCGCCGCCGGGCCTACCGTGGGCGCCCATGGAACCCCGTACGCCCTGGCAGGCGCTCACCCGGCCCCGCTTCCTCCTCGGCCCCTGGCCGTGGCGGGCCGCCGCCTACCTGGCCACCGGCGCGCTCGCCGGGGCCGCCGCAGGACTCGTCCTCCTCGTCCTCGGGGTCTTCTCGCTGTTCCTCGTCGGGCTGCCGCCGCTCCTGCTCTCCGGCCCGGCCCTCGGCGCGCTCGAACGGTTCCGCCTCCGGCTCGTGGACCGGGACCCGGCCCCCGACCCACACCGCGTCCCCGCCGCCCCCGGCCTCGCCGCCTGGCTCCGGCTGCGGGCCGGGGAGCCGGCGACCTGGCGGGAGTTCGCGTACGCCCTGCTGCTCGCCACTGTCCTGTGGCCGCTCGACCTGCTCGTCCTCGCCGTCGGCGCCGGCCTGCCCCTGGCTCTGCTGAGCGCCCCCGTCCAGCTCGCCGCCGACGGCCACGAGGCCAAGATCGTCAAGGCGTACCTGGTCACCACCTGGCCCGGAGCCCTCGCCACCGCCCTCCTCGGCGCCGTGCTCCTCCTCGCCCTCGCGTATCCGCTCGCCGCCGTCGCCGGGGCCCGCGCCGCGCTCGCCCGCGCCCTGCTCGCCCCGCGCGACGCCCCGGCGGCCGGGATCGGCGAGGTCATCGCCTCCCGGGCCCGGCTCGTCGACGCCTTCGAGGCCGAGCGGCGCCGCATCGAGCGCGACCTCCACGACGGCGCCCAGCAGCGCCTGGTCGCCCTCACCATGACCCTCGGCCTCGCCCGCCTCGACGCCCCGCCGGGACCGCTCGCCGACCAGCTCGCGAAGGCCCACGCGGAGGCCGGGCAGGTCCTGACCGAGCTGCGCGAGCTGATCCACGGCATTCATCCGCAGGTCCTCGCCGACTACGGCCTCGGCCCCGCCCTCACCGACGCCGCCGACCGCTCGGCCGTCCCCGTGGACACCGACGTCGAGCTGCCCCGGCTGCCCCGGGCCGTGGAGAGCGCCGGCTACTTCGCGGGCTGCGAGGCGCTCGCCAACGTCGGCCGGCACAGCGGCGCCCGCCGGGCCCGGATCACCGCCCGGCACGCGCACGGCGTGCTGCGGCTCGACGTCGAGGACGACGGGCGCGGCGGGGCGGACCCGGCCCGGGGGAGCGGTCTCACCGGGCTCGCCGACCGCATCGCCGTCCTCGATGGCACACTCACGATCACGAGCCCGCCGGGCGGGCCGACCCTCCTCCGAGTGGAGATCCCTTGTCCCGCACCGCAGCAGACCGCCCCCGCCGGCTCCGCGTCGTCCTCGCCGAGGACGGCGTCCTCCTCCGGGAGGGGCTGATCGGGCTCCTGGCCCGCTTCGGCCACGAGGTCGTCGCCGCCGTCGGGGACGCCGACGCCCTGCGCGCGGCGGTCGCCGCCCACGGTCCCGACGTCGTCGTGACCGACGTGCGGATGCCGCCCGGCTTCCGGGACGAGGGGCTGCGCGCGGCGGTCGCGCTCCGCGCCGAGCGGCCCGGCCTGCCGGTCCTCGTCCTCAGCCAGTACGTGCAGCGCAGCTACGCCGCCGACCTCCTCGACACGGGCGACGGCACCGGCGTCGGCTACCTCCTGAAGGACCGGGTCGGGCAGGTCGAGGAGTTCCTGGACGCGCTGACCCGGGTCGCGGACGGCGGCACGGTCGTCGACCCCGAGGTGGTGCGGCAGCTCCTGCGGCGCCACCGGGACCCGCTGGAGGCGCTGACCCCGCGCGAGCGCGAGGTCCTGGGCCTGGTCGCGGAGGGGCACTCGAACGGCGCGGTCGCCCGCCGGCTCGTGGTGACCGAGGCGGCCGTCGGCAAGCACATCGGCAACATCCTGGCCAAGCTGGACCTGCCCCCGGCCGAGGACACCCACCGGCGCGTCCTCGCCGTCCTGACCTACCTGAAGGCATGAGGGGGCACGACGAGAAGGCCCCCCGCTTCCGCGAGGGGCCTTCTCCGTCTGTGCGCCGCCAGGGACTCGAACCCCGGACCCGCTGATTAAGAGTCAGCTGCTCTAACCAACTGAGCTAGCGGCGCCTGCTGACAGAGAAAATACTACCCGGTCCCGCGGGGTGCTCGTGACCGCCGGTCCGGCGGCCCCGCGGGAGGGCGGTCAGATGGCCAGCGAGAGGACCACCGGGGCGGCCCTGCGGTTGAGCGTGTCGGCCGCCGCGCGCAGCCGGTGGGCGTGCTCGATCGGCAGGGAGAGCGCCAGACAGCCCACGGACGCGCCCGCCGTCAGCGGCACGGCTGCGCAGACCGTGCCCACCGCGTACTCCTGGAGGTCGAGCACGGGGACGGTGGCCGGCTGGCTGTCGAGCTTGGAGAAGAGGATCCGCTCGCTGGTGATCGTCCGGGAGGTCAGCCGGGCGATCTTGTGGCGGGAGAGGTGGTCGCGCCGCCCGTTCTGGTCGAGCTGGGTGAGCAGGCACTTGCCGACGGCGCTGGCGTGCGCCGCCGAGCGGAAGTCCACCCACTCGTTCACCTTGGGCGTGCGCGGGCCGTCGGCGAACTGGGTGATCTTGACCTCGCCGTCGATGTACCGGCTGATGTAGACGGCCGCACCGACGGAGTCGCGCAGCTCGGTCAGGGTCTCCTGGAGCTTGGCCTCCAGGGCCTCGCGGCGGGTCATGCCGGAGCCGAGGAGGACCAGGGAGTCCCCGACGACATAGGCGCCGTCGGCGACCTGCTCGACGTATCCCTCGCGGCGGAGCATGAGCAGCAGCGAGGAGAGGTGGGCGACGGGGAGGCCGGTCTCGCGGGCGATCTGGGCGTCCGTCACTCCGCCGCCGTGCCGTGAGACCGTCTCCAGGACGCGCAGGGCGTACTGCACCGAGTGGAACGGCGCGGTGGGCTCGGGCTTCAGCGCCACGGTTTCCCCCTACCAGGTTGTGACCGCAAGCTTTCGTACCACGATAACCGCCAAGGACCGTTTACGGGGCGGCTGTTGGCGAGAATGATGCGGAGGGCCCGGGCCCTCATCTGGGACGCGCCACTCTGGCATATGCCACTGTCACGCATTCCGTGCAGATCCTCAGGTCAGGGGCGTGCGCCCCCGTACTCGCGCATGCGTTCGGGCCGCCCCGGCCGGAAGATTTTCCACGGGGAAGCGGACGCCGGAGGACCCCCTTCCGGTGGCCGAGAACGTACGGAAAGGGGGTGGCGGGAACGCGTCGCCGCCTCCGGGGCGCGCACGAGGGCGCGCGGAGGGGCGTACGAAGGGGCGCGCGGAGGAGGGCGCAGAGGCGGCGGGAAGGAATGCGTGGAAGGGCCACGGAATAAACGGAGACCCCCTCCTGTTCTTCCTCCCGTACATCCGCACACCATGCGTCCGCACGTCTGCCGAGGAGGGTCCCGACGGTGACCGACACCATTCGAGGAGAGGCACGGGGCACCGCGCCCGTACCGCTGTCCGTACTGGACCTGGTGACCGTCGGCAGCGGGCGGACCGCGTCCCAGGCCCTCGCCACCAGCGTCGAGCTGTCCCGGCTGGCCGAGCGGCGCGGCTTCCACCGGCACTGGGTGGCCGAGCACCACTCCATGCCCGGGGTCGCCTCCTCCTCCCCGGCGGTCATCCTCGCCCACCTCGCCGCCCACACCCGGCGCATCCGGCTCGGTTCGGGCGGCGTCATGCTGCCCAACCACGCCCCGCTCGTCGTCGCCGAGCAGTTCGGCACCCTGGAGGCCCTCGCCCCGGGCCGGGTCGACCTCGGCCTCGGCCGCGCCCCCGGCACCGACGGCGCCACGGCCGCCGCCCTGCGCCGCACCGACCGGCTGAACGAGGGCGCCGACGACTTCCCCGAGCAGCTCGCGGAGCTGACCCGGTTCCTGGACGACGACTTCCCGGACGGGCACCCGTACGCCCGCATCCACGCCGTGCCCGGTCCGGTGCAGGGGCCGAAGGGACGCCCGCCGATCTGGCTGCTCGGCTCCTCCGGCTTCAGCGCCCGGCTCGCCGGCGTGCTCGGGCTGCCCTTCGCCTTCGCCCACCACTTCTCGGCCAGGAACACGATCCCGGCGCTCGACCTCTACCGCGACTCCTTCCGCCCCTCGGAGGCGCTCGACGCCCCCTACGCCCTGATCGGCGTCTCGGCGCTCGCCGCCGACGAGGCGGCGCAGGCCCGCCGCCAGGTCCTCTCCGGGGCGCTCGCCATGCTGCGGCTGCGCACCGGCCGGCCCGGTCTGGTGCCGACGCCGGAGGAGGCGGAGGCGTACGCCTTCGGCCCGGCCGAGCGGGAGTTCGTGGACGGCTGGCTCGCGAACGTCGTGCACGGCACCCCGGACGAGGTCCGCACGGGCCTGGACGACCTGCGGAAGCGGACCGGCGCCGACGAGCTGATGATCACGGCCAACGCGCACGGCGGGGAGGCGCGGCTGCGGAGCTACGAGCTCATCGCGGACGCGTACGGGATGCCGGAGCTCGCCGAGGAGCGTTCCGGGACGGAGGCCGCCGGGTAAAACCCGGATTTCCGAGGCCGGTTGGTTCACCGTCGAACGAACTCCCCGCCTTCCCTAAAGGAACCTTAAACCGCTCGTCACCGATGGTGGCGGGCGGTTCCGTTTTGTGCTGCACGCCTCTGACAAGGGCTTTCTTCCGCCAATTGGTCTAGTCCTCAATCTGGTTCAGACCATTGACTCACCGTTCACGCGCCGGTTATCACTGCTCCAGCTCCTGTACGGCACCACCCAGTACCCCCATCCGGAGGCCGCACGTGCACCCCCGTAAGTCATTGATCGCCGCGCTCCTGAGCTCGGCCCTCGCCGCCGGCGCGCTCGCGGCGACCGCCGGACTCGGCTCCGCCCAGGCGGCCCCCACCTCGACCACCGCCTCCTCGGGCAATGTGCGCATCGCGTACTACGACCAGTGGAGCGTCTACGGCAACGCGTTCTACCCCAAGCACCTCGACACCCGGGGCATCGCGAGCCAGCTGGACGTCATCAACTACTCGTTCGGCAACATCCACCCCACCAACCTCACCTGTTTCCAGGCCAACAAGGCCGCGGGCGACGACAACAACCCCAACGCGGGTGACGGTGCGGGCGACTCGTACGCCGACTACCAGAAGTCCTTCAGCGCGGCGGACAGCGTCGACGGCGTCGCCGACAAGTGGGACCAGCCGATCGTGGGCGTCTTCAACCAGTTCAAGGAGCTGAAGGCGAAGTACCCCCACCTGAAGATCAACATCTCGCTCGGCGGCTGGACCTACTCCAAGTACTTCCACGACGCGGCGAAGACGGACGCGAGCCGCAAGAAGCTCGTCTCCTCCTGCATCGACCAGTACCTCAAGGGCAACCTGCCGGTCGAGGGCGGCTACGGCGGTCCGGGCACGGCGGCCGGCATCTTCGACGGCATCGACGTCGACTGGGAGTACCCCGGCTCCTCCGGCGGCCACCTGGGCAACCACTACGGCCCCGAGGACAAGCAGAACTTCACCCTCCTGCTCGCCGAGTTCCGCAAGCAGCTCGACGCGTACGGCGCGGCCAACGGCGGCAAGAAGTACCTCCTGACCGCCGCCCTCCCGGCCGGCCAGGACAAGATCAAGTACATCGAGACGGACAAGATCGGCGCGTACCTCGACTACGCGAACATCATGACGTACGACATGCACGGCGCCTGGGACGGCGACGGGCCGACGTACCACCAGTCCCCGCTGTACCCCTCCCCGAACGACCCGACCGACGTGATCGCGCCGGGCACCGAGAAGTACAGCGTCGACGCGGCCATCGACTCCTGGATCGACGGCAACCCGACCTACGGCATCGCGGGCGGCTTCCCCGCCAACAAGCTGACCCTGGGCTACGAGTTCTACTACCGCGGCTGGAAGGGCGTCCCGGCCGGGACCACCAACGGCCTCGCGCAGACCGCCACCGGCGGCTCCGGCGCCCGCCCGCTCAGCCAGCAGGCCGGCATCGCGCACTACAAGGAGCTCGGCGGCATCGTCGACAACCCGTCGACCACCTTCTGGGACGACCAGTCGAAGTCCTCGTACTTCTACAAGGACGGCGAGTTCTTCACCGGCCTCAACCAGAAGTCCATCCAGGCCCGGGTGGACTACGGCAAGCAGCGCGGCCTGGCCGGCGCGATGATGTACTCCCTGCTCGGCCTGGACAACAACGCCACGCTCCTGAAGCAGATCAACACCGCGCTCGGCGGCACCACCACCGAGCCGACCACCCCGCCGACGACGCCTCCCACGACGCCGCCGACCACCCCGCCCACCACGCCTCCGACGACCCCGCCGACCACCGGCTGCGGCTCGCTCCCGGCGTACGTGGCCGGCACGGTCTACAACTCCGGCAACGAGGTCTCCCACAACGGCCGCAAGTACAAGGCCAAGTGGTGGACCCAGAACGAGGCCCCCGGCACCACCGGTGAGTGGGGCGTCTGGCAGGACCTCGGCGCCTGCTGAGTGCCCGACCCCCGCTGAACCCCTCATGACCACTGCCCCCGCCCGGAATGTCCCTCCGGCCGGGGGCAGTTCCCATGCGCGGGGGCGGTTCCGCGTACGCACGCGGGCGCGTACGGCTCCGGACGCGGCCGTACGGGAGGAGCGCCGCTCAGGCCGGCAGCGGCTCCGTGCCGATCAGCTCCGCGATCCGGTCCGGGGCCACCGCCCGCGAGTACAGCCAGCCCTGCCCCGTGTCGCAGCCGATCCGCCGCAGCCGGCTGGCCTGCCCGGCGGTCTCGACGCACTCGGCGGTGACCGTGAGCCCGAGCCGGTGCGCGAGCTGGACGAGCGCCTCGACGATCAGCTCGTCGGCCGGGTTGGCGTGCTCCTCGTCCTGGAAGCCGCGCACGAAGGAGCCGTCCAGCTTGAGCACGGAGACCGGGAGCCGGCTCAGATAGGCGAGGTTCGAGTAGCCGGTGCCGAAGTCGTCGATCGCGATCCGCACCCCCATGTCGCTCAGCGCCTGGAGCGCCTGGAGCGGCCGGCCCGCCGAACCCATCACCGCGGACTCGGTCAACTCCAGCTGGAGCAGGTGCGGGGCGAGCCCGGTCTCCGCGAGGATCCCGGCCACGTCCGCGACCAGGTCGGAGTCCCAGACCTGACGGACCGCCACGTTGACGCTCACGAAGAGCGGGCGCTCGCGCGGGTGGTCCTTCTGCCACTGCCGGGCCTGGTGGCAGGCGGTGCGCAGGATCCAGCGGCCCAGCTCCACGATGGAGCCGTCCTCCTCGGCGATCCCGATGAACCGATTCGGCGCGAGCGGGCCGAACTGCGGGTGGTGCCAGCGCACCAGCGCCTCCACCCCGCGCACGGCCCCGTCGGACAGGTCCACGAGCGGCTGGTACTCCAGGGCGAACTCCCCGCCCTCCACGGCCGGCCGCAGGGTGGAGGAGAGCGACTGCCGGGTCATCCGGTGGGCGTTGCGCTCGGGGTCGAAGAGGGTCCAGCGGGCCTTGCCGTCCGCCTTCGCCCAGTACAGCGTGGTGTCGGCGGCCTGCATCAGGGCGGTCGCCGTCGTCCCCTGTCCGGAGCGCTCGACCACGCCGATGGAGGCGGAGACCGAGAGCCGCTGCCCGGCCAGGTCGAAGGGTTCCTGGAGCGCGTCGAGCACCGCGCGCGCCAGGTCCGCCACCTGCTCCGTCCCGGTGGAGTCCTCGACCAGGATCACGAACTCGTCCCCGCCGAGCCGCGCCACCAGGTGGCCGCCGCTGCGGGTGTAGCCGTCGCTGTCCGCGCACTCGGTCAGCCGCGCGGCGACGGCGGCCAGGAGCCGGTCGCCGACCCGGTGGCCGAGGGTGTCGTTGACCGCCTTGAAGCCGTCGAGGTCGATGTAGCAGAGGCCGATCCGCCCTGTTCTGCCATACCCGTGCGATTCGTACGACCGGTGCGACGCGTACGACTCGGTCCGCGTCCCGCCCTCCTGCCGGTCGGCGTCCAGGGCGGCCGAGAGGCGCTCGAAGAAGAGGGCGCGGTTGGGCAGCCGGGTCACCGGGTCGTGCATCTGGAGGTGGCGCAGGCGGGCCTGGAGCTCGCGCCGGTCGCTGATGTCCGCGATCGACAGCAGGACCCGCCGGTCGCCGGGCACGGGGGCGACGGTGACCTCGGCCCACAGCGAGCGCCCGTCGGGCTGCTTGAGGCGGCGGGTGCAGCGGAAGCGGGAGCGGCGGCCCCGCAGCACCTCGCGGTAGGCGTGCCAGGTGCGTCCGTCGGAGGCGAGGTCGACGAGGTCGGCGGCGGCCTGCTCGCGGAGCGCCCCGGGCGCGGTGCCGAAGAGGGCGCCGAGGGAGTCGTTGGCCGCGACGACCACGCCGTCCCGGTCGACGAGGGCCATGGCGAGCCGGGCGACCCGGAAGGCGGCGCGGTAGTCGCGGAGTTCGGCCTCCCGGCGTCCGGCGTCACGCTCCGTGAGGGCGGGCTCGGCCGTGCGTGTCTCCACCGGCTCCTGGTGCACCGGTCCTTCGGGGGTTCCGCTCACCGCTCGCTCCCGTAGTGCAGTCGGGCCGGTCGTACGGGACGGGACGGTCGGCCGAGGAAGAGTGAGCCGATCATAGGGCCAGGCCGGGCGGCCGTTCCAGCCAAGGGGCGCCCCCGGGGGCCGTCCGGCGCTGTGAGGATCCCCACCGCGCCACCCTGCCCGATCGTTTCTGCCCGGCTCTGACACGGGTCGTCGGCGGGGCGACCGAATGTGACTTTCCGTGAGCTGAATCGCGTCCGTGTCGCGTCGACGCGATGGTGCGCACTCACCCGACCGGGGCAATGGAAAAGTGCGAAATTAAGCAAATCATCACAAGGTGGGTGGGGTGTCCCGCATTCGTGATCCGGAGGTCGACGTGAGGGGTCAGCAGCCACCCGGGGGAGGGGAGCGGCGCCCGCGGCTGCGCGCCGGCGCGGCCGCCTTCACCTCGCTCGCCGCCCTGGCCGCCACCGGGCTCGTCGCGGGCCCCGCGGTCGGCGTGCCCGCCGCGAACCCCTGCGCCCTGCCCCGCACCCAGGCCCACCACTCGCTCGGACTCGACACCTGGAACGGCTCCTACCAGCGCCCGGACCGGAACCTCGACGCGGTCATGGTCTTCCTGTCCTTCCCGGACTCCGAGCCGCTCACCACCCCGGCCGAGCTCGCCGCCGACCACTTCCCCGGCACCGGCGACTTCTTCGAGCGCGCCTCCTACGGCCGCTTCACCCTGACCCCGCACGCCCGCACGACGTGGACCCCGATGCCGCGCGAGTCGGGCGCGTACGACATACGGCGGGACTGGGACGCCGGGAAGCGGGCCGAGTACCTCCGCGACGCGGTCGCCGCCGCCGACGCGGACGTCGACTTCTCCCGGTACGACATCGTCTACCTGGTCGCGGACCCGGACGCGCCGGGCGTGGACTCCGACGCGACCAAGGTGGTCAACCTGGACCGCCCGCTGGAGGTCGACGGCACCGAGATCCGGCGGGTCGTCACGGTCTTCGAGCGGCACCCGCCCGACCGCAACGTCCTGGCCCACGAGACCGGCCACGTCTTCGACCTGCCGGACCTCTACCACCGTCCGGAGGACGGCAAGGGCGACTGGGACACCCACGTGGGCGACTGGGACGTCATGGGCAGCCAGTTCGGGCTCTCCCCGGACCTCTTCGGCTGGCACAAGTGGAAGCTCGGCTGGCTCTCCCGGGCGCAGGTGACCTGCGTCCAGGGCCCGGAGCCCCGGGTGGTCGGCCTGGAGCCGACCGACGCCCCGGCCGGGGACGGCGGCGCGCTCGGCACCCGGCTCGCGGTCGTCCGCACCGGGCCCGACAGCGTCCTCGCGATCGAGGCCAGGAGCGACGCCGGGAACAACGCCGAGACCTGCACGGAGGGCGTACTCGTCTACCGGGTGCGGGGCACCACGGCCTCCGGGGACGGCCCGGTCGAGGTCGTGGACGCGCACCCACGCACCGAGGCCTGCTGGGAGCGCTCGGTCTACCCGCCGCTCGCGGACGCCCCGCTGGAGGAGGGCGAGACCCTCACCGTGCCGGGGTCCGGGGTCCGGATCGAGGTCATGGACCGGTCGGGGTCGGACGTCTGGACGGTCAGGATCACCCCGACGGGCGGGGACTGACGGTTTCGCTCCGGCGCGGGCCGTGATCGTCCCGGCACACGAAGAAGCCCCCCGCTTCCGCGAGGGGCTTCTTCCGTCTGTGCGCCGCCAGGGACTCGAACCCCGGACCCGCTGATTAAGAGTCAGCTGCTCTAACCAACTGAGCTAGCGGCGCCTGCTGACGTCGTAGACATTAGCACCCGGATCGGCGGGAGGAAAAATCGATACCCGCACGTCGGCGGCGGAAGCCGCCCGGACGGCCCGCACGCAGGCCCAGAGGACGACCTCGGGGCCGGGCAGCCACGGGTGCCGGGTGTCGGGGGCCACCAGCCAGCGGGGCCCGGCGGAGTCGGAGGGCGCGAGCGGCGGCACGGTCACCGCGTCCCCGAGCCCGTGACAGAGCGGCCGGGGCACCGCGTCGCCCCACTCCTCCCAGTCGAGCAGGGCGGGCAGCCGCTGGGCCGTGCCGGGCGCGGCGAACAGCATCATCCGGCCCCGGTGGACCGCGACGGGCCCCGACCCCGGGCCCTCCGTCCACAGCTCGTCCAGCATCCGGCGCCCGAAGACCGGGTCCACGTTGACGACGTCGAAGACCGTCCCGCAGGGCAGCGCGGCGGGCGAGGACGGCCGGGACTCCCAGCGGGCGAGCGCGGCCCCCCGCCCGACGGCGGCCGAGGCCAGCCAGGAGGCCCCGTCGGCGGTCACCCGGGCGGTCTGGTGCCGCCCCTCGTCGCCCTCCCGGAGGAACCGGAACATGTCGTGCGGGGTCTCGTCGCGCAGCCACGTCGTCATGCGTCCAGATGTACCGGGAGTGACGGGACGGTTTCCGAGGGTTCTCGGAATCCCGGACAGGAGGGGCGGCGGAGGAGTATCGTGCGCCCTCGGCATATGCCAGGGGTGGTTTTCGGTCACCACGCGTGTCTCCGGCCATGCGCGCCCCCGTATCGCGCCCCCACGCTCCAGGACGACGATCACACGCCCCCGCGTCGCGCGGCAGGCCACCGCCTCCCCGGCTCAGTCCTCCGCGGGCCGCCCGCCCGCCCGGATGAGGTCGCGGCCGAACTCGATCATCTTGCGGGCGTAGTCCTCGGTCCACTGGGCCCGCTCGGCGACGTCGGCCACCGTCAGCCGGTCGAACCGGCGCGGATCGGCCAGCTGCGCCGCCGCGATCGCCTGGAACTCGATCGCCCGGTCCGTCGCCGCCCGGAACGCGAGCGTCAGCTCCGTCGCCCGGGACAGCAGCTCCCGCGGGTCGTCGAGCGACTCCAGGTCGAAGAAGTGCTCCGGATCGGCGGACGCCTCGGCAGGCTCGAAGATCAGCGGCGCCGGCCGAAGCCGCCGCTGCCCGCCCCGCTCCGCGGATTCCGCCATCGTCGTTCTCCTCTTCGCACAGGTCTCGCACGGGCGTGCCCGCACCCGGTCCCGACCGCCCACGGACACGGCCCGGAACTCCGGGCCGCCCTCCATTGTCCCGCGCCCCGCAAGAGCGCGAACCCCGGACCGCGTGCCCCCGGGTCCCGTCCGGCGTCCCGGAGCCGGGACCTCCGGCCGAGTCCCCGGGATCACGGCGCCCAGACCACCCGGTGTTCCTCCAGGTGGGAGAGGACCGCGTGGTTCGCCTCCCAGCCGTCGGGGAACGAGACCGCCACGCCCAGCTGGACCGGTTCCGTCGACGGGTGCTCGTCGAGCAGGTCCGCCACGCCCGCGCGGCACACCACCACGCACGCGTGCCGGTGCCGGGAGGCGAGGACGCACAGGCGGCCCGTCTCCAGGTGGAAGGCGGTCGCGTCCGGGCGGCCGGACAGCGGGTGGAGGACCACCGTCACGTCGTACTCGCGCCCCTGGAGCCGGTTCGCGGTGTCCACCGTCACCCCGGACACGCCCAGGTCCGCGAGCGCCGCCCGGACCGCCGCCGCCTGGTCGCGGTGGGCGGTGCCGACCGCGATCCGGTCGGGCGTCAGGGGCACGGGGACCTCCGCGCGCTCCGAGACCGCGACCCCGCCCCGGTCCAGGAGCCGCCGCACCACCAGGGCGATCGCGCCCACCGCCTCCGGGTCGGTGCGCGGGGTGTGCCGGGCCGGGAGCTCCAGCAGGCCCCAGCCCGACTCGGCCGCCTCGTCCAGGACCCGGTCCGGGCCCGAGCCGTCCGACGGCACCCCGAAGGACAGCTTCCGGTCCCCGTGCCCGGTGCCGCTGCGGAACGGCGTGTACGGGTAGAACGCGTCCGACACCAGCGGCGCCGCCGACGCGGGCAGCCGCCACGACACCGGAAGCCGGTGCTGCGGCAGCTCCGGATTGTGCGCGAGCAGGGTCGAGACCGCGCTCGCCGACGGGTCGTACGCCAGCCCCGCCCACTGCTCCGCTCCCACCACCGAGAACGGGTCCAGCTGCCCCGGGTCGCCCACGAACAGCGCCCGCTCGAAGAGCCCCGCCACCGCGAGCAGCGCGTCCGAGCGCATCTGGTACGCCTCGTCCACGATCGCGTGCGCCCACGGCTCGACGTTCTTCACGTGCCCCCACTTGGCGGCCGTGGAGATCACCACCGGAAGCCCGGCCAGATCGCCCGCCTTCGCCGACTTCCGCACGTTCTCCAGGTCGTCGAGCGCCTTGTCGTACGGGTCGGAGTCGCTGGAGTGCAGCCGGCCCACCTCCAGGTCCGGCTCCTTCTCGGCGAGCCGCAGCACCAGGTCGTCCACCTGCGCGTTCGTCTGCGCGACCACCATCAGGGGGCGACTGGCGGCGGCCAGTTCCAGGGCGGCCCGCACCACGAGCGTCGACTTGCCGGCGCCCGGCGGGGAGTCCACCACCACGCCCCGCGCGGTGCCGTGCAGGGTGTCCGCCAGGATGGCGGCCGTCGCCCGCCCGGCCTCGGCGGAGGGATCGAACACGGTCACGGCACGTCCTCGGGGATCACAGGGGCGAACACGGTCATGACGCGCTCTCGGGGACCGGCCGGGCCGAACACGGTCACAGCACGTCCTCCGGGGTCACGGGGTCGGGCAGTTCCACGGCGTCCGCCCGGGGCGGGCCGCCGTGCGTCCAGGGCGTCTCCTCCGGGTCCGGCAGCTTCGGTCCGGTCCGCTGGTCGTGCTCGAAGAGCGTCCAGGCGATCCGCTCGCCCTTCTCCGGCACCGAACCCTCCGCCGGCTCCTTCGACCGGCCCATCCGGTCCAGGACCCGCAGCACCAGCGCGCCGTCCTCCTCGTACCGCACGAACTCCGCCGTCTGCGGCTTCCCGTCGAGCGAGCGGTACACCCGCACCCGCTCGTCCAGGTGCGGCCGGTCGTCCGTGCGGACCGTGAGCAGCGGCCGGGGCGCGGGCCGCTTCGACTCCGTCCACGCCATCGTCACCTCCACCACCTCCGCCGCGAACGCCTCGCCCGCGAGCCGCCGGCCCGCCAGGACCAGAGGATCGTCCAGGGCCTCCTGCGCCTCCAGCTGCCCCTGCGCCTGCTCGCGGGCCGCGAGCTTCCGCGCCGCCGTCACCGCGTCGTCCCGGCGCGGCTGCGGCGGCTCGCCGGCCGCGACCCGGTCCCGGTGGGCGGTGAAGGACCAGCGGTCCCGGGTCCAGCGGTCCTCGACCCTGGCCCCCTCCGGCAGCCCCCGCAGCAGGCCGACCGCCCGCCACACCGCCTCCCACGTCGGCTTGAGCTGCGAGGCGACGAGCCGGCGCACCTCCCGCTCGGCCGCGAGCAGTTCGCCGAGGGCCCGCTCGGCCGCCTCGGCGTCCTCGGCCGCGCCGGACGCCTGCCGGGCCCGGTCGTACCGCTCGATCGCGGGCGCGAGCAGCCGGTTGTCGAAGGCCGGGTCCGTGGCGGGCCCGGCGGGCGGGCAGAAGAGCTGCCCCCGCTCGTCCCGGCCCGCCTCCGCGCGCAGCGCCCCCTCCCGGCCGGACATCCCGTCCTCCGGGGCGATCCAGGCGAGCAGCGCGCCCAGGTGCTGGTCCTCCAGGGAGGACTGGCCGGTCGCCCAGTGCCGGTTGAGCAGGTCCGTCGCCGCGAGCAGCAGCGAGGAGCCGGGCACCCGGGCCCGCTCCCCGAAGTGCGTCAGCCAGCGCCCGAGCAGCGGCACCCGGGGCGGCGCGGGGAACGGCGTCTCCGGGTCCTGCTCGGCCGTCCGCCGGAACCGCGTCGACCGCCCGAGCAGCCGCACGTACTCCACGCCCGCCCGGCTCGGCACGATCAACTGCGGCGCGTCCGCGCACAGTTCGACCTCGACCCGCACCTTCTTGCCGGTCTCGGCGTCCGTCTCGTTGCGCTCGATCAGCTCGACGACGTCCGCGAACGCGTCGACGTACGGCAGGACCTCCTCGGCCAGGTCCGCGAGGAACGCGAACCGCAGGTCGCGGTCGCGGGGCTGGGGCACCACCAGGAGCCTCGGCTCCTCGGGGTCGGTGCCGACGAGCGCGCCCAGCGGGGCGCCCGCCTCACCGGCGGTGGTCAACGGCACCAGGACCAGCGGCCGTTCGCACACCCGCCGGTGCCGCACGGTCGCGAGCGGCTGCGCCCGGCCCGACTCGACGGCCTCCATCCGGGCCAGCGTGGAGATCAGCGACATGCGAGGCCCTCCCGGGGCGCGGTGCGGGAAAGGGACGTCAGCAGGGGCATTCGACGTGCTCCCGGGGGGTGCGGGCGGGCGCCGACGCCAGCGCCTCCTCGCGCAGGGCCCTGGCCCGCCGCAGGGCCGCCACCGCCGGGTCGTCCGGGTCGCCCGCCTCGCCGCGCGCCGCCGCCAGGACCGCGCCGACCGTCGTCAGGCCGCCCAGCTCGCCCCGTACCGAACGGCCCAGGGTCTCCACCGCGCCCGTCTCCCGCGACCGCGACCGGCAGTGGAAGGCCAGCTCGCAGGCGGCCAGGCACTCCGGCGCGTACTGGTGGGGCACGGACTCCACCGACGCCGTCAGCTCCTCCGGCGAGCGCTCCGCCACGTCGAAGCTGACGCCCTCCGGCAGCGCGTCCGCGATCTCGTCGATCCGGGTGAGCCGGTCCAACTGGCGCCGGGTCACCGACCGCTGCTTGCGCACGTCGACGACCGAGGCCGTCGGCACGTTCGAGAAGTCCTTCGGGCAGACCAGGAGGACCGAGTGGGCCACCCGCGCGCCCTCCGTGACCGCCGCCACCCGTTCGAGCGCCAGCACGTACACGGCGGCCTGGCGGGCCGCCGCGCCCACCTTCGCCGCGTCGGCCGAACCGTCCACCGTCGGGAAGGACTTGATCTCGACCACCGTCCACCCGCCGCCGGGGCGCACCACCACCGCGTCCGGCTCCAGGTAGACCGGGGAGCCCGCCACCTCCAGGGCGAGCAGCGGATGGTCGAGCAGCGTCCACCCCCCGGACCCGGTCGCCTCCCGCAGCGCGAGCGCCGTGCGCGCCACCCGGCCCTCGGGCCCGGCCGCCGACAGGTCGGGCACGGACACCTCGCCGGGCTCCTCCACCCCGAGCAGCCGCAGCAGTTCGCGCCCGCCGTCCGCCTTCACCTTCGCCTCGAAGGAGTTGCCCCGCACGATCGCGAACTGCGACTGCCCGAACGGGGCCGGGGAGCCGAGCTTCGCCGCGAGGGCGGACTTGTCGACCCCGGCGCCGTCGAGCAGGGCCCGCCGCCGGCAGCCGGGGTTGGCGGCGAGCGCCGCGAGCGCCCGCGCGTCCAGCGGACGCGGTGCGACCCCCGGTCCGCGCAGCTCAGCGAGCAGGTGTCGACGTGTCGTCTGCGGCGGTCGCGACGGACCGCTGTCCGGGGATGTGCTCACCCGCGAAAGTCTCGCATCCCCCACTGACAACCGGAGGGGCTTCCCCCGTTCCGGCCCCCGCGCTTCCCCTCGTTCCCACCCGCGCGCGCAGCCGGTCGACCGCCCGCAGCGCGTGCGGGGCGAGCAGGAACCCGGCCCCCATCACGGCCGCCCCCGCGACCGCGTCGAGCAGGTAGTGGTTGGCCGTGCCCATCACCACCACCGTCGTGAGCAGCGGATACGCCGCCCCGAGCGCCTTCACGAGCGGAGTCCGCCCGTACCGCCACAGCATCACCCCGCACCACAGCGCCCACCCCACGTGCAGACTGGGCATCGCCGCGTACTGGTTGGTCATCCCGCCGAGCCCGCGCGGCGCGCTCGCCTCGCCGCCCCACCAGCCGTACGCGCTGAAGTGGGCCATCGTGTCGGTGAATCCGTGCGCCGCGTCGAGCAGCCGGGGCGGACAGGTCGGCAGCAGCGTGAAGCCGACGAGCCCGAGCAGGGTGGACGCCATCAGCCAGGCGCGGGCCGCCCGGTAGTGCGCGGGCCGCCGCCGGAACAGCCACACCAGGACCACCGGGGTGACCAGGTAGTGCAGCGTGGCGTACGCGAAGTCCGCCGGGATCCCGAGCGCGGGGACGTCCGTGAACAGCCGGTTCAGGGGGCGCTCGGCGTCGATCCCGAGCAGCCCCTCCAGACGCAGGATCGCGAGGCCGTGGTCGACGGCCGAGGCCTCGTCGCCCCGCACGAGCAGCCGCCCGCCGGTGTAGGCCGCGTACACGACGCCGATCAGTGACAGCTCGGCCCACCAGCGTGGCTTGCGCATGGACAAGGTCCCCTCCCGTATGGCGTACGGCCCGGGGGAGGGGACGCCGGAGGGCACCCGGAGGTTGCCCGCGTGTCGCCCCGAATTCGGGTGGGCGATGATGGAAGGAGCACGTCCGCACCGCGAACCTCTGGAGAGCCTTCCCATGGCACCGCGCATCCTGCTCGCCCGGCACGGCCAGACCGAGTGGTCGCTCCTCGGCCGCCACACCGGCAGGACCGACATCCCGCTGCTCGAAGAGGGGCGCCGCGGCGCGAAGCTGCTCGGCGAGCGCCTGCACCGCGGCCCCTGGCAGGGCCTGCCCGGCGTGGAGGTGCGCACCAGCCCCCTGGTCCGGGCGAGCGAGACCTGCGCCCTCGCCGGCTTCGGCGACCGGGCCGAGCCCTGGGACGCGCTGATGGAGTGGGACTACGGGGCGTACGAGGGCCTCACCCCGCCCCAGATCAAGGAACGGCAGCCGGACTGGTTCATCTGGCGCGACGGCGTCCCCGACGGAGAGACCCTGGCGCAGCTGTCGGACCGCGCCGACGAGGTCGTGGAGTGGGCCCGCTCCGCCGACCGGGACGTCCTGGTCTTCGCCCACGGGCACATCCTGCGCTCCATCGGCGCCCGCTGGCTCGGCGAGGACGTCTCCTTCGCCGCCCGCATCCGCCTCGACCCGACGAGCCTCTCGGTCCTGGGCTGGGCGTACGGCGACCCGGCGCTCGAACGCTGGAACGACACCGGACACCTGGAGCAGTAGGCCCTCCGCCTCAGCGGACCGCCGCCAGCACCCGGCCCGTCTCCGCGAGGAGTTCGCGGATGCGGGCCGAGGCGATGCCGTCGAGGGAGTCCACCACCCGGCGCGCCTCCGCCGCCGCCTCGTCCGGACGGCCCGCGTGCGCCAGGTCCCGGGCGAGCTGGGCGCGGTAGAGCGCGAGGTTCCGGGCGAAGTGCGGGTTCTGCAGGACCGTGGCCCGGTGGGCGTGGCGGGCGGCCCGGCCCCAGTCGCCGAGCGCCGCCCGGCACTGGGCCTCCTGCGCCTCCCGCTCCGGCTCCCCGAAGAAGGACATCCACTCCGGGTCCCCGTCGGCCGGGCCCCGGTCGAAGAAGGAGTGGGCGCGGCCGAGGGCCCGCTCGCAGGCGGACCGGTCGCCGAGCGCCGCCCATGCGCACGCCTCCCGCAGTGAGAGCAGGGAGAGCAGCCGGGCCGAGTCCAGGGACCGCGCGGCCCGCAGCCCGGCCTGCGCCGCCCGGACCGCCTCCCGGTGGCGGCCGGTGTCCCGGGCCAGGAACGACGTGTTGCAGAAGGCGTGCGCCTCCAGGGCCGCGTTCCCGGAGCTTCCCGCCACGCGCGCGGTCGCCAGCGCCTCGGCGTAGTGCGAGCGCGCGTCCTCGTGCCGGCCCGAGTCGTGGGCCAGCCAGCCGACGGAGAGGGAGAGTTCACCCGCGCCCGCGTGCAGCCGGTCCTCGGTGGAGCGGCGGGCCGTGGTGCCGGCGTCGAGCAGCGCGTAGGCGGTACGGAGCGGCTGGGCGGCCACCTTGTAGAGCCCGTCGGCGCCGTGCCGGTCGTCGAGCAGCCGGATCCGCCGCACGGCGTCCTCGACGGCCCGCACCTCGGTCTCGCCGATCCGGTGGGTCCCGCGGGGGCTGGGGATCGCGACGGCGGGGCCGCCGAGTCCCAGCGAGGCGGCCGCCAGGGTGGCGGAGCCGCTCGTCATGAATGCGCGACGCAGCACGTCGCTCTCCTCATCGTTCCGGGTCGTGGAGGCGGCGGGGGACGACGCCCCGGCCGGGACGGTCTGCCGCCGGCCGCGCACCGTCTCCCGTGCGGAGAACCCCAGGTCGGAGAGGCCGAGTCCGGGGAACATGTGCAGGAAGACCCGCTCGTACGCGTAGTTCGGGCAGCGGATCTCGCCCGCCTCCACGCGCCCGATGTAGCGGGCGTCGCACGCGACCTGTTCGCCGATCTCCCGTGCCGCCCGGCGGACGGCCGCGGCGAACTCCGCCGGCGACTGCTGTCCGCGGAGTCTGCGGAAGGCGAGGTTGGGAACTGCCCGTGACATCGCCATGGCCGAGCCCTCTCCTGGTGCTGCCGGGTGGTCCGGCGGCAGAAACGTACCCGCTGTGACCGAATGCCTACGCAGAGTTTGGCTACAAATCGGATATCTCGCCTGCGATCTGCCATGAACTGCCATCCTTTGCGGCGGGAAACCGCCGTAGCCGTTGACGGGCACGGGCGTTGAACCGTAGGGAGAGACGGAACGTGTCTCCTCATGGAGCGAGGAGGGGTCCCATGTCGGAGATCGGTTCACAGTCGGCCGCCCGGCCCGTGCCCGCCCCGGGCGCCGCCGGGGCCGAGTCCGCCGCCGAGGCCTGGGACCTGGTCACCGTGCCGGTCCGCCAGGGCCTGGAGGCCGTCGACATCCTGCGCCGCACCGGCGCCCCCGCCGTCGGCCCGGTGGTGCACGACGGCACCTGTGACACCCTCGGCTTCCTGGTGCCGCCCGGCACCGCCGCCGCCTGGGACGTGCCGGGCAGCGCCTGTACGCGCACCTCGGGGCGCGGCCTCCGCCTCCCCGAGCTGCCGGAGCTGCCCGAACCGGCCGGCGGCGCCCCCCGCCCGGCCGGCTGGCTGCTGCCCCCCGGCGACACCGACCCGGTCACCGACCCGGTCGTCCTGCGCGAGGCGCTCGGCGAGGCGGCCCGGCTCATCGAGGCCGCCGACGGCTGCCGCTGAGCCCCGGGGCCCGGTCCGGCGGCCCCGGGCACGCCGGTCGCGGTCCGATCGTCCGATAATGGACCGATGGCCAGGAACAAACAGCGTGACCGGGCGGCGGCAGCCCCCGTCGCCGAGACCGTCGACGGCGGCCTCGCCGAACTCGTACCCGACCGGGAGCGCCCGCGCGCCTGGACGCTGCTCGTCGACGGCGCCCCGCAGTCGCACGTCGACCTGGACGACCCGACGTACCTCTCCTTCGAGTACCAGCGGCGCCTCGGCCACGTCGCCGACCTCGCCGCCCCGCCCCACCGCCCGATCCAGGCCGTGCACCTCGGCGGCGGCGCCCTCACCCTCGCCCGCTACGTCGCCGCGACCCGGCCCCGCTCCACGCAGCAGGTCGTGGAGCTCGACGGGCCCCTGGTGCGGTTCGTCCGCAGGGAACTGCCGCTCGACCCCGGCGCCCGCGTACGGGTCCGCTCCACCGACGCCCGCGCCGGCCTCGCCAAGGTCCAGGACGGCTGGGCGGACCTGATCATCGCGGACGTGTTCGGCGGAGCCCGTACCCCCGCCCATCTGACCAGCACCGAGTTCCTCGCCGAGGTGCGACGGGCGCTGCGGCCCGGCGGTTTCTACGCGGCGAACCTGGCCGACGGCCCGCCGCTGGTCCATCTGCGCGGCCAGATCGCCACGGCCGCCGCCGTCTTCCCCGAACTGGCCCTGACCGCCGACCCGACCGTGCTGCGCGGCCGCCGCTTCGGCAACGCCGTCCTGCTCGCCTCCGACCGGGAGCTCCCGGTCGCCGAACTCACCCGCAGGGTCGCCACCGACCCGCACCCGGGCCGGGTCGAACACGGCCGGCCCCTCGCCGACTTCGCCGGGGGAGCGGCCCCGGTCACCGACGCGAACGCCAAGCCGTCCCCGGCCCCGCCGGCCTCCGTCTTCCGCTAGGAATCCGGACAGCCGGACAGCCCGTCAGATCGCCCGGTCCTCGATCTCCACGCGGGGCGCGGTGTCGTGCCACACGCAGAAGACCGACAGCTCGCGGCCGTCCCGGGTGAAGGTCACCCGGATCCAGGTCGTCTGCTTCCACACCTGCATCTGCCAGCCCGAGGCGGGCGTCGCGGAGACCAGTTCGGCCGAGGTCTCCCCGAGGTCGAAGGCGACCCGGCCGCCGTCCACGGCGTAGCTCTTCACGTTCGAGCCGGAGCCGGACTCCGGTCCGGAGCCCCCGCCCGCGTCCGAACCCGTCTTCGGCGGCGGGGCCGCCGGGGTCTCCGCCGTCGGGCTCGGGCGCCGCGAAGGGGTGCCGGACGGGGTGGCCGAGGGCGTCGGACCGCCGCCCGGTCCGGTCTCCGGCGCGGCGGACGCGGACGGGTCGGGGCCGGGATACCGGGTCGAGGAGGTCAGCGGACCGCCGTCGGGACCGTGCGTCCCGTCCGCGGCCCAGAGCGGCACGGGCAGCGCGCGCGGCGGGTCGTACACGGTTCCGGACAGCACGGTGTGCACTCCCCACCAGGACAGGGTGACCGCCGCGCCGGTGGCGAGTGACCAGGCCAGGGCGTGAACCAGTCCTCTTCGCACCGGCCCATAGTGCACCACCCCCGGCCGTTCCGGATCAGAGGGTGGACATTGTCCGATGATCCGCCCGCATGGCGTACGGTGCCGCCCATGGCAAGTGTGCTCGTGGTCGAGGACGACCAGTTCGTGCGCTCCGCCCTCATCCGGCAGCTCTCCGAGGCGTCCCACACCGTACGGAGCGTCGGCACGGCACTGGAGGCGCTGCGCGAGGTCGCCCATTTCCGTTTCGACGTGGTCATCCTCGACCTCGGACTGCCGGATCTGGACGGGTCCGAGGCGCTCAAGATGCTGCGCGGCCTCACCGACGTACCGGTGATCATCGCGACCGCCCGGGACGACGAGGCCGAGATCGTACGGCTCCTCCACGCGGGGGCCGACGACTACCTCGTGAAGCCCTTCTCGGTCGACCACCTCTCCGCCCGGATGGCCGCCGTCCTGCGCCGCGCCCGGTCCGGCGCCGGCGAGGCACCGCCCTCCCGGATCATCCGGGTCGGCGGGCTCACCGTCGACCCGCTGCGCCGCCAGGCGGAACTGGACGGCACGCCCCTGGACCTGACCCGGCGCGAGTTCGACCTGCTCGCCTTCCTCGCCGGACGGCCCGGCGTGGTCGTCCCGCGCAAGGAACTGCTCGCCGAGGTGTGGCAGCAGTCCTACGGCGACGACCAGACCATCGACGTCCACCTGTCGTGGCTGCGGCGGAAACTGGGCGAGACGGCCGCCCGGCCCCGCTACCTGCACACCCTGCGCGGGGTGGGCGTGAAGCTGGAGCCGCCCGGGGAGCCCCGGCCGTGAGGTGGGCGCTCGTCAAGGTGTGCCTGGCCGTCACCGCCATGGTCGTGGTCGCCTTCGCCGTCCCCCTCGGGCTCGTCGTCAGGGAGATGGCCCGCGACCGGGCCGTCTCCAACGCCGAACGGCGGGCCGCCGGGCTCGCCCCCGTCCTCGCCATCACCACCGACCGCGACGAACTCGACAAGGCCGTCGCCACCACCGAGGACGGGGCCGCCGGCCGGCTCGCCGTCCACGTCCCCGCCGAGGCGCCGGGCGGCGCGCCCCTGGAGATCGGCACCCGCCGGGCGGGGGAGGAGGAGCTCACGGCCACCCGGGAGCTCGGCCGGGCCTCGATCACCGAGGTCCCCGGCGGCTTCGCGCTGCTCCAGCCCACCGCGCTCAGCAGCGGCCGGGTCGCGGTCGTCGAACTCTTCGTCCCCGAGGGCGACGTGTCCAACGGCGTCGGCACCGCCTGGCTGGTCCTCGCCGGGGTCGGCGCCGCCCTGATCGTCGGCTCCGTCGCCGTCGCCGACCGCCTCGGCGTCCGCATGGTCCAGCCCGCCCAGCGGCTCGCGGGCGCCGCCCACGACCTGGGCGAGGGGCGGCTCGGCGCCCGGGTCCCCGAGGAGGGGCCGCCGGAGCTCAAGTCCGCCGCCGTCGCCTTCAACTCGATGGCCGACCAGGTCGTCCAGCTCCTCGCCAACGAGCGGGAGCTGGCCGCCGACCTCTCCCACCGGCTGCGCACCCCGCTGACCGTCCTGCGGCTCAACGCGGCCTCGCTCGGCTCCGGTCCGGCCGCCGAGCAGACCCGCGCGGCCGTCGAACAGCTGGAGCGCGAGGTCGACATCATCATCCGCACGGCCCGGGAGGCGAAGCCGCAGACCCAGGCGACCGGCCCCGGCGCGGGCTGCGACGCCGCCGAAGTGGTGCGCGAACGCATGGACTTCTGGTCGGCGCTCGCCGAGGACGAGGGGCGCCGGGTGCGGGTCGCGGGCGTCGAGCGCCCGGTCCGCATCCCGGTCGCCCGGCCCGAACTCGTCGCCGCGCTCGACGCCCTCCTCGGCAACGTCTTCCGCCACACCCCGGAGGGCACGGCCTTCTCCATCGACGTCCACAACGGCGACGACGCCGTCATCGTCCTGGTCTCCGACGCGGGCCCCGGCATCGCCGACCCGGCCGCCGCCCTGGCCCGGGGCAACAGCGGCGGCCGGGACGGCTCCACGGGCCTCGGCCTCGACATCGTGCGGCGCGTGGCGGAGGGCACCGGCGGCGACGTCCGCATCGGCCGCTCGGTCCTCGGCGGTACGGAGGTCCGCGTCTGGATCGGCCTCGGCGGCCGCGCCGGCGCGGGCGGCCCGGCGGGCGCACACGGCGCGAACGGCCACCGGGGCCACCGCCCGGCCCGCCGCAGGCGCGGGGGGACGGGGACGCGACGGGCCCGGGAGGGCTGAGCCCCGGGGAAGCCGGGAAGAACCTTTCCTGGTTCCGATGGGCACCTTAAGCGGACCCTAAGGATCGCCACCCCCGCCCCCGATCACCCGCTTTGTCCGTTCCCCGCTCGCTAGCGTGCTGCCGCACCCCCACTTCCGCACGCAGAGGCAGGCACGCCATGGGCACCCGATCGCACCGGCGCAGGGCGAGTACGAGGACCAAGGCCGTCGCGGCGGTCGTCACGGCCGCCGTCGTCGGCGGCGCCGCCTTCGCGCTCACCGGCACCGCCCAGGCCGCCTCCGTCGGCGCCGCCTACACCCGGACCAGCTCCTGGACCGGCGGCTACACCGGCCAGTACGTCGTCACCAACGAGACGTCCGCCGCCCGGTCCGACTGGACCCTGGAGTTCGACCTCCCGGCCGGCACCACCATCGGCTCCCTCTGGAACGGCGAGCACACCGTCTCCGGCCGGCACGTCACCGTGAGGCCCGCGAGCTGGAACCGGCAGCTCGCCCCCGGGCAGTCCGTCACCGTCGGCTTCGTCACCTCCGCCGCGGGCGAGGCGGGCGACCCCGCCAACTGCCTGATCGACAAGGCGTCCTGCTCGGCCGGAGGCCCCGCACCCACCCCCAGCGGCCGCCCCACCGACCAGCCCACCGCCACCCCCACCCCCACGGCGACGGTCAAGCCGACCCCGACCGCGACCGCCACCACGGCCCCCGTGCCGACCCCCACGCGGACGCAGACCCCGGCCCCGACGCCCACCCCGACGGCCTCCACGCCGGCCCCCGTCACCGGCGCGAAGTTCGCCCCGTACGTCGACACCTCCCTCTACCCGGCGTACGACCTGCTCGCCACCGCCGACGCCACCGGCGTGAAGGAGTTCAACCTCGCCTTCATCACCTCCGGCGGCGCCTGCGCCCCGCTGTGGGGCGGGGTCACCGACCTGGCGAACGACAGGGTCGCCGCCCAGATCGGCGCCCTGCGCGCCAAGGGCGGTGACGTCCGCGTCTCCTTCGGCGGCGCCGCAGGACACGAGCTGGCCCTGAACTGCTCCTCGGCCTCGGCGCTCGCCGCCGCGTACGGCAAGGTCGTCGACCAGTACGGGCTGACCAGGGTCGACTTCGACGTCGAGGGCGCGGCCCTGCCGGACACCGCCGCCAACACCCGCCGCTCGCAGGCGATCGCCGCGCTCCAGAAGGACCACCCGGGCCTGAACGTGTCCTTCACCCTGCCGGTCATGCCCGAGGGCCTGACCCAGCCGGGCGTGGACCTGCTCGCGGACGCCAAGCGGAACGGGGTCCGCGTCGACGCCGTCAACATCATGGCGATGGACTACGGCCCGGCGTACAGCGCCGACATGGGCACGTACGCGATCCAGGCCGCGACCGCGACCCAGGCCCAGATCAAGGGCGTCCTCGGGCTCTCCGACGCGGCGGCCTGGAAGGCGGTCGCCGTCACCCCGATGATCGGCGTCAACGACGTCACCACCGAGATCTTCACGGTCGACGACGCCGTCCAGCTCGTCGACTTCGCGAAGTCCAAGGGCCTCGGCTGGCTCTCGATGTGGTCCTCGACCCGTGACAAGCAGTGCCCGGACGGCGCCGTGAACCGCGCCGACGCCACCTGCTCCTCGATCCTCCAGCAGCCGCTGGCCTTCACGAAGGCCTTCGCCGCCTACCGGTAGGCCCCCCGAAGAACCACTGTGCCCCCCACACCGCGCGCCCCGGTCGACCCCCTACCCCCGACCGGGGCGCGCCCCTCCTCGTACCGCCGCTCAGGATCCCGAGGCCCGCCACTCCTCCGCGTAGGCGTCGAAGATCGACCGCAGCTCGTGGCCGATCTTCAGGTAGTCCAGGTCGTCCAGATTGGCGAGCGACACCCGGACCGACCACTCGGGCCCGTCGAAGCCGCCGCCGTTGAGCAGCACCACGCCCGTCTGCCGCGCCAGCCGGAACAGCGGGTCCACCGGCTCGTAGGTCTTCTCCAGGAAGTCCGCGAACGGCTTGCCGTGCACGCGCTCGGCCTCCGCGAGCAGGTCCAGCTCGATGTAGTAGGCGGCCCGCGCCGGATCCTCCGAGATCTTCATGCGGGCGCCCTCCAGGAGCAGGCCGAGCCGCCGGTTCACGATCCCGCGGATCCGCTCCTTGTACGCCTGTCCCTCCTCCAGCATGTCGAAGAGGGAGAAGAGCACCATCATCACCTGCTGCGGCAGCGAGAGCCCGGCCGTGTGGTTGAGCGCGACCTGCCGCGAGTCCGCCACCATCCGGTCGATGAACCGCATCTTCTCCGGTTCGAGGGTCAGCGTCCCGTACCGCTCGGCCAGCCGGTCCTTCTCCTCCCGGGGCAGCCCGGCCAGCATCGCGTCGATCACGTTGTCGTCGTTCAGGCCGATCACGCCGAGCCGCCAGCCGGTGGCGCCGTAGTGCTTGGAGTACGAGTACACGAGCAGCGTGTTGCGCGGCAGGTCGGCGGCGATCGAGCGGAAGCCGGGCACGAACGTCCCGTACACGTCGTCCGTGACGATCAGCAGGTTCGGGTTCTTCGAGGCCACGATCTCCTTGATCTGGTCCGCGACCCGCCGGCTCAGCGCGAGCGACGGCGGGTTCGACGGGTTCACCAGGCAGACCAGCTTGACCGAGGGGTCCTCCAGCTTGGCGACCTCCTCGGCCGGGTAGCGCCACTGGCGCACCCCGGTCTCGGTGAACAGGTTCGCCTCGACCTTCACCACGTCGAAGTCGTAGGTGTCCAGCTCGGGGATCTCGATGTACGGCGTGAAGACCGGCACCATCAGCGCGATCCGGTCGCCCTTCCTCAACAGCCCGTTCTTCATGAGGGAGTCGAAGATGTAGCACATGGCGGCCGTGCCGCCCTCGGTCGCGAAGAGCGACGTGTTCCCGGTAGGCGGCTCCTTGCCGAACATCTCGTCGTCGAGGTAGCCGCGCACGATCCGCTCCGCGTGCGGCAGCATCCGGTCCGGCACGGGGTAGTTGTCGCCGACCGAGCTGTCCGTCAGCTCGTGCAGGAACGAGTCCCGGTCGAAGCCGAAGCGCTCCACGGCGTGCGCCACGCTCTTCTCCAGGAGCTCGATGCCCGGCAGGCCGGGGTGCTGCCGGACGAAGGCGTCGAAGCGCTCGCCGGACCCCTTCACCTCCGGCATGCCGCCGAGGTCGTCGGCGGTCCACACCCGGCGGGACTCCGCCAGGGCGAAGTAGCCGAGGGCGTGGAAGGCCTCGCGGGGCCCGGTGGCCACCCAGTTCGGGTTGCCCCGGCCCGCGTTGAGCATCTGGACCTGCGACTTGTCCTTCTGCCCCGGCTGGTCCTCCTGGGCCGCCCTGGCGAGCGAGATGAAGGTGTCCTTGAGCTCGAACGGGGAGAGCTGCGCGAAGGACTTGATCTCCTCGCGGGTGAACGTGGTCTTGGGCACGGGATGTCCTTACGTACGAGGGGAGTTCGCGACGGTCCTCGCGGGGCCGTCAGTGGTTGAGGATCACGATCACGGCGCCCCAGATGGTCAGCAGCACGTTGCCCACCGCGTAGGGGATCGTGTAGCCGAGGGTCGGGATCTGCGACCGGGACTGCTCGTTGATCGCGCCGATCGCCGCGGTCGTCGTCTGGCCGCCGGCCAGGACGCCCATCAGGATCGGGAAGCGGATCTTCTGGACGTAGTGGCCGACGGCGAAGCCCACGAGCAGCGGGATCACGGTGGCCACCGCGCCCCACAGCAGCAGCCCCCAGCCGGCCGACGCCAGGCCGCTGGTGAAGCTCGGCCCGGCGTTGATGCCGACGACCGCGACGAACAGGCACAGGCCCAGGGTGTCCATGAACCACTGGGCGCCGGGCGGGACGTTGCCGTACGTGGGGTACTTGCCGCGGATCCAGCCGAAGACCAGGCCCATGATCAGCGCGCCGCCGGAGGTGGAGAGCGAGATCGGCACGCCCGACACGGTCAGGGCCGGGATGCCGACGCAGCCGCCGAGGAAGATGCCGAGGCCCACCCAGAGCATGTCGGTGGCGAAGGAGGTCGGCACGGGCTTGCCGATCGCCCGGCCCGCTGGGTCGACGAGCCGCTTCGGACCGGTCAGGACCAGGGTGTCGCCGCGCTCCACGGTGGTGGAGAGGCGGTACGGGAACTCGGCGCCCGCCCGGTAGAGCCTGTCGACGTACACGCCCACCATGAAGGGCTCGCGGCGCAGGTCCGCGATGCTCTTGCCGAGCTGGGCCTTGTCCGACGCGACCACGTGCAGGGTCTCCGTCTGGTACCCGAGCAGTTCGACGTCGTCCGCCTCCGGCCCGACGTGGGTCAGGGGGTCGAATTCGACGAGCGAGCCGCGCAGCGCGCTGACCGCCACCGTGTCGCCCTCGCGGAGCACGGTCGCCTGGTCGTGGTCGAGGACCTTCCCGTCCCGCCGGACCCGGGTGATGTAGACGCGGCGGCCGAGCGCCTTCTGCTGCTGCTCGAAGTCGTCGATGGTGCGCCCGGCGAGGTCGGGGCGCTCGACGCGGTACGCGCGCAGCACGACCTCGTAGTAGCCCTCGGCCAGGTCGGGGTCGTCGCCGGGGGCGTCCAGCTCCTTGGCGAGCTGCGCCGACTCGGCGGCCAGGTCCCGCCTGTACAGCCTGGGCAGGACGTTGGCGAGGAGCAGCGCGCAGAGGATCGTGCCGAGCGGGTACGTGACGGCGTAGCCGATCGCGACCAGGTTCCCCTCGGACTTCGCCTGGTCCGCGGAGAGGCCCGGCAGGTTGCCGATGGCGTCCTGGGCGACGCCGATGACGGCGGACTGGGTGAGCGCGCCGCCGAGGAGGCCGGCGGAGAGCCCGGGGCCGTACCCGAGCATCACCGCGAAGCCCCAGGAGACGAGCAGGCCCGTCACGCAGACCACGAGGGCGTTGACGACCTGCGGCAGGCCGTCCTTCCTCAGTCCCCGGAAGAACTGCGGGCCGACCTTGTAGCCGAGGGCGAAGAGGAACATGGTGAAGAAGAGGTTCTTCACCGTGGCGTCGATCGTGACCTTGAACTGCGCGCCGAGCAGCAGTCCGGCCACCAGGCAGCCGGTGACGGCGCCGAGCGCGATGGCCCGGTAGCGGAGCCTGCCGAAGAGGAAGCCGAGCGCGACGGTGACGAAGACCAGCAGCTCGGGATGGGGCTGGAAGACGTTCCGGTTCAGGAAGTCGATCATCGCGCCGCCTCACGCTCCCAGGATGCCGACGAGCAGGGGCCCGGTCAGGGGCAGGAGGAAGTTCGAGAGGGTGTACGTGATCGTGTAGCCGAGCATCGGGACCGAGCTCTGCGCGACCTGGGTGATCGAGGTGATCGCCGGGGTCGAGCACTGCTGGCCCGCGATGGCGCCGATGAGCAGGGGCTTCTCGATGCCGAGGAGCTTGCGGCCGACGATCAGCGAGATCGTCGCGGGCACCAGGACCATCGCGATCCCCGCGAACGGCAGCAGCGCCCCGTACTCCTTGAGCAGCGGCCAGGCCTGCGGGCCCGACACCAGGCCCGTACAGGCGATGAAGATGGCCAGGCCCATGTCCTTGAGGGTGGTGGCGGCCTGCGGGGGGAAGGCGCCGAAGGTCTGGGTGCGGGAGCGGAACCAGCCGAAGAGCAGTCCGGAGATCAGACAGCCGCCGCCGGTGCCGAGCGACATGGGGACGTCGCCGAACTCGACCACGACCTGGCCGAGCAGCGAACCGCAGACGATGCCGAGGCCCAGGTAGATGAAGTCCGTGGCGTCGTTCCTGACGGTCGCGCCGATCCTGGACGCCAGCTTCCCGAGACCCGAGCGGGCGCCGACCAGGGTGAGCACGTCACCGCGGTCGACGACGGTCTCGGGGGTGGCCGGCAGGTGCTGGTCGTTGCGCAGCACGTCCGTCACGTACACCCCGCCGGAGGAGAACTCGGGGTGCTCCTTGGAGAGGGTGTCCAGGGACTTGCCGGAGACGGCCTTGTCGGTGAGGGAGACCTGGGTGGTGGCGAGCGGGGTGTCCAGACCGGGGACGGCCGGGGTCTCGGGGCCGATGACCCGGCCCGCCTCGATGATGTTGGCCCGCCGGCCGACGGCGAGCACCAGGTCGGAGAGGGTGAGCGCGAAGCCGGGCGGGGGAGGGGTGAGGACCTTGCTGCCCCGCTTCACCGCCTCGACGGTGACCCGGCCGCCCAGCGAGCGCTCCAGGTCGCCGACCTTCGTCCCGTCGGCGTGGGTGACCAGGTACGTCCGGCCGACCAGGCCCGGGAGCGCCTCGCGCTCGTCGGACTCCAGGCCGCCGCCCTCGCCGCGCATCCGCTCCCAGAGTTCGCGCGAGGCGTCGCGGAGGTTGATCCGCATCAGCATCGGCATGATCTGGCTGGTGTAGATGACGATGGTGACGAGGCCGAACAGGTAGCAGACGGTGTACGCGGTGGCCACGTGGCCCTGGTACTGGGTGATCTGCTGCTGGGTCAGGCCGGACAGCTCGCCGATGGACTCGGTGGCCGTGCCGACCACCGCCGACTCGGTGGCGGCGCCGGCGAGGATGCCCGCGGCGGTGCCGACGTCGAGGTCGAAGGCCTCCGCGAGGCCGAGGGCGATGCCGACGACGCAGACGACCTCGATGAGGCAGAGGGCGAAGAAGCGGAGGCTCTTCCTGTTGAGGTTCGCGAAGAACTGCGGCCCCGCCATGTAGCCCAGCGAGAAGATGAAGAGCGCGAAGAAGATCGTCTTCACGTCGTCGGAGACGGTGGCCTTCGTCCAGGCCCCGAGGAGCAGCGAGACGATCAGGGTGCCGCAGATGCCGCCGAGGGTGATGGGTCCGACGCGCAGCTTGCCGACGAGGTAGCCGGCCGCGAGGGAGAGGAAGAGGACGAGTTCGGGATGGTCACGCAGGATCCCCATCCCCCCTCACCCCGCCTTCGGCAAGGTGAAACATGGTGATATGGGGCATATGGGGAAGTTAGCAGCGGGCGGGGGCAAATGGATCATCGCTTCGCCCGAACGGCTGAGCCGGAGGCCGCCGTGCGTCGCCGCGCACGAAGAGGGCCGCGCATGCGGAAGGCCCCGATCCGTGTCTCCACGGATCGGGGCCTTCTCCTGCGAGGGTGAGTAACGGGACTCGAACCCGCGACATCCTGGACCACAACCAGGTGCTCTACCATCTGAGCTATACCCACCATGACCGGCGGTTTTCCCGAAGGTTTCCCCGACCGGCCGAGAAGAAGTCTACAGGGTCCGGGAGGGTGCTCGCGCCCACGTTTCCCGGAGGGGCGTGCGAGGGCGCGAGCGGGGGGTCATTCCGGCGTCATCCCGGCGTCATTCCGAGGGCAGGACGTGGCGCGCCGCGATCCGCTTCGCGGTCTCCGAGTCGGGGCCGGGCTGCGGGACGAAGACCGCCTCGCGGTAGTAGCGCAGCTCGGCGATGGACTCGCGGATGTCGGCGAGCGCCCGGTGGTTGCCGTTCTTCTCCGGACTGTTGAAGTACGCCCTCGGGTACCAGCGGCGGGCCAGCTCCTTGACCGAGGAGACATCGACGATCCGGTAGTGCAGGTGGCCCTCCAGGGCGGGCATGTCGCGGGCGAGGAAGCCGCGGTCGGTGGAGACCGAGTTCCCGCACAGCGGAGCCTTGCCGGGCTCCTTGACGTGCTCGCGGACGTAGGCGAGGACCTGGGCCTCGGCGTCGGCGAGCGTGGTGCCGCCCGGCAGCGCGTCGAGCAGTCCCGAGGCCGTGTGCATCTGGCGCACGATCTCCGGCATGGTCTCCAGGGCGGCGTCCGGCGGGCGGATCACGATGTCCACGCCGTCGCCGAGCACGTTCAGTTCCGAGTCGGTGACCAGCGCGGCCACCTCGATGAGTGCGTCGTCCGTCAGCGAGAGCCCGGTCATCTCGCAGTCGATCCACACCATGCGATCGTTCATGCGTCCACCTTAGGGCCTGTCCGGCGCATCATGACCGGGGCCGCGACGCCCGGCCCGGCAGCCCGACGGGCGCCCGGGGGAGGTGCCCCCGGACGCCCGTCGTTCCTGCGGTGCGCGGCTTGTGGCCGCGGGTCTCTCGGTTACGGCGCCCCGGTCACGGCGCGCTGCGCTGGCCCGGCAGGGAGGGCCGTCCGGACGCGTAGGCGTCGGACGGCGGCTTCCCCGGCTCCAGCGGCGGGCCCGGCCGCCGTACGCCGGCCGTGAGCTGGGCGGGCACGATCGGGTCGAGCACCGTCGTACCGGCCTCGCCCTGCGGACGCCGGGCGCGGTACGCCGCCCGGTAGGCCGCCGGCGAGGAGCCGAGCTGGCGCCGGAAGTGGCCGCGCAGGGCCACCGGGGAGCGGAAGCCGCACCTGCCTGCCACCTCGTCGACCGAGTAGTCGGAGGTTTCGAGCAGCCGCTGCGCCTGGAGCACCCGCTGGGTGATCAGCCACTGGAGCGGGGCCGAGCCCGTGAGGGAGCGGAACCGGCGGTCGAAGGTCCGCCGTGACATGTACGCGCGCGCCGCGAGCGTCTCCACGTCGAACTGCTCGTGGAGGTGTTCGAGCGCCCAGGCGACGACCTCGGCCAGCGGGTCGGCGCCGATCTCTTCGGGTAAAGACCTGTCGAGGTAGCGCTCCTGGCCGCCGCTGCGCCGCGGCGGGACGACCAGCCGGCGCGCCAGGGCGCCCGCGGCCTCCGTGCCGTGGTCGGTCCGCACGATGTGCAGACACAGATCGATTCCGGCCGCGGTGCCGGCGGAGGTCAGTACGTCCCCGTCGTCGACGAAGAGCTCCCGCGGGTCCACGTGGACCGACGGATAGCGCTTGGCGAGCGTCGGCGCGTACATCCAGTGTGTGGTCGCCGGGCGGCCGTCGAGCAGTCCGGCCGCGGCCAGGACGAACGCCCCGGTGCACAGCCCGACGATCCTGGCCCCCTCCTCGTGTGCGCGGCGCAGCGCTTCGAGCGCCTCCGGCGGCGGCGGCGAGGTGATCGACCGCCAGGCCGGGACGACGACGGTGCCCGCCCGGCCGATGGCCTCCAGGCCGTACGGCGCGGTGAGTTCGAGCCCGCCGGTGGTCCGCAGCGGTCCTTCCTCGCCGGCGCAGACGAGCAGCCGGTAACGTGGCACTCCGGCGTCCTGCCGGTCGATGCCGAACACGGAGAGCGGGATGGAGCTCTCGAAGATGGGGCCGCCGCTGAACAGCAGCACCGCGACGACTTCGCGACGGCGGCGCCCGGACAGTTTCCGTCCGGCCTCCGGTGCGGTGGAGTCCTGGCTCATGACGCTAAGCCCCCCTCGGTGTTCGCGTCTCCCTGGTCGTGTCGCTCCTGCACGTTTCCCCTCGGTTTTGCACGAGACCCCAGTCTTCGGTACCCATGATCGAATCTACTGCGTCCCGTGGCGCCGGCGTGACAAGTTCTCCAACCGGTGGATTGTCGACAAGGCAACTTGGCGCGAAGCGATCGCTGGCGAGGCCTCGCGTCCGGAGGCTCGCGAGGGGCGCGGCGGGGGGATGAACGCCCCGGTACACGGGGGGTCTGACCCCTTGGGACGGGGCTTCCGGGGATGTCGGGCCCGAGGTTGGCCAATCGTTACGCCAAGGACTCGCCGGTCACCGGAAGTTGGCTGAAAACGTATGGGTTCGGGTGTGCGAGCCTGTCAACTCGAAGGGGGTTCCGCGCGTCCGGGGACCCCTTCCGGAGCTAGTGCCGGCGTCCGCCGCGCGCGGTCTCCGCGCGGAGACCCCGCTCCGAGCGTCGCAGCAGCACCCGGCAGGCCGCCGTCACCGAGACGAGGCCGAGGGCGGCCCCGGCCGCACCGGCGAGCGAGGTGCCGTAGACGACGAGCACCACCGGGACCAGGACGCAGCAGAAGGCCGCCCAGCGGACGACGTCACCGGCGGCCTGCTCCCCCCTGTCCCCCTTCTCCTCCGCTCCCGCGGGTGCGGGAGGGGCGTCGGTGCGGCGGTGGGCGCGGGGCGCGCCGAGCGTCGGGGTGGGGACGGCGGAGGACCGGGCGGCGGTCGGCGGTACGGGCACGGGCGCTCTCCCTGCGACGGTGGGGCGGACCTGTGGCAACGAGGAACGGAGCGCTCCGGTCACTCTCGGCGACGGCCGTTCGGCCCCGCGCGGGGTTCCGGCCCCGGTCCCGCACGCGCGCCCCCGGTCCCGCACGCACCCGTCGGCCCGCCTCCCGGGAGCGTCCGGCTCCGGCCCCCGGGCGGACGCCTGTAGGACACAACCGGCATTGCCAGATCCCGAAGCGCTCGTGCATGCTCCCTGGAACGCCGCGCGCGAGCGGTGTGCCCGCCGGGCGAGACGCGGTGGGCCCTGGGCAGGAGAGGAGTGCGGCCGTACCCTTGGGGGTATGGGCTTGGGAAGATGATTCCCGGACACAGCTCCGCCGTCACCCGTCGTTCCTCTCCCCCTTCTCCCGTCCCTTCCCACGAGGACCCTCTTCGCCGAGACACCGATGGCCGGTCACGAATTCCCCGAACCCGCGGACCGCAAGCGCGTCGCCGACTCCACGGTCGACCCCCTCGCGGTCGAACAGCCACGTCATGCCTGCGACCCGGCCTTCCGGCACGGGGTCGTCGTCGGCTTCGACGGCTCCACGTCCAGTGAGCGCGCCCTCGCGTACGCCATCGGCATGGCCCGCCGCTCCGGCTCGGGCCTGATCATCGTGCACGTGGCCAACCGGCTGCCCACCACGGTGTGGGCCGGCTGCGAGCCCCCCGTCTTCGTCGACGTGCCGGACCACCGCACCGAGGTCCTCGGTCTGGAGCTGGCCTGCGCCGAGCACCTCGCCGAGGTGCCGTGGATCCTGGTCGAGCGCGGCGGCGACATCTGCCACGAGCTGGAGGAGGTCGGCCGGGAGTACTCGGCCGACGCGATCGTGGTCGGCTCCACGCACGGGATCGTCGGGCGGATCTTCGGCTCGGTGGCCGGCCGCCTCGCGCGCCGCGCCCAGCGGCCCGTCGTCGTCATCCCGTAGACGCCGTCCCGTTCCCCCGCTTTCTTCTCACCCTCCCAACTGCCGTCATCCGGCCATAATTTCGGCCTTCCTCAGGTGAATTGTGTACTTGTGAAGGGTAGATAAAGGCCACGGAACACAGCAGCTCACGCAGCACGACTGCGCATCTGAAGGGAGCCCGCCGTGGACAACGACGTCGCCGCGGGAAACACCAGCTCCACGCTCGGCCACCTCGCACTCGGACTGACCCTCCTGGCCTTCGGTCTGGGCGGCACCGGTGTCATCGACAACGTCGCGGCGACGGACGCCGCGGGCCTCGCCACCTGGGTCGGCGGGGTGACGCTCTTCCTCGCCGGCCTGCTCGCGCTGCGCGCGGGTGACACCAGGGAGGGCACGGCGCACACGGCGCTGGGCGCCTTCTGGTTCACCTGGGGGACCGCCGTCGGCGGCGGCGCCTCGGCCGATGCCGTGGGGGTCTTCCTGCTCCTGTGGGCGCTCCTCGCGCTCACGCTGACCCTGGCGGCCTCGGGCGGCGGGCTCTTCGGACAGGGCGTGTACGGGCTGCTGTTCGTCGCCCTGCTGCTCCTGGGCATCGACGCCCTGGCCGGCAACGGCGGCCTCGGGAAGGCGGGCGGCTGGGTCGCCGCCGTCGCCGGACTGCTCGCCTGGTACGGCGCCACGGCCGCCGTCGCGGGCCGGCCGACGGCGCTCCGGCGCCGGACGGCGGAGAGCGCCCCGGCCGCCGCGGGCTAGTCCGGGAAGTACGACGGTCCCCGTGCACGGGAGGTGTGTGCACGGGGACCGTCGTGTGTCAGGTCGGGCGGCGCCGGGGGACAGGCCCGGCGGCGGGTCCGGGGGACAGGCCCGGACCCCGCTGCTACTCGACCGTGACGGACTTGGCCAGGTTGCGCGGCTTGTCGATGTCGCGGCCCATGGCGAGGGCGGTGTGGTACGCGAAGAGCTGGAGCGGGATGCCCATGAGGATCGGGTCCAGCTCGTCCTCGTTCTTCGGCACGACGATGGTGTGGTCGGCCTTGGCCTGCGGCTGGTGCGCGACCGCGAGGATGCGGCCGCTGCGGGCCTTGATCTCCTCCAGGGCGGCGCGGTTCTTCTCCAGCAGGTCGTCGTCGGGGACGATCGCGACCGTCGGCAGGGCCGGCTCGATGAGGGCGAGCGGGCCGTGCTTGAGCTCGGAGGCGGGGTAGGCCTCGGCGTGGATGTAGGAGATCTCCTTCAGCTTGAGGGAGGCCTCCAGGGCCACCGGGTAGCCCCGGACGCGGCCGATGAACATCATCGACTGGGCGCCGGCGTACTCCGCGGCGATCTTCTTGATCTCGTCCTCGGTCTCCAGGATCTCCTGGATCTGCGCGGGCAGCTTGCGCAGGCCCTCGATGATCCGCTTGCCGTCGGTGACGGACAGGTCGCGGATGCGGCCGAGGTGCAGGGCGAGCAGCGCGAAGGCGGTCACCGTGTTGGTGAAGCACTTGGTGGAGACGACGCAGACCTCGGGGCCCGCGTGGACGTACACGCCGCCGTCGGCCTCGCGGGCGATGGCGGAGCCGACCACGTTGACGACGCCGAGGACGCGGGCGCCCTTCCGCTTGAGCTCCTGGACGGCGGCGAGCACGTCGTAGGTCTCGCCGGACTGGGAGACGGCGATGTAGAGGGTGTCGGGGTCCACGACCGGGTTGCGGTAGCGGAACTCCGAGGCCGGCTCGGCGTCGGCGGGGATGCGGGCCATGGACTCGATGAGCCCGGCGCCGATGAGGCCGGCGTGGTACGAGGTGCCGCAGCCGAGGATCTTGATGCGGCGGATGGTGCGGGCCTCGCGCGGGTCCAGGTTCAGGCCGCCCAGGTGCACGGTGGAGAAGCGGTCGTCGATCCGGCCGCGCAGCACGCGGTCGACCGCGTCGGGCTGCTCGGAGATCTCCTTGTGCATGAAGGTGTCGTGGCCGCCCATGTCGTAGGAGGCGGCCTCCCACTCGACGGTCTCCGGGGTGGCGGTGGTGGTCGCGCCGGAGGTCGTGTAGGTGCGGAAGTCGTCGGCCTTGAGGGTGGCCATCTCGCCGTCGTCGAGGGTGACGACCTGGCGGGTGTGGGCGATCAGGGCGGCGACGTCGGAGGCGACGAGCATCTCCTTCTCGCCGATGCCGAGGATGACCGGCGAGCCGTTGCGGGCGACGACGATGCGGTCGTTGAAGTCGGCGTGCATCACGGCGATGCCGTAGGTGCCCTCGATGACCTTCAGGGCCTCGCGGACCTTCTCCTCCAGGGTCTCGGCCTGGGAGCGGGCGATGAGGTGGGTGATGACCTCGGTGTCCGTCTCGGAGGCGAAGACGACGCCGTCGGCCTCCAGCTTGGCGCGGAGCTCCTGGGCGTTGTCCACGATGCCGTTGTGGACGACGGCGACCTTGTTCTCGGGGTCCAGGTGCGGGTGCGAGTTGACGTCGCTCGGCGCGCCGTGGGTGGCCCAGCGGGTGTGGGCGATGCCGGTGGTGCCGGTGAAGCGCTTGGGGACGCGGGCCTCCAGGTCACGGACCCGGCCCTTGGCCTTCACCATCTTCAGGCCGGTGGCCTTCGGGCTGGTGACGACCATGCCGGCCGAGTCGTATCCGCGGTACTCCAGGCGCTGCAGGCCTTCGAGCAGCAGCGGTGCCACGTCGCGCTTACCGATGTAACCGACAATTCCGCACATAAAGGTGAAACCCCTCCAGGTCAGTGGATGTACTCGGCCGCCCGGGCGAATGCTTCGGGAGGTGCGGCCGCTCAGCCGTACACGATCCGGCGCAGCTGCCGGAGCGAGAGCTCCGGCGGTGCCACGGCCCGGTGCGGCAGCTCCGCCGCGATCCGTTCGAAGATCTCGGCGTTCACGGCCCCGCCGGACTGCAGTTCGCGGTGGCGGCGGCGGACGAACTCCTCGGTCGTCTCGTCGAAGTACGCCAGCACGTCGAGCACCACCCGGGCGGCCTCACCGCGCTGGAGCGCGGTGCTGCGGACCAGATGGTCGATGAGGTCGTCGTGCGACGGGCGGCGTTCGAGCACCCGTGAATACTGAGGGGTACCTCCGCCCCCACGCAAGAATCCTGCCCGAAATCGGGCAGGGGAGGTCGATTTCCCTCTCCGAATCGGGTGATTGGCCTAGACCTTGGCCTCCGGCGAAGGCAGCGGTACACAGGGGTGCGGTTCGGATATAGAAAACGACAGACGCGTCGACCATCCGAAGGGGAGCCCGCCCGTGAGACAGCGCCGAAGGATTCCGCGCCTGATCGGATCCCTGCTCCTGGTCGCGGCCGCCGGAGCCGGCTGCGGCGAGGCCGCCGCCGAGGCCGACGGCAAGGCGCCCGGCCCCCGGGCCGCCGCCGAGCCCGAGGTCCGCCCGCTCGGCCGCATCGTCCCCGTACCCGCCTCCGTCACCCCCGGGGGCGAGCCCTACGCCCTCACCACCGCCACCCGCATCGGGGTGAACACCGCCTCCCGCGAGGTCAGGGAGATCGGCGACTACCTCGCCGGACTGCTCCGGCCCGCCACCGGCCTCCCGCTGCCCGTCGTCGACGAGCAGGCGGGCCGCGGCGGCATCCGGCTCCGGCTCGGCGCCGACACCGCCCTCGGCGACGAGGGCTACCGGCTCCGCTCCGGACCGGACGGCATCACCCTGACGGCCCACCGCCCCGCCGGACTCTTCCGCGGCGTCCAGACCCTGCGTCAGCAGCTGCCCTCCGCCGTCGAGCGCGGGACCGTCCAGAAGGGCCCCTGGAAGGTCGCGGGCGGCACGATCACCGACACCCCCCGCTACGCCTACCGGGGCGCCATGCTCGACGTCGCCCGCCACTTCTTCACCGTCGACGAGGTGAAGCGGTACATCGACCAGCTCGCCCTCTACAAGGTGAACACCCTCCACCTGCACCTCTCCGACGACCAGGGCTGGCGCATCGCCGTCGACTCCTGGCCCCGCCTCACCACCTACGGCGGCTCCACCGAGGTCGGCGGCGGCCCCGGCGGCTCCTACACCAAGGAGGAGTACCGGGAGATCGTCCGGTACGCCGCCTCCCGCCACCAGGAGGTGATCCCGGAGATCGACGTGCCGGGCCACACCAACGCGGCCCTCGCCTCCTACCCCGAGCTCAACTGCGACGGCGTCGCCCCGCCTCTCTACACCGGCACCAAGGTCGGCTTCAGCTCCCTGTGCGTGCCCGAGCAGGTCACGTACGACTTCGTCGACGACGTGATCCGCGAGATCGCCGCCCTCACCCCCGGCCGCTACCTCCACATCGGCGGCGACGAGGCCCACTCCACCAGCCACGCCGACTACGTGGCCTTCATGGACCGGGTGCAGCCGGTCGTCGCCAAGTACGGCAAGAAGGTCGTCGGCTGGCACCAGCTCACCGGCACCACCCCCGCCCCCGGCGCCCTCGTCCAGTACTGGGGCCTCGACCGCACCCCCGCCGAGGAGAAGGAACGGGTCGCCGCCGCCGCGCGGAACGGCACCGGCCTGATCCTCTCGCCCGCCGACCGCACCTACCTCGACATGAAGTACACGAAGGAGACGAAGCTCGGCCTCTCCTGGGCCGGATACGTCGAGGTCCGCCGGTCCTACGACTGGAACCCGGCGGCCTACCTGCCCGGCGCTCCCGAGAGCGCCGTCCGGGGCGTCGAGGCCCCCCTCTGGACGGAGACCCTCGCCACCACCGGCGACCTCGACGTCATGGCCTTCCCCCGCCTGCCGGGCGTGGCCGAACTGGGCTGGTCCCCGGCCGCGACCCACGACTGGGACGCGTACAAGGTCCGCCTCGCCGAACAGGCCCCGCGCTTCGAGGCCCTCGGCATCGACTGGTACCGCTCGCCGGAGGTGCCCTGGCCGGCGCCGTAACGGCCCGCCGAAAAGGGACGCCCGGCCGGACAGGATCCCGGCCGGGCGTCCCTCGTGTGCGCGGAACCCGAATCGCCCGGACGGAAACGGGGAGACGGACGGCGACCACGACGAGGCCGGAGGCGCTGGACGATGGTGGACTTATCGGTACTGCCGGGCTACATAGCGGTGATCCTGCTCTTCCTCGGCCCGCCCGGGCCCGACATGGCCTACATGCTCGCGGTGGGCCTGGAGGGCGGCCGTCGCTCCGCCCTGAAGGCGATCCTGGGCATCGGCACGGGCATGAGCGTCTACGCCGCAGCCGTCGTCGCCGGGCTGGGGGAGATCGCCCGCTCGCACCCGTCGCTGCTCGACGCGGTGAGGATCGTGGGCGCGGCCTACCTGCTGTGGCTGGCGTACACGACCCTGCGCAGCGCGCGCCGCGCGATCGACGGACACGGTGACGTCGGATCGGGCCGGTGGTACCTGCGCGGGCTGCTGATCAGCCTGACGAACCCGAAGATCATCCTCTTCTACCTCGCGGTCCTCCCGCAGTTCCTGGGGGACGCGGAGGACCCCGGAGCACAGATGGCCCTCCTCGGCGCGATCAACGTCCTGATGGAGGTGGTCCTCTACGGCGGCATCGGGATGCTGGCGGGCTCCTTCCGCACACGGCTCACCGGCTCGTCGAAGGCGACGGTCGTGCTGAACTGCGGGGCGTGCGCCGTGTACGTCGTACTGGCGGTGACGATCTCCGTCGAGGTCCTCGTGGGGTGAGGGGCCGTCCTCTTCGGCTTCACCGCCGCACGGACGGCCCCTCAGCCGACGCCGAACCCGCCGTCCCGGACGCAGGCCACGAAAGCGGGGGCGGGGCCGGCGGGCTGCTTGGAGTCGCGGACGGGGACGGTGCCGTGGGTGGGGGCGAGGTTGGTGGCGACCTCGATGCACTCGCCGCCGCCGGAGCCGTAGGAGGACTTGTACCAACGGGAGGATTCGGTCGTCACGGCATGCCCTTTCGTGCCTGCTCGATCATGGACGCGGAGTCTGCCTGGGAGAGGCATTCGGCCTGGAGTTGGAGGAAGCGCGCGAGCAGGGGTCGTACGGCGCTGCTCTCCCGCTCCACCAACCCCCGCAAGTGGGATTCGGCGTACGCGATCACAGACCGGTCCGCCAAGGTGGACAGGCAGATGGGGAGATCGAACGAGCCCCGTTCTCCGATGGAGAACGGGGCTACCCGGGGCATGGTCTGGGGCGAATCGGCGAAGGCGACCAGCTGCTGAAGCTGGGCGTCCATCGCCGCCCTCCCGCCGACAGGGCGGCGGATACAGCTCTCGTCCGGCACGACGACCAGCAATGGGTTCTGCCGTGCCACCGTTGCCTGTCGCTCGGCAAGCAACGAGACGCGTTCGTAGGCCTGTTGGCGCGTGACCGAGCCACGTCTCACGTCGCTCGTGGCCAGTGCTTGAGCGTATTCCGGGGTCTGCAAGAGGCCTGGAACGATGCCGATCTCGAAGAGCCGGATTTCGACCGACCGCCTCTCGTGGCCGACGTACTCCGGGAACCCTTCCAGCAGGCTGCCACGTCGCATCTCGTGCCACCTGCACTCGAACGAGTCCCTTATGGAGGCGGTGTCGAACACTCGGTCCCCCTTCCGTGAGAAAGGGAGAGTCGGCGGTTTGCGTCCGGCCTCGGCTCCTTGCGATTGACCACGACTCTTCCTTCTCTCGCGATTAGTCGGCCAGTCGAAGAAGCCCTGACCCTAGGTCACGCTGACGCCACCTGGAGTGAAACCGCTACAGAGAGGAGCGGCTGTGCCCGTGTGCGACAACCCCTCGTCCCTCCCCGCCGCCGGCGTCTTCGTCGCCGACACCGACGGGAAGACGGTCCGGCTCGGTGAGGTCTTCCGTACGCAGAACGACCCGCCGAAGATGACCCTCAAGGTGGAAGCTCCACCGGAGAAGCTGCTCTGACCTGCATAAACGGGCCCGGTCGAGGTTCTCCGCCCTCCCGGGTGAACCCCCATGACTCCGCTCCCTCGTTCCAGGGGCGGCGGTCGCGTCCCGCCCCCGGTGATGTCCGGCAAGACCGTCCGGGGGCGGGACCCAGTCCCCATCGAAGACATCGAGGACAGAGACAGGAGACCCACGGCAATGAGTGATCTGTACGAGCGGGAGGTGTCCGGCGACTTCGCCGCGCTCTGCGGCGGCGGAGCGGACAGCGACGGGAACATGGAGAGCCGCATCACGCTCGCCGAGCCGCACGGCGGCGGATACGCGCTCGGTGACAGCAAGCCCGAGGGAGCCGGCCGGGAGCTGCGGATGAGCGCGGAGGAGATCACCGCCTTCGCCCGTGGCTGGAACGGCTCCCGGCCAGTCGTTCGCTCTGGAGCCCGGTGACGTCTTCTGGCTGCCGCGCGGTTACGTCCACTCGCCGTACGCCGTGGGCGGGGAGCCCTCCCTGCACCTGACGTTCGCGCTCAAGGAGCGCACGTTCCACTGGCTGGCGTCCGAGATGACGCGCGAGTGCCTGATCGGGGCCCTCCTGCTCCTGGAACCCGGGCGCGTGGCCGAGGTCGCGCGGAAGGCCGCCGCCCGTGTCGCGGGATGACGGGGGCCCGCATCACGGCACTGGCACGCGTACGCGTACACCGGCCGGTCCTACCCGGACTCGGCGATCGGGCGCGGTGAAGTACCGGCCGACCACCCGCCGATCGAGATCAAGGACTGGCTGCGGCGGTCCGCCGCCCAGGTGGTGGCCACGTACGCCGACGTGGAGGAGGCCGCCTCCTGGATCGAGGGGGAGCTGACCCAGAACCCTCCCGTGGACCAGGAGCACTTCCCGGTCTGGGACCGGCTCCAGCGCGCCCGGGAGACGCTGCGGCTGACAGGCCGGGAAAGACGTGGTGCTCGGCTACTGCTCGAAGGCGCAGCAGTACGTGTCACGCGCGCTCATCGCCTGCCCGCGCGAGGACGGGGACTCCTGCCCCTACGGAGGGGGGTGACCGTCGGTAGGGAACGAAAGGTGCGGGCCCCGGCGGAGTGACCGTACTCCGTCGGGGCCCGCACCGGTCTCGGGAAGGTCCTCGGGTCAGGCGAAGCGGGTGATCGGGTTCACCAGGTCGCCGACGAGCTGGAGGGCCGCCGACGGGTCCGAGAGGTCCACCATCTGCTTGTTGTTGCGCAGCTGGAGGCGGTTGAGGGCCGACAGGGCGAAGGTCTCCGCGAACATGTCGTACCGCTCGAAGCGGGCCGCGAACTCCGGGTGCTCCTCCTGGTAGCCGCGCACGCGCTCCGCGACCGTGCGCCAGAAGCCGTCCTCGTCGAGGACGCCCTCCGCCGCGAGCGTCGCCGCCATGAAGCGGAAGAAGCAGTCGAAGACGTCCGTGAAGACCGACAGGAGCTTCATGTCCTCCGGGACCTCGGCGCGGACCCGCTCCACCGCCTGCGGCAGGACCGCGTCCGGGTCCATGACGACGATCTCCTCGGCGATGTCCTTGAAGACCGCCCGCACGACCGCGCCGCGCTCGTCGAGGACCAGGATCACGTTCTCGCCGTGCGGCATGAACGCCAGGTCGTACGCGTAAAAGCTGTGGAGGACCGGGAGGAGGTAGGCGTCCAGGTACCGGCGGAGCCAGACCGCCGGCTCCAGGCCCGACTCCGCGATCAGCGCGCCCGCGAAGGACGCGCCCGCGTGGTCCACGTGAAGGAGCGAGGCCATCGTCGCCAGCCGCTCGCCCTCCGCGAGGGACGGCACCGGCGACTCGCGCCAGAGCGCGGCCAGCATCTTGCGGTAGGGGGAGTAGCGGTCGGTGGCGGCCTCGTACTCCAGGTGCCGGTAGCCGACCGCCGCCCGCTCCCGGATGATCGAGAAGCGCGCGGCCTTGAAGACCGGGTCGTTCTCGATCAGCTCGTGCAGCCAGTCGTTGATCGCCGGGGTCGCCTCCATGTAGGCGGCCGAAAGGCCCCGCATGAAGCCCATGTTGAGGACCGACAGGGCCGTCTTCACATAGTGCTTGGCCGGGTCCGAGGTGTTGAAGAAGGTACGGATCGACTGCTGCGCCAGATACGCGTCGTCGCCCTCGCCCAGGTACACCAGGCGCTCCTGCGCCACCTCGGCGGCGAAGGTGACGGACAGCTTGTTCCACCACTGCCAGGGGTGGACCGGCATGAGGAGGTAATCGGCGAGGTCCAGGCCGCGGGCGGCCAGGACCGCCGCGAAGCCGTCCACCGCCGCGTCGCCCAGCTCGGCGCGGACGAAGGTCTCGTAGTCGATGCCCGCCCCGGCGGTGAAGGCGGCCCGGTCGCGGCGGGCGGCCAGCCAGACCAGGTGGATGTCGCTCGCCGCCTCGGGGGCGTACGCGCGGAACTCGTCGACGCCGAAGCCCAGCCGCCCGTTGTTGGCGACGAAGCAGGGGTGGCCCTCGGTCATCCCGGTCTCGATCGCCTGGAAGCCGGCGCGGGCCAGGTCGGCGGAGGACACCCGCGGCTTGGTCGCCTTGTAGGCCGTGCCGGCCAGGGTGGAGGAGATCTCCTCCAGGTAGACCGGCAGGATCGCGTCGCTCAGGCCGAGGGCGCCGCGCAGCTCGGTGACGAAGAGGAGCGCGTCCAGAGGGAGTTCCTCGTCGCCCCGGTGGCGGGTGATCGACGCCGGGTCGATCTGCCAGTGGTCGAGGGCGTACCGGTCGGCGGCGAAGCGGTACGCGGTCGCGCCGTCGTCGGACAGGACCTCGTACCGGCCGTCGCCCCGTTCGCGCGGGTCGAGCAGCCGCTCGTGGGCGAACTCGGCCAGACCCTTGCGGATCAGCGCGCGGTTGGCGTCGGCCCAGCGCCCGGGGGTGAGGTGGGCCACGGGGTCGGTGGTCTGCGGAACGGTGCTCATGCGGCGGCTCCCACGGCGGCCTCGAACTGCGCCCGGGTGCAGAAGCTCAGCAGCGCCTTCTTCTCCGGCTTCTGGATCTCGCGCTCGGGCACGAAGCCCACGGCCGCGTTGAGCGCGTGCACGGCCTTGTTGTCGACGTCGGGCTCGACGACCACGCGGGCGGTCGCCGGGTCGGCGAACAGCTCCGCCATCACGGCGGTGATCACCTTGCGGGTGAAGCCGTGCACGGGGGTGTCGGTGGGCGCGACCAGGAAGTGCATGCCGACGTCGCCCGGCTTCGGGTCGTAGAGGCCGACCAGCTCCAGGTGGGCCGGGTCGTAGCGCTCCATGAGGATCGCGGGGACCCCGTCGACCAGGCCGACGAACGCCTCGTGGTGCGGGTTCGCGGCGAAGGCCGTGTACTCGCGCACGACGTCCTCCAGGCTCGCGTCCTGCATCATCCAGAAGGCGGCCTTGGGGTGGGTGACCCAGCCGTGGAGCAGCTCCGCGTCCTGGACGGGGTCGAGCGGGCGGAAGCGGACGCTCATACGGCGAACTCCTGGAAGGCGATGGTCTTCTCGACGGGGTAGTACTCGTAGCCCAGCATCGCGCCGATGATGTAGGTGTTCCGGTACGGGCCCATGCCGAGGTCGGGCGAGGTGATCGAGTGGGTGTGGACGCCGGCGTTCTGGAGGAAGATCCCGCGGCCCGTCGTGTCGATCGCGTAGTTGCGGGCGGCGTCGAAGCGGCCCTGCCCGTCCCAGCGGAGGCGGTCGCGGACCGGCTCCAGGAAGGCGGGGACGCTGTACTTGTAGCCGGTGGCCAGGATCAGGCCGTCGGTCTCCAGGGCGAAGTCCTTCTCCTGCTCCTCCTGGCGCAGGCCGAGCGCGTACGTGCCGCTCTCCTCGTCGTACGCGGCGCTGTGCAGCGCGGAGTTGGTGAGGAGCCGGGTGGGCACGGGGCCGTTCAGGTTCTTCTGGTAGAGCAGGTCGAAGATGGCGTTGATGAGCTCGCCGTCGATGCCCTTGAAGAGGCCCTTCTGCTCGGTCTCCAGGCGGTAGCGGGTTCGCTCGGGCAGCGCGTGGAAGTAGTCCACGTACTCCGGGGACGTCATCTCCAGGGTGAGCTTGGTGTACTCCAGCGGGAAGAAGCGCGGGGAGCGGGTCACCCAGTTGAGCCGGTAGCCGTGGACGTCGATCTCGCTCAGGAGGTCGTAGTAGATCTCGGCGGCGCTCTGGCCGCTGCCGACCAGGGTGATGGTCCGCTTCTTCTGGAGCTCCGCCTTGTTCTGCAGGTAGCGCGAGTTGTGGATCAGGTCGCCGCCGAGGTCCCGGCAGGTCTCGGGGACGTACGGCGGGGTGCCGGTGCCCAGGACGATCCGGCGGGCGCGGTACGTCGCGCCGCCCTCGGTGGCCACCTCGTACACCTCGGCGGCCCCGTCGAAGGTGACGGCGGTGACCGTGGTCGAGAAGCGGATCGAGGTGAGCTTGTCGGCGGCCCAGCGGCAGTAGTCGTTGTACTCGGTCCGCAGCGGGTAGAAGTTCTCCCGGATGTAGAACGAGTACAGGCGGCCCTTCTCCTTCAGGTAGCTGAGGAAGGAGTACGGCGAGGTCGGGTCCGCGAGGGTGACCAGGTCCGACATGAACGGGGTCTGGAGGTGCGCGCCCTCCAGGAACATCCCGGAGTGCCACTCGAAGCCGGGCTTGGACTCCAGGAAGAGGCCGTCCAGCTCGTCGATCGGCTCGGTCAGGCAGGCGAGTCCGAGGTTGAACGGACCGAGCCCGATGCCGATGAAGTCGTGGATCCGAGCCGTGTCGTGTGCGGCGGTCCCGGACGCGGCCGTCTCGGACAGGGCCTTCTCAGGCGTGGACAAGGTTCTCTCCCAGGTACTGCTCGGCGTGGCCGGCTATCAGATCGAGGACGGCCGCGATGTCGGCGGCGGTGGTCTCGGGGTTGAGCAGGGTGAACTTGAGGTACTGGCGGCCGTCGACCTTGGTCCCGGCGACGACGGCCTCGCCGGAGGCGAACAGGGCCTCGCGGGCGTGCAGGTTGGCCCGGTCGACGTCCTCGGGGTCGGCGTCGCCGGCGGGGACGTAGCGGTAGACGAGCGTGGAGAGGCTCGGCTCGACCACGACCTCGTAGCGGGAGTCGGCGGCGAGCAGCGCGTGGCCCTGCCGGGCCAGGTCGCAGACCTCGTCGAAGAGCCCGCCGACGCCGTCGGCGCCCATCACCCGCAGGGTCATCCAGAGCTTGAGCGCGTCGAAGCGGCGGGTGGTCTGGAGGGACTTGTCGACCTGGTTCGGGATCTTCTCGGCGACCGTGCGGAGCGGGTTGAGGTAGTCCGCGTGGTAGGTCGCGTGGCGCAGGGTGACGCCGTCGCGAACCAGGAGCGCGGAGGAACTCACCGGCTGGAAGAAGGACTTGTGGAAGTCGACGGTGACCGAGTCGGCCCGCTCGATGCCGTCCAGGAGGTGGCGCCGGGTGGGGGAGGCGAGCAGTCCGCAGCCGTAGGCGGCGTCGACGTGCATCCAGGCGCCGTACTCGTCGGCCAGGGCGGCGATCTCGGGCAGCGGGTCGATGGAGCCGAAGTCGGTGGTGCCGGCGGTGGCCACGATCGCCATCGGGACCAGGCCCTCGGCGCGGCAGGCGGCCAGCTCGGCGGCGAGGGCGGTGGCCCGCATCCGCTTCTCCGCGTCGACCGGGACGGAGACGACGGCCCCGGCGCCGAGGCCGAGGAGGCCGGCCGACTTCTGGACGCTGAAGTGGCTGCACTCGGAGGAGAAGATCCGGAGCTTCGACAGGTCGTCCGTCTTGGCCTCCTGGCGGGCGAGCAGCAGGGCCTGGAGGTTGGACTGCGAACCGCCGCTGGTGAACACGCCGTCGGCGGCGGGCCCGAAGCCGGCCCGGCCGTTGGTCCAGTCGATCAGCTTCCGCTCGATGAGGGTGCCGCCGGCGCTCTGGTCCCAGGTGTCCAGGGAGGAGTTGACCGCCGAGAGGACGGCCTCGCCGACGACGGCGGGGATGACGACCGGGCAGTTCAGGTGGCCGAGGTAGCGGGGGTGGTGGAAGTAGACGGCGTCGCGGAGGTAGACGTCCTCCAGCTCGTCGAGGGCGGCGGAGACGTCCCCGAGTGGCCGGTCGAGGTCGACGGCGTCGATGACGGGGGCCAGCTCGGCGGGGGTGGTGCCGGTGAACGGCCCGCGCACCGAGGCGAGTTTGTCCGCCACCCGCTCGACGCCTTCGGTGGCGGAGCGACGATAGCTCTCCGCCGTGGTGCCGTTGAGCAGGTGGGAGCGCATGCGGGGACCCTTTCGGGAGGAAACGCTGAGGGGACGTGGGGGACTGCCGGGGGGAGGCGATCAGTGGAATGTAGGTGAGCCTAACCTAATTTTCTGATATCCGGTGCCTTCAAGCCACCCTGGACCGGGGTGGCTTGAGTGAGATGGATTACGTGACGGGGAGGAGGGGCGGGTGCGGAGGCGGGCCGGGCCTACGACTCGTCGCGGACCTTCTCGTCGCGGGCCGTCTCGGTGCGGGTCGTCTCGTCCCGCACCGCCCCGTCGCGCGCCGCGTCCTCCCGCGTCTCGTCCGGCACCTCGCGCAGGGCGTCCTCGGACAGCCCCTCGCGCCAGTACCCGACGAACGTCACCCGGCGCCGGTCGAGTCCGCGCTCCCGCACGAAGTGCCTGCGCAGCGCCTTCACCGACCCGGACTCGCCCGCGATCCAGACGTACGGGGAGTCGCCGGGCAGTTCGGCCCCGCGCACCGCGTCCACGGCGGACGGCGCCCCCTCCTCCCGTACGAGCCAGGTGACCTCGGCGTCGGCGGCGGTCGGCAGCGCGGTCCGGTCGCCGGAGTGCGGGACCTCCAGGAAGACCCGGGCGCGGGTCCCGGCCGGCAGCCACTCCAGGATCGCCGAGGCCGCCGGGAGGGCCGTCTCGTCCGCCCAGACGACGACGGAGTCGGCGTCCTCGGGTGGCCGGAAACGAACGGCCGTGTTGTCGGCCACGGCGGGGCCGAGGACGACCACCCGGTCGCCGGGCCCGGCGCTCCCGGCCCAGCGGCAGGCCGGGCCGCCGTCCTCGTGGAGGGCGAAGTCGATGTCCAGCTCGTCCGGTCCGGTGCGCTGCTCGCGGGCGGTGTACGAGCGCATCACGGCCCGCTCCCCGTGGGGCATCGCCCGCCAGGCGCCGAGGATCGCGTACATGTCCTGCCCGTCCAGGGGCGGCAGGACGGGGGCATCCTGGCCGGGGTGCGGCAGGAAGAGGGAGAGCGACTGGTCGCGGCCGCCGGCGGCGAAGTCCTTCAGGTCCTCCCCGGTGAAGGTGACCCGGACCAGGGACGGGCCGAGCCGTCGCGTCCGGTCGACCCGGAGCGAGAAGAACCGGAAGGGGGCGGTCTCGGCGTGCGTCATGGGGCGGGCACCTTTTCAGTACGGGTCTCCCGGGCGTGCGGGGCCGACTCGATCGGCGGCGAACATAGGTTAGCCTAACCTCATAATTGCCGGTCGGTCGGGGTGCCCGGAGCCGGACACGACGGAGCCCGCCGCCCCCTTCACGGGAACGACGGGCCCTCGCGCGCACGGGATCAGGCCGACAGGCCCAACTCCCGCGCGATCAGCATCCGCTGCACCTCGCTGGTGCCCTCGCCGATCTCCAGGATCTTCGAGTCGCGCCACATGCGGGCCACCGGGTACTCGTTCATGAAGCCGTAGCCGCCGTGGATCTGGGTCGCCTCGCGGGCGTTGTCCACGGCCACCGTGGAGGAGTACAGCTTCGCGATGGCCGCCTCCTTCTTGAAGGGCTCGCCCATGACCAGGCGCGAGGCGGCGTCCCGCCAGCCGATCCGGGCCATGTGCGCCCGGGTCTCCATGTCCGCGATCTTGAACTGGATGGCCTGGTTGTCGCCGATCGGGCGGCCGAAGGCGTGACGTTCCTTCGCGTACTTCACGGACTCGTCCACACAGCCCTGCGCGAGGCCCGTCGCGAGCGCCGCGATGGCGATCCGGCCCTCGTCCAGGATGCGGAGGAACTGCGCGTAGCCGCGGCCCTCCTCGCCGAGGAGGTTGCCGACCGGGACCCGGACGTCGGTGAAGGAGAGCTCGCGGGTGTCCGAGGCGTTCCAGCCGACCTTCGAGTACGGGGCCGCGACCGTGAAGCCGGGGGTGCCGGAGGGGACGATGATGGAGGAGATCAGCGGGCGGCCGTCCGGCTTGTGGCCGGTGACCGCCGTGACCGTCACCAGGCCCGTGATGTCCGTGCCCGAGTTGGTGATGAAGCACTTCGAGCCGTTGATGACCCACTCGTCGCCGTCGCGGACGGCCGTCGTGCGGGTGCCGCCCGCGTCCGAGCCCGCGCCGGGCTCGGTCAGGCCGAACGCGCCCAGGAGCTCGCCCGCGCACAGCCTCGGCAGCCACTCCCGCTTCTGCTCCTCGGTGCCGAAGAGATGGAGCGGCATCGCGCCGAGCGAGACGCCCGCCTCCAGGGTGATGGCCACCGAGGAGTCGACCCGGGCCAGCTCCTCCAGGGCGATCCCGAGGGCCAGGTAGTCGCCGCCCATGCCGCCGTACTCCTCGGGGAACGGCAGCCCGAACAGGCCCATGCGGCCCATCTCGCGGACGATCTCGTACGGGAACTCGTGCCGCTCGTAGTAGTCGCCGATCTTCGGCGCGACCACGTCGTGGGCGAACGCCTCGACGGTGCGGCGGAGTTCCTGGTGCTCGGCGGAGAGCCGGTGGTCGAGGGACATGGGGCTGTTCACTCCTTGTGGGAGAGGGCGCGGACGGTACGGGACGGGCTCGGTCGGCCCAGCTGTTCGGCCATCCACACGCTCGTGGCGGTGAGGGCGGCCAGGTCGACCCCGGTCTCGATGCCGAGGCCGTCGAGCATCCACACGAGGTCCTCGGTGGCGAGGTTGCCGGTCGCGCTCTTCGCGTACGGGCAGCCGCCGAGGCCGCCGGCGGAGGCGTCGACCGTGGTCACCCCGTGCCGCAGCGCGGCCAGGGTGTTGGACAGGGCCTGTCCGTAGGTGTCGTGGAAGTGCACGGCGAGGCGGGAGGTGGGGATCCCGGCCTCGTTCAGCGCGGTGAGCAGGGCCTCCACGTGCCCTGGGGTCGCCACGCCGATGGTGTCGCCGAGGCTCAGCTCGTCGCAGCCCATGTCGGCGAGGGCCTTGGTGACCCGGACGACCTGCTCGATCGGGACCGGGCCCTCCCAGGGGTCGCCGAAGCACATCGACAGATAGCCGCGGACCTTCAGACCGGCCTCTATGGCCCGGATGACGGTCGGCGCGAAGAGGGCGAGGGCCTCGTCGACGGTCCGGTTGAGGTTGGCCTTCGCGAAGGACTCGGTGGCCGAGGCGAAGACCGCGATCTCCCGGGCGCCGAGCGCGAGCGCCCGGTCGAGCCCGCGCTCGTTCGGCACCAGGACCGGGAGGCGGACCGGGAGGTCGCGGACCAGCGGGAACAGGTCCTCGGCGTCGGCCAGTTGGGGCACCCACTTGGGGTGCACGAAGCTCGTCGCCTCGACGGTGGACAGCCCGGCGGCGGCCAGGCGCCGGACGAACTCCGCCTTCACCTCCGTCGGGACGGCGCCCTTCTCGTTCTGGAGGCCGTCGCGGGCCCCGACCTCGTGGATCCGGACCCGGGCGGGGAGCCCGCGGCCGGGGACGGTCATCGGCAGTCCGGCGCTCACGCGTCCTCCCCGGGGGTCTCGTGCGGGGTGACGACGGCCAGGACCTGGTCCATGGCGACGGTGGTGCCGGGCGTGACGTCCAGCTCGGTGACGGTGCCGGCGTGCGGGGCGGAGATGACGTGCTCCATCTTCATCGCCTCCACGACGAGCAGGCTCTGCCCGGCCTCCACCTCGTCCCCGACGGCCACCTTCACCACGGTCACGGTGCCGGGCATCGGCGCGGCAAGGGTGTCGGCCCCGCCGTGCCCGGCGCCGCTGAGCGCGGCCTCGACCGGGTCGTGGTCGAGCACGTGCCAGGAGTCCCCGTCCCGGCCGAGCCAGGCACCGGCCCGGTGGAACGTGTGGGCGACCCCGTCCACGACGACCGTCACCCAGGCGTCCGTGACCCGGGCGCCGGGCGGCGCCTCGACCGTGACCGGTTCGAGGCCCGGTACGCGTACGGGGAAGGCGAGCGGGGCCGGAGCGCCGCCCAGGCGCCAGCCGTTCGGCACCGAGAAGGGGTCGGTCCAGCCGTCCCGGGGCGCCGGGGCCAGCTCCGCGAGCCGTACGGCCGCCGCCGCCGCGTACACCTCCGCGGGCACGTCCTTGGGGACGAGACCCTCCGCCTCGCGCTCCACCAGACCGGTGTCCAGGTCTCCGGAGACCACGTCCGGGTGGGCCAACAGCCTCCGCAGGAAGCCCGCGTTGGTGGGGACGCCGAGGGTGACCGTGTCCGCGAGGGCCGCGCGCAGGCGGCGCAGGGCCGTGGGGCGGTCCGGGGCGTGCACGATGACCTTCGACAGCATCGGGTCGTAGAGGGACGAGACCTCCGTGCCCTCGCTCAGACCCGAGTCCGTACGCGCTCCGCCGCCCTGCGGCTCGTTCAGCGCCAGGACCGTGCCGCCCGAGGGCAGGAAGCCCCGGGAGGGGTCCTCGGCGCAGATCCGGGCCTCGATCGCCCAGCCGTCCAGCCGGACGTCCTCCTGCGCGAAGGGCAGCGGCTCCCCGGCGGCGACCCGCAGCTGCCACTCCACCAGGTCGACGCCGGTGATCAGCTCGGTCACCGGGTGCTCGACCTGGAGCCGGGTGTTCATCTCCATGAAGTAATACGAGGCGGGGTCGCCGCCCGGGACGATGAACTCGACCGTGCCCGCGCCCACGTAGCCGCAGGACCGGGCCGCCTCCACCGCCGCCGCGCCCATCGCCGCCCGCAGCTCCGGGGTGAGCAGGACGCTCGGCGCCTCCTCCACGATCTTCTGGTGGCGCCGCTGGAGCGAGCACTCGCGCTCGCCGAGGTGCAGCACGTTCCCGTGGGCGTCGGCCAGGACCTGGATCTCGATGTGCCGGGGCCCGTCGATCCACCGCTCCACGAGCAGCGTGTCGTCGCCGAAGGAGGCGCGGGCCTCGCGCCGGGCCGCCGCGATCTCCTCGTCCAGGACCGCCAGGTCCCGCACGAGCCGCATGCCCTTGCCGCCGCCGCCCGCACTGGGCTTGAGCAGCACGGGCGCGCCCAGCTCGCGGGCGGCCTCGGCCAGTTCGGGGTCGGCGGCGCCCGGGACGACGGGCACGCCCGCCGCCTTCACGGTCTCCTTCGCCCGGATCTTGTCGCCCATCAGGGAGATCGCCTCGGCGGACGGGCCGATGAAGACGAGCCCCGCCTCGGCGCAGGCCCGCGCGAAGGCGGCGTTCTCCGCGAGGAAGCCGTAGCCGGGGTGGACGGCCTGCGCGCCGGTGCGGCGGGCCGCGTCCAGCAGCGCGGGCACGGACAGGTACGACTCGGCCGCCGGCGGCGGGCCGATCCGCACCGCCGTGTCCGCCTCCCGCACGTGCCGGGCGTCGGCGTCCGCGTCGCTGTACACGGCCACCGAGCGCACGCCCAGCTCCCGCAGGGTGCGGATGACCCGGACCGCGATCTCGCCCCGGTTGGCGACGAGGACGGTGTCGAACATGGACCGCATCTCCCTCTCCTGGGATCCCCTCGCACCCGTGGACGGTGTCTCCCCGGGGCCCCTCACATCCGTGGACTGCATCTCCTGGGACATCTCCTGGGGCCCTCTCACATCCGGAAGACGCCGAACTGGGGGTCACCCAGGGGCGCGTTGGCACAGGCGGTCAGGGCGAGGCCGAGGACCTGCCGGGTCTCCAGGGGGTCGATGACCCCGTCGTCCCAGAGCCGCGCGGTCGCGTAGTAGGCGCTGCCCTGGGTCTCGTACTGCTCGCGGATCGGGGCCTTGAAGGCCTCTTCCTCCTCCGCGCTCCAGTCGTCGCCGAGCTGGTCGCGCTTGACGGTCGCGAGGACGGAGGCGGCCTGCTCGCCGCCCATGACGGAGATCTTGGCGTTGGGCCACATCCACAGGAAGCGGGGCGAGTACGCCCGGCCGCACATCGAGTAGTTGCCCGCGCCGTACGAGCCGCCGACGACCACGGTCAGCTTCGGGACCCGGGTGGTGGCCACGGCCGTGACCATCTTGGCGCCGTGCTTGGCGATGCCGCCGTGCTCGTACGCCTTGCCGACCATGAAGCCGGTGATGTTCTGGAGGAACACCAGCGGGATGCCGCGCTGGTCGCACAGCTCGATGAAGTGCGCGCCCTTCTGGGCGGACTCGGCGAACAGGATGCCGTTGTTGGCGACGATCCCGACCGGGTGCCCGTGGATGCGGGCGAAGCCGGTGACGAGGGTCTGCCCGTACTCGGCCTTGAACTCCTGGAAGCGGGAGCCGTCGACGACCCGGGCGATGACCTCGCGCACGTCGTAGGGGGTGCGGGAGTCGACGGGCACGGCCCCGTACAGCCCGTACGGGTCGGCCTTCGGCTCCTCGGCCGGCTCGACCGGCCAGGGGAGCGGGCCGCGCCCGGGGAGCGTGGCGACGATGTTCCGCACGATCCGCAGGGCGTGGGCGTCGTCCTCGGCGAGGTGGTCGGTGACGCCGGAGATCCGGGAGTGGACCTCGCCGCCGCCCAGCTCCTCGGCGGTGACGACCTCGCCGGTCGCGGCCTTCACGAGCGGCGGGCCGCCGAGGAAGATCGTGCCCTGGTTCCGCACGATCACGGCCTCGTCGCTCATCGCGGGCACGTACGCGCCGCCGGCCGTGCAGGAGCCGAGGACGGCCGCGATCTGCGGGATGCCCGCGCCGGACATCCGGGCCTGGTTGTAGAAGATGCGGCCGAAGTGCTCCCGGTCGGGGAAGACCTCGTCCTGCATCGGCAGGAAGGCGCCGCCGGAGTCGACCAGGTAGAGGCAGGGGAGACGGTTCTCCAGCGCCACCTCCTGGGCCCGCAGGTGCTTCTTCACCGTCATCGGGTAGTAGGTGCCGCCCTTGACGGTGGCGTCGTTCGCGACGATCACGCACTCGCGGCCGGAGACCCGGCCGATGCCCGCGACGACGCCGGCGGCCGGGGCCTGGCCGCCGTACATGCCGTCGGCCGCGAGCGGGGCCAGCTCCAGGAACGGCGAGCCCGGGTCGAGGAGGGTGTCCACCCGGTCCCGGGGCAGCAGCTTGCCGCGTGCGGTGTGCCGCGCCCGGGACTTCTCACCTCCGCCCAGCGCGGCCGTCGCGAGCTTGGCGCGCAGGGTCGCGGCCAGCTCGTGGTGCGCGGCCTCGTTCGCCTGCCAGGCCGGCGAGGCGGGATCCGCCGCACTCGCCAGCACGGGTGCCTGCTGCATCGACCGATCTCCCTTGTCCGGTTAATGAGCGTTAACGTATGGCGGACAGGTTAACGAGCGCTAACGGGGTTGTCTAGGATGAAGCGCATGGCCACGACTACGACCGCCGGCGGCAGGATCGACGCCCCCACGCGCCGCGAGCAGATCCTCAAGGAGGCCGCCCGCCTCTTCGCCGAGCGCGGTTTCCACGGCGTGGGCGTGGACGAGATAGGGGCCGCCGTCGGCATCAGCGGCCCCGGCCTCTACCGCCACTTCCCCGGCAAGGACGCGATGCTCGCCGAGCTGCTCGTCGGCATCAGCGAGCGGCTCCTTGACGGCGGCCGGCTGCGGGTCGGGGAGGCGGGCGGCGACCCCCGGGCCCTGCTCGGCGCCCTCATCGACGGGCACATCGACTTCGCCCTCGACGACCGGCCCCTGATCACCCTCCACGACCGCGAGCTGGACCGGCTCAGGGACGAGGACCGCAAGCGGGTCCGCAAGCTCCAGCGGCAGTACGTGGAACTGTGGGTGACGGCGGTCCGCGAGCTCTACCCGGACGCCTCCGAGAGCGAGGCCCGCACCGCCGTCCACGCGGTCTTCGGCCTGCTCAACTCCACCCCCCACCTGGCCGCCCTCGGCCGCCGCCCCATGGAGGAGCTGCTGAGGCGCCTCGCGCACGGGGCCTTCGGGGCGCTCGCGGCCGGTTAGGCCCCGGTCGTCCGAGAGGCGGAATCCGGTCCCCGCCCCGCCCGGGGCTCGGACAGAATGAGTCCCATGCCGATACTCAGCCGCCCCGCCCTCGTCGAGCACCTCGTCCGCACCCGGATCGCGGGAGACGTCGCCACCCCGCGCGACAACAACCTCTCCCACTACAGAAGGCTCGCCAACGGCGACCGGCACTACTGGCTCGGCCTGGAGCTCGGCGACCGCTGGACCGACGAGCAGGACGTGCTCGCCGTGATGGCCGAGCGGTGCGGCGTCGTCGACGACCCGGCCCACCGGAGCGGCCAGGACACCATCGACCCCGAGCTGACCGTGGACGCCCTCGACCGGGCGGCCGCCCGGCTGCGCAAGGCCGCCGAGGGCCGCGAGCGGGTCCTCTTCGCGACCGGCCACCCCGGCTCCCTCATCGACGTCCACAGCCGGGTCGCGGCCGCGCTGCGCGCCCGGGGCTGCGACATCGTCCGCATCCCCGGCGGCCTGATCGCGGACGAGGGGTACGTCGTGCAGTTCGCGGACGTCGCCGTCTTCGAGCGGGGCGCCAGCCTCTGGCACACCCACTCCCCGGAGCCGATGAACGCGATCCTGGACGGCCTGGAGGTGCTCGGCGAGCCCGCGCCCGACCTGGTGGTCGCGGACCACGGCTGGGCCGGGCGCGCGGGCCAGCGCGGCATCGACTCCGTCGGCTACGCGGACTGCAACGACCCCGCCCTCTTCCTGGGCGAGGCCGAGGGCACCATGCAGGTCACGATCCCGCTCGACGACCACGTCCTTGACCCCCGTTACTACGAGCCGATGACCGCGTACCTGCTCGACGCGGCCGGTCTGGGCTGATCGGGCCGATCCACGGGCACACGGCTCCCCGGCCTCACTCCGGCCCGCGCCGGTCCCGGCCCGGCGTCGGGTCCAGGTACACCCGGCGGACCGCGGGCACGCGCGCGTGGAGCCGGTTCTCGGCCTCCTCACAGGCCCACTCGATCTCCTCGGCCGTGGCCCCGTCCCGGAAGTCGATCTTCGCGGCGATCAGTGCCTCGCCCGGCCCCTGGATGAGGGTGGTCAGATCGAGCACGCCCGCGACCTGCGGGACGGACAGCAGCTCCGCGCGCACGGCGTCCCGCGTCTCCTTCGGCAGCGGACGGCCGACGAGCAGCTCGGCGTTGGAGCGGCCGAGGACCCAGGCCACGTACACCAGCAGGGCGCCGATGAGGATCGAGGCGACGCCGTCCCAGACGCCGGAGCCGGTGAGCTGCCCGCCCAGCAGGCCGCCCGCCGCGAGCAGCAGTCCGGCGAGGGCGGCCGAGTCCTCCATGACGACCGCCTTGACGGTGGTGTCGGGGGTGCGCCGCAGATAGGCGAGGAAGGGGGACTTCCGCTGCCTGGCCTCGGCCCGCACCTGCCGGACGCCGGTCCGCAGCGAGAAGCCCTCCAGGAGGAAGGCGACCGCGAGCACGACGTACGAGACGAGCGGGTCGCCCAGCTCCTCGCCGTGGGTGAGGGTGTGGATCCCGTCGTAGACGGAGAAGACCGCGCCGCCGACGAAGGTCGCGACGGCCGCCAGCATCGCCCAGACGTACCGCTCGCCCGCGTACCCGACCGGATGGTCCTCGTCGGCCGGCTTCCCGCTCCGCTTGAGCGCGGTGAGCAGCATGACCTCGGTGACCGTGTCCGCGAGGGAGTGGGCCGCCTCCGACATCATCGCGCTCGACCCGCTGATGAGGCCGGCCACGGCCTTGGCGACGGCGATCCCGAGGTTCGCGCCCGCCGCCACGAGCACGGTGAAGGTGCTCTCGCCGTTCCCGGTGTTCCCGCCGCCTTCGGCGACGCCCGTCCCGTCCTTCGCCTTTCCGCCCATGGTCGGAACGTATGCCCGGTCAGGAGCGCGGCACGCGAACGACACCCTCCTGGATGACCGAGATGGCCAGCTTCCCGTCCCGCGTCCAGATCCTGGCCTGGCCGAGGCCGCGCCCGCCGGCGGAGGAGGGCGACTCCTGGTCGTACAGGAGCCATTCGTCGGCCCTGAAGGGCCGGTGGAACCACATCGCGTGGTCGAGGGAGGCCCCCACCACGTCCCCGACGGCCCAGCCGCCCCGTCCGTGCGCGAGCAGGACGGAGTCGAGCAGCGTCATGTCGGAGACGTACGTCGCCAGGCAGACGTGCAGGAGCGGGTCGTCGGCCAGTTTGCCGTTGGTGCGGAACCACACCTGCGAGCGCGGCTCGCGCGGCTCGCCGACCGAGCCCCACGGCGGGGTGTCCGCGTACCGCAGGTCGACGGCGGCCCGCGCCTCGACCAGGCGCCGGGCCACGTCCTCCGGCAGGTGCCGGGGCAGCGTCTCGGCGGCCGTCGGCAGCGACTCCGGGTCCGGCGCGGCCGGCATGTCCGCCTGGTGGTCGAGCCCCTCCTCGTACGCCTGGAAGGAGGCGGAGAGGTGGAAGATCGGCTGCCCGTGCTGGACGGCGACGACCCGGCGGGTGGTGAAGGAGCGCCCGTCCCGGATGCGGTCGACCGAGTACACGATCGGCGCGCCGGGGTCGCCGGGGCGCAGGAAGTACGCGTGCAGGGAGTGCGCGAGACGGTCTTCGGGCACGGTCCGGCCCGCCGCCACCAGCGCCTGGGCGGCCACCTGGCCGCCGAAGACGCGGGGGACGAGCGAGGACCGGGACCGGCCCCGGAAGATGTCCCGCTCGATCGGCTCCAGGTCGAGCAGATCGAGCAGGACGTCCAGGGCGCCGGAGGTGTGCGCCTCGGGCTCGGGCACTTACAGGCCCATCGACTTCGCGATGATCGACTTCATGATCTCGCTGGTGCCGCCGTAGATGCGGTTGACGCGGTTGTCGGCGTACAGGCGGGCGATCGGGTACTCGTTCATGTAGCCGTAGCCGCCGTGGAGCTGGAGGCAGCGGTCGATGACGCGGTGGGCGACCTCGGTGCAGAACAGCTTGGCGCTCGCGGCCTCGGCCGGGGTCAGCTCGCCCGCGTCCAGGGCCTCCAGGGCGCGGTCCGCGACGGCCTCGGCGGCGTCGACCTCGGCCTGGCAGGCGGCCAGCTCGAACTTGGTGTTCTGGAAGGAGGCGACCGTCTTGCCGAAGACCGTGCGGTCCGTGACGTACTGCTGGGCGAAGCGGACGGCGGCCTTGGCCTGCGCGTAGGCGCCGAAGGCGATGCCCCAGCGCTCGGAGGCGAGGTTGTGGCCGAGGTAGGAGAAGCCCTTGCCCTCCTCGCCGAGCAGGTCCTCGACCGGGACCTTGACGTCGACGAACGCCAGCTCGGCGGTGTCGGAGGTGCGCAGGCCCAGCTTGTCGAGCTTGCGGCCGATCGAGTAGCCCTCGGACTTGGTGTCCACGGCGAAGAGCGAGATGCCGAAGCGGCGGTCCTCGGCCGACGGGGCGGAGGTGCGGGCGCAGACGATCACGCGGTCGGCGTGGACGCCGCCGGTGATGAAGGTCTTGGCGCCGTTGAGGACGTAGTGGGTGCCGTCCTCGGAGAGCTTGGCGGTGGTCTTCATGCCCGCGACGTCGGAGCCGGTGCCCGGCTCGGTCATGGCGAGCGCCCACATCTCCTCGCCGGAGACGAACTTCGGCAGGTAGCGCTTCTTCTGGTCCTCGGTGGCCAGCATCTTCAGGTACGGCAGGGCCAGCAGGACGTGGACGCCGGAGCCGCCGAACTGGACGCCCGCGCGCGAGGTCTCCTCGTAGAGGACCGCCTCGAACTTGTGGGTGTCCAGGCCCGCGCCGCCGAACTCCTCGGGCACGTTGATGCCGAAGATGCCCAGCTCGCCGAGCTTGTAGTAGAAGTCGCGGGGCGCCTGGCCGGCCGCGAACCACTCGTCGTAGACCGGGACGACCTCGGCCTCGATGAAGGCCCGGATGGTCTCCCGGAACGCCTCGTGGTCCTCGTTGAATACGGTACGGCGCACGAGCCGCCTCCTTCGGTTCCTGTCCTGGTCCGGCCGGTCGCTCCGACGCTCCGGCATGTGCCTAAGCGCTTGCTCAGCCTGTATCAGTCGAAGTTACCCATCGGTCACCCGCTCTGTCCAGACTCCTGGCCTGTGATCCAGGCCCGCTCCACGGAGTCGTACCCGTGCACGGGCCGCCCCTTCGCCCCGCTCGTCCGAAAGGGCGCGCCGTCCTCGTCCCCGATCCGGACCGTGCCCCGGCGCCCCTGCGAGCTCCACTCCAGCTCCAGGTACCAGCGGCAGTCGCACCCCGCCGCCCCCGCCGAGACCAGCAGCTCCTCCGGCTCGGCGGCGCTGACCGCGTACGGGAAGGAGACCGCCGGGAGCGTCCGGCCCTCCTGCCCGGAGGCGTCGTATCCGTCCAGCGACCGCGCCACCGGCCGCGGCCGGTCCAGGTCCACCTCGAAGCGGCGCGGCGTCACCGCCCCGCCGCACCCGTCGTCCGTCCGGTACGCCGCCCACGGCAGCGGCGCGCCCCGCTCCACCACCCGCACGTGCAGCGCCTGGAGCACCACCGCCGCCGCGCCCCTGCCCTGCACCGACACCCGCACCAGGGTCTCCCCGCCGTCCACGGCCCCCTGCGCCACCGCCCAGCTCCGCGCGTCGGCCGCCTCCGGCGGGGGAGGGGGCGTCCGCTCCACGAGGTAGGTGTGCCCGCACCCGTTCTTCCAGAGGTCCGAGGCGACCGTCCACGTCAGCGGCACCGGTGGTTCGACGGCCCGCTCCCGGGCCTTCCCGGGCAGGAGTACGACTCCGAGCGTCACCGCCCCCACGACCGCCAGCGCCCCGCAGACCAGGCCCGGCCACCCCCACCGCCGCCCCCGCCGCGCGGGCGGGAGGTCTGGCACGTGCGCGTGCACGGGTTCGGGCGCGGGCGTGGGCTCGGGGGCGGGCGCGGCCTCCGGGGCCGGCGCGGGTTCCGACACCGGCTCCGGCTCCGCGCCGGGTTCCGGTGCCGCCGGGCGGCGGGCGCCGTCCGCGCGGGTCCAGGCCGCCTCCAGGGCCCGCCGCTCCTCCTCGTCCGCCCCGCACAGCAGGGCGAGCCGGTCGACCACGGCGAACTCCTCCGGGACGGTCGCGCCGGAGCAGTAGCGGTGGAGGGTGGACGCACTGACGCTCAGCCGCCGGCCCAACGCCTCGTAACTCCTCCCGTCCCGCGCCTTCAGTGCGCGCACGAGCCCCGCGAACTCCTCGACGGCGGCGTCCTTCGGCATTCCATCCCCCTTGATCCCGCGTCCCACCCTTCACGTCCTTGCACGTCAGCGGGGGTGGAATGGTTCCGGGACGGAGGGCGGGCGCGTCACCGTTGCGGGCGGCAGGCCCCGCCCCCGACGCTGGTGGAGCACTGACCGAACGACCCGACGGGGGATCCACCACCATGAACAAGCTCCGCACCGCACTCGTCACCGCCGCCGCTGCCGCCCTGGGCCTCGCGGCCCTCGCCACGGCCCCGGCGCAGGCCGCCGCCCAGCCCGCCTTCCTCGCCGCCTCCCAGATGCCGCCGTCGTCGACGCCGTGGACCGCCACCCAGATCTTCGCCGGCGTCCCGGAGAACGGCGGCGTCCTCTGCGCCCCGTACAAGATCCCGGCGCAGAACACCCGCTACCGCGAGTTCAGCACCGAGCTCGACACCAACGGCGTCCAGGTCACCACCGTCGCCCGCACCGAGGCCGACGCCGTGAAGCTGGTCGACACCCTCCGCAAGTCCCTCGCCGGCTGCGGCCCCCTCCTGGAGCAGCAGAACCCGGGCCTGGAGGCCGTCAGCGCCTCCCACGGCAAGGTCGCCGTCGAGGAGGGCGCCTGGGTCTACAGCCTGGACACCGCCGACCCGCAGATCGGCAGCACCGACATCCACCTCTTCTCCGTCGGCCGCGACGGCCGCACCGTCACCCTGGTCCGCTGGGGCCAGATGGGCGACCTGGAGGACGCCCCGCTGACCGCCTTCAAGACGACGACGAAGACCGCCGTCAACAAGCTCCACTGATCCGAGGGCCCTCCCAAGGGCCCACCACAGCTCCGCAGCGGCGCGTTCCGAATCCGGGCGCGCCGCTGTCGTGCCCACCTACTACGCTGGCGGCGGAGAGGGGCCGGCATGCTGCTGAGATTCCGCACGGCCAATGTGCGGTCACTGCGCGACGAACAAGAACTGACCTTCGTCGTGACCGAGGACGCGCCGAGCGCTGCCGCCCGGCGCGTCGACCTGCCCGGCGGCGCGGTGGGCGTGCTTCCCCTGATCGGCGTCTTCGGCGCCAACGCCTCGGGCAAGTCGAACGTCCTCGCCGCGATGACGGACATGAGCAGCGCGGTGCAGAACTCCTACGCGCGCTGGGCCTCGTACGACGGCACGGACCGCGTCCCCTTCGCACTGGACGCCAAGGGCACCGAGGAGTCGAGTTTCTACGAGGTGGACCTCGTCCTCGACGGGATCCGCTGGACGTACGGCTTCGAGCTGGGCTCCGAGCGGATCGAGGCCGAGTGGCTGCACAGCTACCCCCGCGGTCACCGGCAGGTGTGGCTGGACCGGGACGCCTCCCGTACCAAGGTCTACGACTGGCCGGGCACCCGGGTGAAGGACCGCGCCGGCCTGGAGCGGCGCACCCGGCCGAACGCCCTGGTGCTCTCCACGGCGGGCACGGACAACCACCCGCAGCTCACCCCCTTGTTCCACTGGTTCCGTCGGAACCTCTGGCTGATCGACCCCGAGGTCGAGCGCCAGGAACGGGAGACGTTCACGACGCGTCAGCTGTCGGGCGCCCGGGCACGCCGCATCAACGAACTGCTGCGGGTCGCGGACCTCGGCATCACCGGTGCGGAGACGGTCGAGGGGGGCAAGGGACGCCCGGAAGTGCGCCTCACGCACCGGTCCGCCGCGGGGGACGTCTCCCTCGACTGGCGCCACGAGTCGTACGGCACCCGCTCGTGGTTCGCCCTGCTCGGCCCGCTGCTGCTGGCCCTGGACGAAGGCGCCGTCCTGCTCGTCGACGAGCTCGACGCCAGCCTGCACCCGCGCTTCGCGGCCGAGGTCGTCAGGCTCTTCCACGACCCCCAGGCCAATCCCAAGGGCGCGCAGCTCGTCTTCACCTCGCACGACCCGTCCGTCCTCACCACACCGAGCGGGGGCCGTCTCCTTGAGCCCGCGCAGGTGTGGCTCACCGAGAAGGACGATGACGGGGCGACCCAGCTCTACCCGCTGACCGCGGCCTCCCCCGGGGAGGAAGAGGACCTGATGAAGTCCTATCTGGCCGGGGCGTTCGGAGCCGTTCCCGCTTTGCTGGAGGGGCAGATCGCGCGGCGGCTGCTGGCGGCGAACGAGCGGGAACGTGAGTACGAGGCGGAGCGGAGCGGCAGCTGATGGCGCGTACGAGGGGGAAGGACTCGCTGGGGCCCGCGAGCAAGGGGCAGCGGCGGAACAAGATCGTCCACGTCTTCACCGAGGGCCGGGTGACCGAGCCCCAGTACATCGAGATCGTGCGCGGCCGGGCCGGTGCGAACGGCATCGAGGTCCGGATCGCCAACGCGACCGTGCCCGGGTCGCAGCGCAAGCCCATCACTCTGGTCGACGCGGCGGCGCGGCTGATGCGCGAGGAGACACGGGCCGCGAAGAAGGCGAAGCTGGCGGAGAAGTTCTGGCCCGAGGTCTGGTGCCTCTTCGACAGGGACCAGCACGAGCAGATCCCGGACGCCTTCAAGCTGGCGAAGGAGGCGGGCGTGCGGATCGCCTTCTCACACCCCTGCTTCGAGCTCTGGCGGCTGCTCCACCACAAGCCGGTTCAGAGCACCTTCGGCGGCGTCTGCGGGGAGGCGGTGAAGCTCCTCCCCTTCGCGAACGACGCCGAGAACATCAAGAGCGTCCTGCCCGAGCAGATCCCGAAGGGCAGTTTCGCCCTCGCGAAGAAGCGGGCCCAGGAGATCAACGCCCAGCACCCCGCCCACAAGGCCAAGGACCTGCGGGACCCGTACACGGACGTATACGAGTTCGTCGAAGAGGGGCTCGGCATCACCGCCTACTGATCTCTGCGGGGCTCGGGGCGATCGGCGGCTCACCGGTGAGCGGGTGCGGCCACCCGGGCCAAGGGCTACCGCCACCCGTGCGAAGACATCGACGACATCGCCCACGCCGACCTCGTCCTCATCGGGACCCGGAAGTGGTCACCGTTGAGGACGCCTCAGTGTCTGTCCGACTTCACGGCTGTCACGAACGATGACCAAGCGCCGGATGCGAAGACCAGTGCGGGACCGTGGGGGGTCTTGGAGTCGCGGACCGGGACGCCTGACGGGTGGCCGTCCAGGACCTCCACGCAACTGCCGCCGTCCCCACTGCTGTGTGACGACTTGCGCCAGCCGCTCAGCGCAGCTGCGTTGGGGATGGTGCGGTCAGTCATGGTGCCCGTAGTCCTTTGCCGTCGCCCTTAGGAGAGCGAGTGATTCCTTGCGGGGGAGCGCGTCGCCCAAGGCGAGAGTGTAGGTGCGCTGCAAGGTCTCGACCAGAGCGGGCGAATCGTGCAGCCTGCCCATGAGCACGCCCTCGCCGTAGGCGACCGGCGGCTGGTCGTCGAACATCATCAGCGACAACATCCCCTGGAGCAGCGGGTGATAGCCCACCCCGAAGGGGAGGACGTGTACGCGAACCCGCTCGCGCTCCGCCAAGCCGATGACATGGGCCAGTTGTTCCGCCATGATCTCCGGGCTCCCGACGTGGCGACGCAGCACCGCCTCGTCCAGGAGGACGCAGAATAACGGAGTGGCGGGGTCGGAGAGGATTTTCGCCCGCTTCAGCCGTGTGACAAGGAGCTTGTCACCTTCCTGTTCACTCCGAGGGGTGACACTCGGCCGCAGAACAGCACGGGCGTACCTCTCGGTCTGGAGGATGCCGGGCACAAGGGACAGTGCGAACTCCTGGATTACCGTCGCCTGTTGTTCGAGCTCCAGCGCCGTCTCGAAGTAGTCCGCGACCGCCACGTCCTGCTGCGGCAGGAAGCTCTGTAGGACGTTGCCCGTGCCCAGCGCCCTGTCCAGCCGCCGCGCGTCCTCCTGGGACGGGATCCGGCGGCCCGCCTCGATGTGGGCGATGTGCGAACGGGTCATGATCGCGATGTCGGCCAACTGCTGCTGGGTGAGGCCGGCGATCCCGCGCTGCGCCTTCAGCCACTCCCCGTAGACGTTGCTCATCCTCGACTCCTTTGTGACAAAGGCTCTGTCACCTCGAACCCCCTGTTCAGGGTAGCCGCGGCGGTATCACGCTGTGAGGGAATCGCTACAGAGCGAGATCTCGTCGGGCCGGCAGGCCTGGCGCAGCCGAGTACGCGAGACCCCCGCGACCGATGTGGCGGTCCGGGGGCGTGGCCCTCAACCCACAGGAGTCGAAGACGTGTTGCACTCTATCGCCCGGATGCTCACCCCGCTGCTGCGGCTCCTGTGGCCTCCACCGCCCGAACACCGGCATCCGCCGTGCGCCTGCGCCGTCGCCGTACGCGACGTGCCCGCCCTCGTACGAGACGTTCCCGCCCTCGTCCTCGTGCGGGACGTGCCCGAGCCCGACCCCGTTCCCCTCCGCGTTCCGGAGTAGTACTTCCGGGGAGAGGACACCCCGCTCATCCGGCCCTACCTCCTCGCCCACGAGAGCCGCCAGGCCGGGGCCCGTCTCCGGCGGAGCCGTCCCCGTGCGCTCTGGATCGCCGTGCACGGCGTCGACATCGACCCCCGCGTCGTCCACGGACAGGAGGTGACGGTGTGACGCGGCACTCCACGGAAGGCGCCCGGCTGCTCCCCTGGGCCGGGCCCGAGGGCAAGCCCTGCTACCTCGTCGGCGACGGTGAGGGGTACGTGTCCCGCGTCGCCGACGACATCGAGAGCGTGCAGCTCGGCATGGCCGCCGATCTCCTCGGGCACGTCGACGACCTGTTGGGCGACCGTTCGGCGACCCCCGAGCAGCTCCGTTACGTCGTCGCCCGCCTGGCGGAGTCCCTGCGCGAGGTGCACCGGGTCGCGCGCAGCCGAGGTGCGCGGCTCGCGGCGGCGGCCGTCCGGGCCGGGCACCCCGAGTAGCGCCGGCCGTCAGGAGAGCGCGAACCACAGCTCCATCCGTACGTCCGGGTCGTCCAGGTCCCGTTCGAGGAGCGTCGCGCAGCGGGTGACGCGCTGGCGGACGGTGTTGCGGTGGACGTCCAGGGCCACCGCCGTCCGGTCCCAGCTGCCGTGCAGGGAGAGCCAGGCGCGCAGGGTCTCCCTCAGCGGTTCGTTCAGGGGGGCCAGGAGGGTCCGGGCGTGGGCGGCGGCCTCGTCCGGGTCCACGAGGGACGCGAGGCCGCCCGGGCGGTGGCGCACGAGCGCCGACCGGGTGGCCTCCGCCCGGCGCAGCGCCCGCGCCGCCTGCCGGTCGGCGGCGGGGAGGTCCGCCGCCGCGGCCGGGGCGGAGACGCCGAGAAACCAGCCCGGTCGAGCGGTGACGGCGAAAGACGCGGGCAGAAGGAGTCGTACGGAGGCGGGGGCCGCCCCGGAGACACGGGCCGCTCCTGCCTCCCCAAGGGCCTCCGCCCCGGTGCCGGAGGCCACCAGCGCCGTCCCCAGCGCCGCCGCCAGGTCCGCCGTCGCGAACGGGGTGCCGTCGCCGCCCCGCGCGTGGACCACCGTCCACGGGCCCGGGTCCAGGGCGGACGCCGCCTCCGCCGGGGAGGCGCCCAGGAGCAGCCGGACCAGGGCCCCGTCCCGGGCCGCCGCGTCCGCGCCCCGGTGCGGGGCCGTCAGGAGCGAGAGCAGGACCACCGCGACGCCCGTGATCGTGTGGTCGCCGGGGTCCCGCCGGTCCGTCGCCACCCCCAGGGTCAGACCGTCGCCGCCGCCCAGGGCGTACGCGGCGAGGCGCAGGCCTCCGCTCTCGCCGCTCGCGGAGGCCGGGCCACCGGGGCGCGGGCCTCCGCCTTCTCCGCCCGCCGACGCCGGGCCGCCGGGGCGCGGGCCCAGCACCCCCGCCAGTTCCCGCAGCGCCCGGGACGCCTCCGCCGGGACCTCCCGGCCGGCCGCCGCCGACTCCGTGCCGTCCGGGGCGAGGAGGACCGCCCGGCCGCCGAGCCGGGCGGCGAGCGCGCCGAGGACCGCCGGGACCGGGGCCGGGCGCGCCGCAGCCGTCGCCAGGGACCGCTGGGCCTCCGTCACCCGGCGCAGCTCGTGCAGCCGCGCCTCCGCCATCAGCCGCCACACCGCCCGCGCCACCGCCGTGAACGGGGTCCTCGGCGGCACCTCCAGGAGCGGGAGGCCCCGGCGCGCGCAGGCCTCGACCAGCTCCGCCGGGACCGTGTCGTACACCGGCGTCACCCCGAACGCGAGCGCCGCCGCCCCCGCCTCCACCACCCGCTCCACGTACCGCGCCGGATCGGCGAGCTGCACGCCCGCCGTCATCAGGAGCTCGCCGCCGAGCAGGTACGGGTACGGGTCGGCCATCTCCGAGGTGTGCACCCAGTGCAGCGGTACGTTCCCGGGTCCGGCGAGCAGCCGCAGGCCCAGGTCCCGGCGGGCGAGCAGCGCGGCCAGCGAGACCGGCGGGGCCGGGGGAGTGGAGGCGGGGGGCGCGGGGCTCGTCGTCATGGACCCTTCGTACATCATCGGCTCGTAGAGTGGAGGGAACGTACACTTCTGCGCCGCTTTCCCGGCGTCTACCGTCGTGCCGGAGAACCGCGCCGGAGAACCGAGCCGGACCGCACCCCCCTCGCCCCCCGGAGGACCCGACCATGAGCAGCAGCGACCAGAACGCCTTCCGCGGCCCGATCGACTCGTCCCGCGTCCCGCGGTACGCCGGTCCCGCGACGTTCGCCCGGCTGCCGCGGCTCGACGAGGTCGGCACCGCCGACGTCGCCGTGGTCGGCGTCCCCTTCGACAGCGGCGTCTCCTACCGCCCCGGCGCCCGCTTCGGCGGCAACGCCATCCGCGAGGCCTCCCGCCTGCTCCGTCCGTACAACCCGGCGCAGGACGCCTCCCCGTTCGCCCTCGCGCAGGTCGCGGACGCCGGTGACATCGCCGCCAACCCGTTCAACATCAACGAGGCCGTCGAGACCGTCGAGGCCGCCGCCGACGACCTCCTCGGCACCGGCGCCCGCATGATGACCCTCGGCGGCGACCACACCATCGCGCTGCCGCTGCTCCGCTCGGTCGCCAAGAAGCACGGCCCGGTCGCCCTGCTCCACTTCGACGCGCACCTCGACACCTGGGACACCTACTTCGGCGCCGAGTACACCCACGGCACCCCGTTCCGCCGGGCCGTCGAGGAGGGCATCCTCGACACCGAGGCGCTGTCGCACGTCGGCACGCGCGGCCCGCTGTACGGCAAGCAGGACCTGACCGACGACGAGAAGATGGGCTTCGGCATCGTCACCTCCGCCGACGTCTACCGGCGCGGCGCCGACGAGGTCGCCGACCAGCTCCGCCAGCGCATCGGGAACCGCCCGCTGTACATCTCCATCGACATCGACTGCCTCGACCCGGCCCACGCGCCCGGCACCGGCACCCCCGAGGCGGGCGGCATGACCTCCCGCGAGCTCCTGGAGATCCTGCGCGGCCTGTCCTCCTGCAACCTGGTCTCCGCCGACGTCGTCGAGGTCGCCCCGGCCTACGACCACGCCGAGATCACCGCCGTCGCCGCCTCCCACACGGCGTACGAGCTGACGACGATCATGTCCCGCCAGATCGCGGCGGGCCGCGCGGCGAAGTAGCCGCCGGAGCGGGGACCTCCCGCCCCGCGCGACACTGGTGACCGTCGGGCGCGGCCGCTCCCGGCCGCGCCCCGACCGACTCCGCCACCGCCCCGAGGGACCCGCCATGACCCACGACCACGACCTGGTCCTGCGCCCCACGCCCGCCCAGATCGAGGCGGCCCTGAACCCGCCGCCGGGGCGGACCGGCGGGGACCTCGTCGTCGAGACCCTCTCCGGGCTCGGCGCGACCACCGTCTTCGGGATCCCGGGGCAGCACGCGCTCGGCATGTTCGACGCGCTGCGCCGCTCGCCGCTGCGGTACGTGGGCCTGCGCGTCGAGAACAACGCGGGCTTCGCCGCCGACGCGTACGGCCGGATCACCGGCGAGGCGGCCCCGCTGCTGCTCTCCACCGGGCCCGGCGCGCTCCTGTCGCTCGCCGCGCTCCAGGAGGCGGCCGCCGCCTCGGCCCCGGTCGTCGCGATCGGCAGCCAGGTCCCGGCGGCCGGGCTCGGCGGCGGCCGGCACGGCTACCTGCACGAGCTGCGCGACCAGCAGGCCTCCTTCCGGGACGTCGTGAAGTCCGTCCACACGGCCCGCACGCCGTCCCAGATCCCCTCCGCGATCGCCGCCGCCTGGGAGTCGGCGCTGACCGCCCCGCACGGGCCCGTCTGGGTGGAGATCCCGCAGGACGTGCTCACGGCGGAGACGACGCTGCCGGTGGTCACCGCGATGGACGCGACCCCCGAGGAGGTCGTGCCGCGCCCCGAGCTGACGGCGGTGGCGGCCCATCTGCTCGCGCACGCCGAGCGGCCCGTGATCGTCGCGGGCGGCGGGGTCGTCCGCTCCGACGCGTCCGGGAAGCTGCGGGCCCTGGCCGAGCGGATCGACGCGCCCGTGGTCACCACCTTCGGCGGCAAGGGCGCCTTCCCCTGGAAGCACCCGCTGTCCCTCCAGTCCTGGCTGGAGGACCGGCACACCACCGACTTCCTGGAGGACGCCGACGTCCTCCTCGTCGTCGGCTCCGGGCTCGGCGAGCTGTCCTCGAACTACCACACCTTCGCCCCGCGCGGCCGGGTGATCCAGATCGAGGCGGACGCGGGGAAGCTGGAGTCCAACCACCCGGCGCTCGGCATCCACGCCGACGCGCGGCTCGCGCTCCAGGCGATCCTGGAGACGGTCGGGGAGCGCACCGACCCGACCGCCCCCGAGCGGGTCGCGGCCGTCCTCGGCCGGGTCCGGGACCGGATCGCCGCCCAGGACCTCGACACGGAGCAGCGGGTCGTCGCCGCCGTGCGCGAGGCGCTCCCGGCCCGGGCCCCGAGCTTCTGGGACATGACGATCCTCGCGTACTGGGCCTGGTCGGCCTTCGACGCCCGGCACCCGAACACCATGCACTCCGCGCAGGGCGCCGGCGGCCTCGGCTACGCCTTCCCCGCCGCCCTCGGCGCGGCCGTCGCGGACCCCTCCCAGCCGGTCCTGGCGGTCTCCGGCGACGGCGGCGCGATGTACTCGCTCGCGGAGCTGGCCACGGCGAAGCAGTACGGCCTCGACGTGACGTGGCTGATCGTGGACGACGGGGGCTACGGCATCCTGCGCGAGTACATGACCGACGCGTACGGCGAGGCCACCGGCACCGAGCTGACCCGCCCGGACTTCGTCGCCCTCGCCGAGTCCTTCGGCGTCCCCGGCGTCCTCACCACCCCCGACACCCTGGCGGCCGACCTCGCGAAGTCCCTCGCGACCCCGGGCCCCTCGGTGGTCGTCCTCCCGGCCCTGCTGCGGATGTTCGAGCCGACGCACCTGTGAGGCGCCCCGGTGCCCCTTCCGGCCCGGTGCGCCTCACGGGAGCGGCGGCTCCGGGCTTCCCCACCCGCGCCGCCGCGACCCGTTCGCCCGGACGGCCCGGGACCAGGGACCGAGTCCCCCTCCGTCCGCGGTCCGATCTTTGTTGCGGCGGGATGAAATCCCACGTCGGCCGCGTTGGGCCTTCCGGTAGGGCAGGACGGAACGGGAGGCCACACGTGGCGGCGGTCGGGGAGAAACAGCAGGGCTGGGCGCGCAGGCTCGCCGGGTACGCCTGGCGGTACCGGGCGAACACGCTCCTGGCGCTCGGGTCGTCCCTCGTCGGCATGGGCGTCCTCGCCCTCGTGCCGCTCTTCACCAAGGTGATCATCGACGACGTCATCGGGACGAAGACCCGGGACCTCGCCACCTGGACCGGGCTCCTGATCGGGGCCGCCGTCCTCGTCTACGCCCTCACCTACGTGCGCCGCTACTACGGCGGGCGCCTGGCGCTCGACGTGCAGCACGACCTGCGCACCGACATGTACGGCACGATCACCCGGCTCGACGGGCGGCGGCAGGACGAGCTGTCCACCGGGCAGGTCGTCGGGCGGGCCACCACCGACCTCCAGCTCATCCAGAGCCTGCTCTTCATGCTCCCGATGACCGTCGGGAACGTCCTGCTCTTCCTGATCTCGCTGGGCGTCATGGCCTGGCTCTCCCCGCCGCTCACCCTCGTCGCCCTCGCCGTCGCCCCCGCCCTCTGGTACATCGCCCGGCGCAGCCGCACCCGCCTCCACCCCGCCACCTGGCACGCCCAGCAGCAGGCCGCCCTGGTCGCCGGGGTCGTCGACGGGGCCGTGTCCGGCGTCCGGGTCGTCAAGGGCTTCGGGCAGGAGGACCAGGAGACCGGCAAGATCCGCGAGGCCGGGCGGAGGCTCTTCGCCGGCCGGCTGCGGACGGTCCGGCTGAACTCCAGGTACACCCCCGCCCTCCAGGCCGTGCCCGCCCTCGGCCAGGTCGCCGTCCTCGCCCTCGGCGGCTGGCTCGCCTACAAGGGCCAGATCACCCTCGGCACCTTCGTCGCCTTCTCCTCCTACCTGGCCTCCCTCGTCGGCCCGGTCCGCATGCTCGCCATGGTCCTCACCGTCGGCCAGCAGGCCCGCGCCGGCGTCGAGCGCGTCCTCGACCTGATCGACACCGAGCCGGTGGTGCGGGACGGCACCAAGGAGCTGCCGGCCGACGCCCCCGCCACCGTCGAGTTCGACGACGTCACCTTCGCCTACGAGGACGGGCGGCCCGTGCTCGACGGGTTCTCCCTGGAGATCCGGCCCGGCGAGACCGTCGCCGTCGTCGGCGCCTCCGGCTCCGGCAAGTCGACCGTCTCGCTCCTGCTGCCCCGCTTCTACGACGTCTCCCGGGGCGCCGTCCTCGTCGGCGGCCACGACGTCCGCGAGCTCACCCTCGACTCGCTGCGCGCCGCCGTCGGCCTGGTCCCCGAGGACTCCTTCCTCTTCTCCGACACGGTCCGCGCCAACATCGCGTACGGCGCCCCCGACGCCACCGACGAGCAGATCGAGGCCGCCGCCCGCGCCGCCCAGGCCGACCGGTTCATCGACGAGCTGCCCCAGGGGTACGCCACCAAGGTCGGCGAGCACGGCCTGACCCTCTCCGGCGGCCAGCGCCAGCGCGTCGCGCTCGCCCGCGCGATCCTCGCCGACCCCCGGCTGCTGCTCCTCGACGACGCCACCTCCGCCGTGGACGCCCGGGTCGAGCACGAGATCCACGAGGCCCTGAAGTCGGTGATGGCGGGCCGTACGACCCTGCTCATCGCCCACCGCCGCTCCACCCTCAACCTCGCCGACCGCATCGCCGTCCTCGACGGCGGGCGCCTCGCCGACATCGGCACCCAGGCCGAGCTGGAGGAGCGCTCCCCGCTCTTCCGCCGCCTGCTCACCGACCCCGAGGAGCTGGGCGCCGTCTCGCCCGGCCACGTCACCCCGCCGGCCCCGGCCGAGGACCGCGCGCTGCGGGACGAGCTGGACGCCGAGTTCGACGCCGAGCGGGGCATCACCCCCACCCTGTGGGTACGGGACGGGGCCGCCGGCCGGGAGAGCGCCGTGCCCGGGGCCACTCCCGAGCTGCTCGCCGCCGTCGCGGCCCTGCCGCCCGCCACCGACGTCCCGGACGTCGACGAGGCGCGGGCCGTGGCCCCCGAGGACGCCTACGGCCTGCGCCGGCTGCTCCGGGGCTTCGGGATCCCCCTGCTCATCAGCCTCGGCCTGGTCGCCCTCGACGCCGGCACCGGCCTGCTGCTGCCCGTCCTGATCCGGCACGGCATCGACGAGGGCGTGAACCGGCTCGCGATCGGCGCCGTCTGGGCGGCCTCCGCGCTCGCCCTGGTCACCGTGCTCGTCCAGTGGGTCGCGCAGACCGCCGAGACCCGGATGACCGGCCGCACCGGCGAGCGGGTCCTCTACGCCCTGCGCCTGAAGATCTTCGCCCAGCTCCAGCGGCTCGGCCTGGACTACTACGAGCGCGAGCTGACCGGCCGGATCATGACCCGGATGACCACGGACGTGGACGCCCTGTCCACCTTCCTCCAGACGGGCCTGGTCACCGCCTTCGTCTCCGTCGTGACCTTCTTCGGGATCATGGTCGCGCTGCTCGTGCTCGACCTCCAGCTCGCCCTGGTGGTCTTCGCGACCCTGCCGGTCCTCGCCGTGGCCACGTACTTCTTCCGGCGCTCCAGCGTGAAGGCGTACGAGCTGGCGCGCGAGCGGATCAGCGTCGTCAACGCCGACCTCCAGGAGTCGGTGGCCGGGCTGCGGATCGTGCAGGCCTTCCGCCGCGAGCGCTCCGGCGCCGAGCGGTTCGCGGAGCGCAGCGACTCCTACCGCGAGGCCCGCGTCCGGGGCCAGTGGCTGATCTCGATCTACTTCCCGTTCGTCACCCTGCTGTCCTCGGCCGCCGCCGCGGCCGTCCTGGTCGTCGGCGCGAACCGCATCGAGGCCGGCACGCTCACCACCGGCGCCCTCGTCGCCTACCTCCTCTACATCGACCTGTTCTTCGCGCCCGTGCAGCAGCTCTCGCAGGTCTTCGACGGCTACCAGCAGGCCGCCGTCTCCCTGAAGCGGATGCAGGAACTGCTCCAGGAGCCGACGTCGACGGCCGCCGCCGACGCGCCCCTGGACGTGCTCTCGCTGCGCGGCGAGATCGCCTTCGAGGACGTCTCCTTCGCGTACGGGGACGAGGAAGAGGCGCTGACCGGGGTCGACCTGCGGATCCCCGCCGGGCAGACCGTCGCCTTCGTCGGCGAGACCGGCGCCGGGAAGTCCACCCTGGTCAAGCTGGTCGCGCGGTTCTACGACCCCACGGCCGGCCGGGTCACCGCCGACGGCACCGACCTGCGGGACCTCGACCTCACCGCGTACCGGCACCGGCTCGGGGTCGTCCCCCAGGAGGCGTACCTCTTCGCCGGGACGGTCCGCGACGCCATCGCCTACGGGCGGCCGGAGGCGACCGACGCCGAGGTGGAGGCGGCGGCCCGCGCGGTCGGCGCCCACGAGATGATCGCCACGCTCGACGGCGGCTACCTCCACGAGGTGGCCGAGCGCGGCCGGAACCTCTCCGCCGGGCAGCGCCAGCTCGTCGCCCTGGCCCGCGCCGAACTCGTCGACCCGGACGTCCTGCTCCTGGACGAGGCGACGGCGGCCCTGGACCTGGCGACCGAGGCCCAGGTCAACCAGGCCACCGACCGCGTCGCGGGCCGCCGCACCACCCTCGTCGTCGCCCACCGCCTGACCACGGCCGCCCGCGCCGACCGGGTGGTCGTCATGGACCACGGCCGGGTCGCGGAGGACGGCACCCACGACGAACTCCTCGCCCTGGGCGGCCGGTACGCGAAGCTCTGGAGCACCTTCGTCGGGGAGGCGGAGCCGGCGCGGATCGAGGCCTGAGGCGTACCGCAGGCAACCGTTCGAGGGGTCGGTGCGTCGTAGTCCCGTACACCAGTGCGGAGCTACGCCCGGGAGGGGAACGCATGGCCACGGACGACACGCCGGCCGCACGGCGCGGGCGGCGGACGCCCGCCCGTGTCCTCGTACCGCTGCTCACCGCCCTCGCGCTGCTCCTGCTGCCCTTCCCCGCCGGCCCCGGGGCCGGCACCGCCGACGCCGTCTCCGCGTGTCAGGGGCGGCCCACCCGGACGATCGCCTTCCCCACCGGGGAGCTGCGCCTCTACCGGACCCGGCAGTACGTCTGCGCCCTCACCGTCGCCAGGGCCTCGGGGCCCCGCCGGCCCATGTCCGTCTCGATCCAGCCGCGCGGCGGCCGGCCCGCCGTCAGGTCCGGTCGGTTCGACCGGCAGACCGGGACCCTCACCGTGCACGCCCTCAACCGCTGCGTCCGGGCGGCGGGTTCGGTGGCCGGCCGGGGGACCTCCACGGGGTGGATCCTGTGCTGAAGCACAGGAAAGTTCACGAGTAAGGACCAACTGGGTCTGGCGGTCCACACGTTGCCCCCGCTAGGTTCGCGACACCGTTGTGAATCATGGGGAGGGTGCATGCGCACGTCGCTCAGGCTGCTGCTGTCGCTCTCGGTGCTGATAGGCACCGTGGGCTCCACCGGCGTGGCCACCGCCGCGGACACGGACACCGACACCGCGTCCGTCGCCGACTCGCGGGGCGGGGCCGCCGACCAGGCCGCCGCCAAGGACATCAAGGACCGCATCCTGGCGATCCCGGGAATGACCCTGATCGAGGAGAAGCCGTACGCCGGCTACCGCTTCTTCGTCCTGAACTACGAACAGCCGATCGACCACGCGCGCCCGTGGAAGGGCACGTTCCAGCAGCGGATCTCGGTCCTCCACAAGGATACCGACCGCCCCACCGTCTTCCGCACCAGCGGATACAACCTGAGCACCACGCCGAGCCGGGCCGAGCCGACCCGGATCGTCGACGGCAACCAGATCTCCATGGAGTACCGCTTCTTCACCCCGTCCCGGCCCCAGCCGGCCGACTGGTCGAAGCTGAACATCTGGCAGGCCGCCAGCGACCAGCACCGGATCTTCACCGCCCTGAAGAAGATCTACGGCAAGAAGTGGCTCTCCACCGGCGCCTCCAAGGGCGGCATGACCGCCACCTACTACGAGCGCTTCTACCCGCGCGACATGGACGGCGTCGTCGCCTACGTCGCGCCGAACGACGTGGTCAACGACGAGGACTCGGCCTACGACCGCTTCTTCGCGACCGTCGGCACCAAGGAGTGCCGCGACCGCCTGAACGACCTCCAGCGCGAGGCGCTCGTCCGGCGCGCGCCGCTCCAGGCCAAGTACAAGGCGTGGGCCGAGGCGCAGGGCGCCACCTTCAACACCGTCGGCACGCTCGACAAGGCCTACGAGGCCGTCGTCCTCGACTTCGTGTGGGGCTTCTGGCAGTACTACGGCCAGGACGTCTGCGACCAGATCCCGGTGGCGAAGACCGCGACCGACGACGAGGTGTACGACACGATCGACGCCTACTCCGGCTGGTCCGCCTACACCGACCAGGGCCTGGAGACGTACACGCCGTACTACTACCAGGCGGCGACCCAGCTCGGCGCGCCCTTCATCAAGCAGCCGCACCTCAAGGGCCTGAGCCGCTACGGCTACCAGCCCGCCCGCAACTTCGTGCCGCGCGAGATCCCGATGAAGTTCGACCCGCGCGCCATGAAGGACGTGGACTCCTGGGTCCGCAACAACGCCCGCCGGATGCTCTTCGTCTACGGCGGCAACGACCCGTGGGGCTCCGAGAAGTTCCGCCTGGGCAAGGGCGCGCGCGACAGCTACGTGTACGTGGCCCCGGGCGCCAACCACGGCGCGAACGTGGAGGGCCTGGTCGAGGCCGAGCGCGCGAAGGCCACCGCCCGCATCCTCGCCTGGGCCGGTGTCCCCGCCCCGGCCGAGCGGGCGGCGCAGCCGCTGGCCCGCTTCGACGCCCGTCTCGACCGGGCGGTCGACGAGGAGGCGACGCGGGAGCACGGCCTGCGGCCGTAACCTCCGGTGACGTGAGGAGGGGGCGCACCCGGCCGGGTGCGCCCCCCTTTTTTCGTCCCCTAGCGGTACGAGAGGCCGTACCCGACCGGATACAGCACCCGGGCCGGGTCGTCCGCGCTCTGCACCGACACCGGGAGCCGGCCCACCGGCCTCGCCCGCCCGGCCAGCACCCGGACGGCGGCCCGGAGTTCGACGTCGGTCCAGGAGTACGCGGCGAGCGTCGCCCGCTGGCCCGTCAGGTGCGCGACGTCGTACGGGTTGCGGATCGCGACCGTCACGACGGGCACCCCGGTCGCCGCGAGCCGCGCCACCAGGGTGCGCTGGGTGCTGGTCGCGGTGACGTTGTACGTGCCCACGACCACCACGTCCCTGCCGGCCGCCGCCGCCACCGCCTCGTCGATCCTCGCGGTGGTCGGGGCCGTCCCGGTGGAGAGCGCCGTCGCGGTGAACCCCAGCTCCCGCAGGGCGGTCGCCAGGGTCGTGGTGGGCGGCCCGGTGGTGCCGGACGGCGAGGCCGGGTCGGCGCCGACGACCAGGACCGAGCGGTGGCGCGCGGGGCGCAGCGGCAGCAGGCCGCCCTCGTTGAGGAGCAGGGTGGTGGTCGCCTCGGCGATCCGGTCGGCCTGCGCGAGGTGGGCCTTCGTGCCGACCACCCGCTCGACGCCCGTCCGGGTCACGTACGCCTGCTGGAACAGGCCCAGCTTCGCCTTCAGGCGCAGGATGCGCAGAATCGATTCGTCGAGCCGGGCCTCGGTCAGCTCGCCGGTGCGGACCGCGGTCAGGACCGCGTTCCAGGCGACGTCGAGCTTCGGCGGGTTGAGGAGCTGGTCCACCCCCGCCTTGAGCGCGAGGACCGGGACGCGCTCGTCGCCGTACTTGGTGCGCACGCCCTCCATGCCGAGCGCGTCGGTGACCACCACGCCGTCGTAGCCGAGCCGTTCGCGCAGGATGCCGGTGAGGATGGGCCGGGAGAGGGTCGCCGGGTCCTCGCTCGGGTCGAGCGCGGGAACCACGATGTGGGCGGTCATGATCGAGTCGATCCCGGCGGCGATCGCGGCGCGGAACGGCGGGGCGTCCAGCTCCTCCCACTGCTCCCGGGTGTGGGTGATGGTCGGCAGGCCGTAGTGGCTGTCCACGGCGGTGTCGCCGTGGCCCGGGAAGTGCTTGGAGGTGGCCGCGACCCCGGCCCGCTGGTAGCCCTCGACCTGGGCGGTGACGAGTCCGGCGACCGCGCGCGGGTCGGAGCCGAAGGAGCGGACGCCGATGACCGGGTTGGCCGGGTTGACGTTCACGTCGGCGACCGGGGCGTAGTTCTGCCGGACGCCCATCGCGGCGAGTTCGGCGCCCGCGATCCGCGCGGCCCGGCGGGCGTCGGCGTGCGAGCGGCCGGCGCCGAGCGCCATCGCGCCGGGCAGCAGGGTGGCGGGCTCGCCCACCCGGCAGACGATCCCGTGCTCCTGGTCGGTGGAGACGAGCACCGGGACCGGGACGGGCTGGGCGAGGGCGGCCCGCTGGATGCCGTTGGAGAGGTCGGCGATCTGCTGCGGGTCGCGGGTGTTGTGGGCCCAGGAGAAGTAGATGATCCCGCCGACGTGGTAGCGCGCGATCAGCTCGGCGGCCGTGCGGACGCCGATCTCGGCGAGGTTGGCGTCGGCGTCGGCCGGGTCCGGATCGGTCGCGGAGTGCCCGTACACCCGCATCACGAAGAGCTGGCCGACCTTCTCCTCCAGGGACATCCGGTCGACGATCCGCCGGAGCCTCCGGTCGTCGTACCGCTCGGGCGCGGCCAGGGCGGGGGTGCCCGTCCCGGTGACGGCGGCGACCGCGGCGGCGGCGGTGACCGCGAGGAGGGTGCGTCGGGAGGGTGCGGGGGAGGGGACGGGAGCGGGGGCGGAGGGGGGTGCGGGGGCGCGGTGGTGCACTGATGCTCCTTCCGGCCGTGCGGGGGTGAAGGAAACTTCCAAGGGGACACGGATAGCCGGAAAGTAACTGCCAGGTCAAGGACCCGCGCGGGAATCGCCTGGCGGCGGGCCTGAGTGGAGGGGGTGCGGGGTCGCCCGGCGGCGGGCCGTGGGGTGACCGTTCGGTGAGGGTGCTGCCCGGGGCGGGGCCGTGGGGGATCGCCTGGCGGCGGGCTTGTGGGGCGACTGCTCGGTGGGGGTTCGCGGGGTGCTGCCCGGGGCGGGTCCGTGCGGGGGCGTACGGGATCGCCCGGCGTCGGGCCCGTCAGGCCCGGGACGCTATGGACGGCCAGAGTTCCTGGAGGGTGCTCACCGTCTCGCGGATCGCCGGGCGGCGGGCCGCGCCCGTACGCCACATGGCGTGCAGGCGGCGCTTCGGCATCGGGTCCAGGCGGATCGGCGTCACCTCCGGCGGCAGCGCCCCGCGTCCCAGGCGGGGGACCAGGGCGATGCCCTGGCCGGCCGCCACGAGCGCCACCTGCGTGTGGTTCTCGCCCGCCTGATGGACGATCAGCGGCTCGTACCCGGTCGCCCGCAGCGTCCGTACCAGCCAGTCGTGGCAGACCGAGCCCGGCGGCTGAGAGATCCACCGCTCGCCCGCCAGCTCCTCCCGCCGCACCGATTCCCGCGTCGCCAGCGGATGGTCCCGGGGGACGAGGATGTCGCACAGGTCGTCGCCGACGACCGCCTGTTCGACCCCGGGCGGGGCCGGCAGCGGCGCGATGTCCCAGTCGTGCGCCACGGCCAGGTCGATCACGCCCCGGGCCACCAGGTCGACCGACAGGTGCGTGTCCACCTCCGAGAGCCGGACGTCCACGTCGGGGTGGCGCCGGGCCAGCTCCGCGAGCGCCCGGGGCATCAGACCGCGCGCCGCGCTCGGGAAGCAGCCGATCGTGAGCCGCCCGGAGGGCTTGCCGCGCCGCTCCTCCAGACGTACCTCCGCCTCCTCCATCAGGGCGAGGAGCCGGCTCGTCGTGGCGGCGAGCTGGTGGGCCTCGTCGGTGAGCCGGATGCCCCGGCCCTGCCGTTCGAGCAGGGTGGTGCCGGTCTCCCGCTCCAGCTTGGTGATCTGCTGGGAGATCGCGGACGGGGTGTACCCCAGGGCCTCGGCCGCGGCGCCCACCGTCTTGTGGACGGAGACGGCGTGCAGGGCCCGCAGACGGCCGATGTCCAGCACGGTGACCACCTCGGAGGGTTCGGAGGAGCGCGGGATGAAGCGTTGCTACATCCCATCATGTAGCGATCCGTGCTGGTGCTACACGGTCGCCGAGGGGATCCTCGGACCATGCGCCCCGCACACATCGCCCTGGCAGCGCTGGTCGCCGCCGTCTGGGGAGTCAACTTCGTCGTCATCGAGATCGGTCTCGGCCACTTCCCGCCGCTGCTCTTCTCCGCCCTCCGGTTCCTCGCCGCGGCCCTGCCCGCCGTCTTCCTCGTCGGCCGCCCCAAGGTGGCCTGGAAGTGGATCCTGGGCGTCGGACTCGTCCTGGGCGTGGTCAAGTTCAGCCTGCTCTTCATCGGCATGGACCTGGGCGCCCCGGCCGGGCTCTCCTCGCTGATCCTCCAGATCCAGGCCGTCTTCACGGCCCTGTTCGCCTTCGTCGCCCTCGGCGAGCGGCCGGGCCGGGTCAAGGTGGCGGGCATGGCGATCGCCCTCACGGGCATCGCGGTCGCGGCGGTCGACGAGGGCACCTCGGGCCCCCTGATCGGCTTCCTCCTGGTGATCGGCGCCGCGGTCTGCTGGGGCGTCTCCAACGTCCTGACCCGCAAGGCCTCCCCGCCCGACGCGCTCAACTTCATGGTCTGGGTCAGCACCGTGCCCGTCCTGCCGCTGCTCGTCCTCTCCCTCCTTCTGGAGGGACCCGAGCGGGACCTCGCCGCGCTGCGCGGACTGGACTGGACGGGCGTCGGCGTCATCGTCTACGTCGCCTGGATCACCACCATCTTCGGCTTCGGCGCGTGGGGCTGGCTCCTGCGCCGCTACCCGGCCTCCTCCGTGGCTCCCTTCTCGCTCCTCGTGCCGGTCTTCGGGATGTCGTCGGCCGCGCTGTTCCTGGGCGAGGGGATCAGCGGTCTGCGCTGGTGCGCGGCGGCGCTGCTCGTCGGCGGCGTGGCGCTGACGTCGCTGTGGAAGGGGACGCCGCCCCCGGCCCCGCCGGCGGTGACGCCCGCGGAACGGGAGACGGCTCCCCGGGACCCGCTGCCCAGCGGAGGCCCCTCCGGCGGCGGCCTGTCGGGGCCGTGACCCGCCGGACGCCACCGGCTAATGGCCGCCGAACGGCTCCTTGCTCAGCAGGTAGCCCGCGTGCAGCCGGTTGCGGGCGCCGATGCTTTTCATGATGTGGGAGATGTGTCGCTGGCAATTACGCAGGGAAATTCCGACGACCTGGGCTATTCGTTTGTCCGATTCCCCTTGGGTGAGAAGCGAGATAATGGCGTGCTGAATCTCGGACGTGGCCGCCACCCGGTCGGAACGGCGCTCCTCCGGGGAGAGGTCGGAAGCGGTCGTCCAGACCCGGTCGAAGGCTTCCGCCACGAAAGCGACGACCTGCGGGTCCCGTACGATCACGGCGCCTTTCGAATCGTTGACGAGCGGCAGGATGCCGATCTTCCGGTCGAAGATGATGCAGCGCGGAAAACCGCCCGCGAGGGTGCGGACCTGGGCGCCGAGGGGGGTCACCAGGTCGACGTACGAGAGGGTCGCGGGGCTGAAGCGGGCGGTGTGCTGGTAGAGCGTCCGCATCCTGACCCCGCGGCCGAGCAGTCTGGTCGTGCGGTCCATGCTGTCGATGAGCACCTCCTCCACGCGGGCGCCGCCCGGCTGCGAGGTGAGCGCCTCTTCGCAGCACTCGTCGGCGAAGCCGGTGATCAGCCGGCGCACGTCGGACAGCTCGTGGACGACCTCCAGCGAGCAGTGGGAGTGCTGGGAGCGCGGAGTGCACAGCTCCAGCCGGTCCAGGCCGCTCCGGAGCTCGTCGACGAGCGCCTGGGCGCGGTTCAGCTCCCGCTGGAGCGGGTTGAGGACCTTCACGCGGGCGAAGTCCACCGGATGCGGGACCAGGGGTTCCGTACCGGTGCCGGTGGTACCGGTGGTGCCCGTGGTGCCGCTGTTGCCGCTGGTGTCGGTGCTCAGCAGCCCCAGTTCGCGCAGGTCCCGGACCGCCTCGTCGGTCTCGTGCCGGTCCATGCCGAGGGCCTCCGCCGCCGCTTCGACGGTGCACCTGGGCGATTCCGATACGAAGCGGTACAAACGATCCGCCGATTCGTGGAGCAGCGGCGGGGTAATCGCACCGCTTCTGTCGGTTTCATTCACTGTATCCCCCTGTCATGTTTCCGCCAGGAGCAACATGATCCCAGAGGGGACTGGCCTAGAAACGGCTTTCCGCCGGAGGATGAGCGAAGCGCTGACGACCTCAACGCTCATCCGAAAGGTAGGGGTTTTCCATGGCACGTGCAGCGAGGAACATTCTCGCGATCACGGCTTCCGCGGCTCTGTCCTTCCTTCTCGTCCAGGGGACCGGTACCCAGGAAGAGCGCGCATTCCTCGCCGGATCCGGCCAGGGCAAAGTGATCAACGACCTCGGATGGGGATGACCATGCCTCGTAGCAAGTCGTACAACACGTACTCCAGCCTCCAGCGCCCCGAGTTCCGCAAGCGCGTGGACGAGCTCCTCCTGAAGTTCGAGCGTGACTTCTACGAGAAGAGCAAGGGCGCGGAGGGCATGCTCGACGCGAACAAGTTCGACATGGACCTCTACAAGCGCCACAACGTGGAGACCATGATCCGGATCGGTCTCAAGCGCGCCGTGGACCCGCTGGTCGCCAACTACTGGGCCACCCGCGACCCGCAGCTCTCCAAGGAGTGGGGCCTGTACGGCGCCGAGGAGGGCCGCCACGACCGCATGTTCGCCGGCGACCTGCACAAGGTCGGCATGACGGACGAGGAGATCTACGCGATCCGTCCGACCTTCGCCACCGAGCTGCTCAACGGCTACTTCTACTACACGCTCGCCACCGAGGGCCCGCTCGCCTCGATGATCAGCGGCTTCTACCTCGAGTACATCGCGGGCAAGACCCAGCCCGACTGGCTCGACATCATGGAGCAGCACGTCGGCGCCAACAACACCAAGGGCGCCCGTGCCCACCTCGCGCTCGACGAGGACGACGACCACGTCGACATGGTCTGGAACATGATCATGCGCGTGATCAAGGACGAGGAGGACGAGGAGCGCTTCGTCGAGCACCTCACGAAGATCAACTCCCTCTTCGTCTCGTACTTCGTCGAGGTCTACGCCGCCACGGTCCTCGGCCTCGGGTCCGACCCGTCGCAGCTGACGCAGGTCTCGCCCGGCGCCGCCGTGCAGACCAACCTGCAGGCTCGGGTCGCCGCGGTCTGACGCTCCGGGTCCGGAGCTCCGGGGCGTCGCCGCCCCGGAGCGCGCCGCGGACCCGCCCGGCACCCGAACACCCCACGGCGACACCGGACACCGCGTACCCATACCCCCGCCCCACGCCGCCCGCCGCGGCGCCGGGCGGCGCGGGGCGGCGGTGTCCGGTGTCCCCGCGGGCTGCCCACCGTCCGGCAAACCCACGGGAAGACCCATGCGATACGAATGGCCGCGCGAACTGTCCGAGAAGGACATGCGCGAGATGATCGAGCTGATGGACGCCGTCGCGGTCAAGGAGCAGACCCTCGGCTTCTACGAGCCCGTCGGGATCGAGAAGGGCCTGCCGCTGATGCGGGCCTTCGACGCCGACCTGCGCAAGGGCGCGATCGACGTCCTCGCGGTCCGCGACGAGGAGGACGACCGGATCGTCGGCATGGTGACCCTCGCCCGGGCCCCGCTGCCGGCCCGCCGCCACATCGTCGACATGCGCCGATGTGTCATCGCCCCCGACCGCCGGGGCGAGTTCCTCCTGGAGGGCTGGTCCGTGGCCCTGCACAAGGCGCGCGACATGGGCTGCGAGGTCATCACCCTCGAAGTCCGCAGCGACGGCCCCGTCGGCCTCTGGGAGCGGCTCGGCTTCCGCGAGTACGGGCAGCTGCCCGACTACGCCCGCCTCGACGGGCGCGAGGCCGTCACCGGCCACTACCTGTACGCGCGGATCGCCGACGTCCTGGCCCACTTCGAGGCCACCGGCACCTGGCTGCACGAGCCGCAGCGGGAGAGCGCCGCCCTCGCGGGCTGACCCCTGCGCTCTCCGCAGCACCGCGTTCCCCTCGTACCACCGTTCCTCCCGCAGCACCCCTTTCCCGTACCGCCCCCGTCCCTCCGGACGCCCCCGGCGCGTACGTCTCACCTCTCTCCCGGACCCGCCCGCGCCCCGCGGGCCGGCCCCGCCGTGCCCGCACCCGGCCCGGCGCGCCACCGACCGTCCCGGAGCACCCTTCCCGCCGCCGCGCCCTTCCGCGCGCCCGGCGCCCACACACCCGCACGGCCTCACCGAAGGGCACACCCATGTCCAAGATCGCCGTCCTCACCAACGACCTCCAGTACGAGCTCGTGGAGAAGAACCCCGAGCGCGTCGCGGCCGTCGCCGCCGCCACCCCGCACTTCACCGGCTTCCTCGACGAGATCCGCCGCCGCGGCCACCACGTCTTCCACCTCCAGCTCGTCAACGACCCCGACGACCCGAACGCCGAGCGCTACGACGGTCACCTCCCGGTCCAGCGCGGCACCCGCGGCGCCGAGGTCCTGGAGGAGTTCCTCGCCCCCGAGGACGTCGTCATGGAGAAGAGCAAGGACTCCGGCTTCTACGAGACGGACCTGCACGAGCGCCTCCAGGCCCTCGGCGTCGACACCGTCCTCATCACCGGCATGCAGACGCAGATCTGCGTCCAGACCACCGCCGCCGACGCCTTCTTCCGCGGCTACAACATCTGGGTCCCCTCCGACTGCGTCGTCTCCGCCCGCCAGGAGGACAAGGACCGCGCCCTGGAGTGGCTGGACGGCTACTGCGCCACAGTCTCCGACTCCGCCGAGGTCATCAGCGTCCTCGACGCCGAGGGCACCCTGCCCCGCAAGAACATCAAGACCCCGTGACCGCGACCCTCCCCGACCCAGGAGCAGCCATGACCGCGAGCACGGGCGGCAGCAGTGACGAGATCCTCCTCGACCACGGCACCGGGGCGAAGCTGAGCCAGGAACTGGTCCAGCTCATCGCCGAGACCCTCGGCGACGTCTACATCGGCATCATGGAGGACAGCGCGATCCTCCCGGTCGAGACCGGACGCATCGCCATGACGACGGACTCCTTCGTCGTCGACCCGCCGTTCTTCGGCAACGGCGACATCGGCAAGATCGCCGTCTGCGGCACGGTCAACGACCTCGCCGTGGCCGGTTCCCGCCCCAAGTACCTCACCCTGGGCCTGATCCTGGAGACGGGCCTGCCGATCGACCGCCTCACGCAGGTCCTCGTGTCGATCCGCGAGACGGCCCGCGAGGCCGGCGTGCAGATCGTCGGCGGCGACACCAAGGTGGTCCGCAAGGGCGAGGCCGACCAGCTCTACCTCAACACCGCGGGCGTCGGCGTCTTCGAGCGCGAGCCGCTCTCCATGACCGACGTGCGCCCCGGCGACAAGGTGATCCTGAGCGGCCCCATCGGCAACCACACCGTCCACCTGCTCTCCATCCGCGAGGGCCTCGGCTTCGAGCAGCGCGTCGAAAGCGACTGCGCCCCGCTGAACAACCTCGTCGACGGGGTACTCGACCGGGTGCCGGCCGGCGCCGTCCGCTCGATGCGCGACGTCACCCGCGGCGGACTGACCGCCGTCCTCCACGAGTACGCCGGGAAGCTCGGCCGCACGATCCGGGTCGACACCCCCAGCCTGCCGATCCAGCACGAGACCGCCATGGCGGCCGACATGCTCGGCATCAACCCGCTGCACTGCGCCAACGAGGGCTGCCTCGCCGTCTTCGTCGACCCCGCCGCCGAGGCGGACGTCCTGGCGGCGCTGCGCTCGCTCCGGTACGGCGAGCACGCCGTCACCATCGGCGAGGTCTCCGAGGACACCGGGGCCCTGGTGCTGCTGCGGGACGCCGACGGCCGGGAGACGCAGCTCGAAGAACTCCTCGGGGCCGAACTGCCCCGGCTCTGCTGAGGATCCGACCAGGAAACGAGGGGATCACCATGAGCACCGTGACGTCTCCACCGGACACCGCGACCTCCCCGCCGGCCGCCGAGGAGTGGCGGCTGCGGGTCACCGGGGTGGTGCAGGGCGTCGGCTACCGGCCGTTCGTCTACAAGCTGGCCCGTGAACTGTGCCTCTCCGGCTGGGTCCGCAACGACCCCGAGGGTGTCCTCGTGGAGGCGTCCGGTCCGGACGCCGCCCTGGCCGAGTTCGCCGCCGGTCTGAAGGACCGCGCGCCCGAACTCGCCCGCGTCGACGGTGTCGTGGTGACCCGGGGGCTCCCCGCGGGCAGCGTGCCCGCGGGCCCCTTCACCATCGTCCACAGCGAACACTCCGGCGTCCGCACCGCCCTGCTCCCCGCCGACACCCACGTCTGCGGCGACTGCCAGGGCGAGCTGCGCGACCCGCGCGACCGGCGCCACCGCTACCCGTTCATCAACTGCACCAACTGCGGTCCGCGCTACTCCATCATCCAGGACCTGCCCTACGACCGGCCGGCCACCACCATGGCGTCCTTCACCATGTGCGCCGCCTGCAAGGCCGAGTACGAGGACCCGCTCGACCGGCGCTACCACGCCCAGCCCAACGCCTGTCCCGACTGCGGGCCCCGGCTCCTGCTCACCGACCGGGAGGGCCGCACCACCGAGGGGGACACCGCCCTGCGCGGCGCCGCCGAGGTCCTCGCCGACGGCGGGATCGTCGCCGTCAAGAGCGTCGGCGGCTTCCACCTCGCCGTGGACGCCACCCAGCCCGAGGCCGTGGCCCTGCTGCGCCGCCGCAAGCGCCGCGACTCCAAGCCGTTCGCGGTGATGGTCCGCGACCTGGCCACCGCCCAGCGCCTCGCCGTCCTCTCCGAGGACGAGATCGACGTCCTGCGCTCCCCGGCCCGGCCCATCCTGCTCGCCCGCAAGCAGCCGGACGCCCTGCCCGAGTCGGTCGCGCCCCGCAACCCCAACCTCGGGATCATGCTGCCCTCGGCGCCCCACCACCACCTGCTCCTGGACGAACCCGGCCTGGAAGCACTGGTGATGACCAGCGGCAACATCTCCGGCTACCCCATCGCGTACCGCAACGAAGAGGCCCTGGAACAGCTCTTCGGGATCGCGGACGTCATCCTCTACCACGACCGCGACATCGAGATCCGCGTCGACGACTCCGTCGTCCGGCTCTCCGTCCACGACGCACTGGACGCGCCCCTGCTCCAGTTCATCAGACGGGCCCGCGGCTACGCCCCGTACCCCGTGGACGTCGGCCGCGAGGTCGCGCCCGCCGTCGCGCTCGGCGCCGAGCTGAAGACCACGGTCGCCCTGTCGCACGGCAGCAAGGTCTTCCTCAGCCAGCACATCGGCGACCTCAAGAACGACGAGACCTTCGCCTCCCACCGGCGCACCGCCCGCCACCTCGCCCGGCTCTACGCCCTGGAGCCGCGCCTGACCGCGCACGACCTGCACCCGCAGTTCCGCTCCACCCGGGCGGCGCTCGATGAGGACGGCGCCGGCCGGACCGTCGTCGAGGTGCAGCACCACCACGCCCACATGGCCTCCTGCATGGCCGAGAACCACGTCACCGGCACCACCCTCGGCGTGATCTTCGACGGCTTCGGCTACGGCGAGGACGGCACCGTCTGGGGCGGCGAGTTCCTCCTCGGCGACTACGCCGCCTACCGGCGCGTCGGACGCCTGCGCCGACTGCCCCTCATCGGCGGCGACCAGGCCGTCCGCGAACCCGTCCGCACCGGCTACGCCCTCGCCCTCGACGCCTTCGACGGCGACCGGGACAAGGCCGTCGCCGCCTTCCCCGCCCTCGCCGCGCTCGACGAGCAGCAGCGGCACGTGTACGCCACCATGGCCGCCCGGGGGATCAACTCCCCGGCCACCTCCAGCATGGGTCGCCTCTTCGACGGCGCCGCCGCGCTCGCCGGGGTCTGCTCCCTGGCCGAGTACGAGGCCCAGGGCCCCATCGAACTGGAGGGCCTGCTCGCCCGCGACTCCGCCCCGGAGACCGCCTACCGCTTCGACGCCCGCACGCCCGACGCGGACGGCCCCGTCGAGGTCGACCCCCGGCCCGTGATCCGTGCCATGGCCGCCGACCTCGCGGCCGGCCTGCCCGCCGACCGGATCAGCCGCCGCTTCCACACCGCCGTCGTGGAGATGGTCCGCGACCGCTGCCGGGCCTTCCGCGAGGAGACCGGCGTGCACCAGGTCGTGCTCTCCGGCGGCGTGTTCCTCAACGAGTTCCTGCTGCTCAACTGTCTGACCGGGCTGACCGCCGACGGTTTCGACACCTACGTCCACCGACAGGTCCCGACCAACGACGGCGGCATCGCCCTCGGCCAGGTCATGGTCGCGGACGCCCGTACATCCCCTGGGAAGTGATGACGTGACCACCCGCACGACCGCCCCCACACCGGACGAGATCTACGCGTACGTCCAGGCCCGCGAATCCGGCGCCCGCACCTACGCCACCGCTTTCGGCCAGGTCCTCCAGGACGGGCACGGCGCCCGCGTCCGCGACGGCCACGGCACCGAGTACATCGACTGCCTGGCCGCCGCCGGCACCCTCGCCCTCGGCCACAACCACCCCGAGGTGCTGCGCCGGGTCCGCGAGTACCTGGAATCCGGCCAGGTGCAGCAGGCACTCGACCTGACCACCCCCGCCAAGTACGCCTTCCTGTCGGCGCTCTACGAGAAGCTGCCCGGCACGATGGCCGACACCTTCCGCACCCAGTTCTGCGGACCCGCCGGGGCGGACGCCACCGAGGCGGCGATCAAGCTCTTCAAGACCGCCACCGGCCGCCGCACCGTCCTCGCCTTCCACGGCGCCTACCACGGCATGACGGCCGGCTCGCTGGCCCTCACCGGCAACCTGGGCGCCAAGGAGCCGGTGGCCTCGCTGATGCCGGACGTGCACCACCTGCCGTACCCCTACGACTACCGCTGCCCCTTCGGCCTCGGCGGCGACCAGGGGATCCGGGTCGGCCTCACCTACATCGAGCGGCTGCTCACCGACCCCGAGAGCGGCATCACCAAGCCCGCCGCCGTCTTCGTGGAGGCCGTGCAGGGCGAGGGCGGCGTGATCCCCGCGCCCCCCGAGTGGCTGCGCGGACTGCGCGAGATCACCGCCCGCCTCGACATCCCGCTCGTCCTGGACGAGATCCAGGCCGGCTGGGGCCGCACCGGCACCATGTGGGCCTTCGAGGAGTCCGGCATCGAACCCGACGCCGTCCTCGTCTCCAAGGCGGTCGGCGGCGGCTTCCCGCTCGCCCTGATGCTCTACCACGGCAGGTACGACGCCTGGCGGCCCGGCGCCCACGCGGGCACCTTCCGCGGCAACCAGATCGCCCTGGTGGCGGGCGCCGCCGCCCTGGACGTCTTGGCCGAAGAAGGACTCGTGGAGAAGGCCGCCGTCAAGGGAGAGTTGCTCGGCGGCCTGCTGCGGCGCCTCGCCCTGACCCGTCCGGAGATCGGCGACGTCCGCGGCAAGGGCCTGATGTGGGGCGTCGAACTCGTCGACCCGGCCGGCGAGGCCGACGCCCTGGGCGCCCGGCCCGCCGACGGCGACCGCGCCCGCCGCGTCAAGAAGGCCTGCCTGGAACACGGACTGCTCCTGGAGAGCGGCGGTCGGCACGGCGCCGTGCTCCGGCTCCTTCCGCCCCTCACCATCACGGAGGAAGAGCTCCACGAAGTGGTCGGCGCCCTGGAGAAGGCCCTCATCGACTGTGCCTGAGGGTCCGCTCCCGGAGCGGCGCACCACGCGAACCACGTGACCGAGTGAAGGAACGAAGCACATGACGACGGCAACCGGTGCCGGGCAGTGGCGGGTCGACTTCGACGCCGAGGTGGTCTTCAGCAACGGCGGATCCCTGCGGACCGAGGGCTTCCGCCTCGACATCCCCGGTGACGACATCGACGACGCCGAACTCGGCGAACTCCTCGTGCGCCACCTGGGGCTGCTGATGGTCGGCGGCACCACCATCAGCCGCAAGGAGCTGATCCAGGAGCCGCACAAGGGCTCGCGGAACACGGGGACGGCCGGGGCGGAGGACGGCGCCCCCGTCCGCCGCATGGTCGACCTGACCGGCCCCGGCACCCGCCTCGACCGGCCCGCCGGGGCGCCGGAGGGCATCGAGGGCCTGGTCGACCTGCCCGTCGCCCTGGTACGGCTCGTGGGCACGGACGAACCGGTCGCCGACCGGCTCGCGCTCGCGCCCTTCGAACCGGCCGGGCACGCCGTCGTCGTCCACACCGGCCGCCCGGACGGCCCCTGGCTCACCCCGGACGCCGTCGCGCTCCTCGCCGAGCGCGGCGCCGCCCTGGTCGCCACCGACAGCGCCGAGCGCGACGGCCCGGCGGCCAAGGCCCTCGCCGAGGCCGGCATCCCGGTCCTCACCGGCCTGACCGGCCTGGCGGACCTCCCGGCCGTCGGCGCCCGCCTGCACGCGGTCCCGCACCCGGCCGGACACGGGGACGGGGACGGCGCACGGGTGTACGGGGTGGCCGGATGAGCACGTCGGAGATAGGCACGGGGGCGGTGCCTCCGGCCGGGACGACGGTCCCGGCGGCACCGGCCGAAGGCACCGCCCCCGCCACCGCCGCGGCGGCCCCCGGGCCCGGGCCCGGGGCCCCCGCTCCCGCCACCCCGGCCGGCAAGGCCCCCGCCCCCGCCCGCAAGCCCCGTCGTGAACTCCTCGCCGCCAGCGTCGGGTCCGTCGTGGAGGCGTACGACTGGACGATCTACGGCGTGCTCGCGCCGTACTTCGCCGAGCAGCTGTTCCCCGGCTCCTCGCCCACCGCCCGGCTGATCGCCGCCTACCTCGGCTTCGCGCTCGGCTTCCTGGTGCGGCCGCTCGGCAGCGTCGTCATCGGGCGGCTCACCGACACCCGGGGGCGCCGCTTCGGACTCACCCTCACCGTCGGCCTGATCGCGGCCGGTTCGCTGCTCCTGGCGGTGATTCCCGGCCACGCCTCGATCGGCATCGCGGCCCCGCTCCTCGTGGTCGCCGCCCGGCTCGTGCAGGGCCTGTCCGTCGGGGCCGAGAACCCGAGCGCCGCCGCGTACGTCACCGAGACGGCCCCCGGCCGCAGCCGGTACTTCTACAGCGCGATCTCCTACGGCGGCGTGGTCCTCGGCAGCGCCCTGTCGTTCATCGTGCTCAGCGTCCTGCTCGGGGTGTTCGGGGAGGCGGGCGTCGAGGACGGCGCCTGGCGCCTCGCCTTCGTCTTCGGCGCGCTGCTCGGTCTGACGGCCCTGTGGATCCGGCGCGGCGCGGCCGAGAGCGAGGTCTTCACCGAGGACGCGCGCGAACGCGAGCGCGGGCGCGGCGCGAGCCCCTGGCCCGTCCTGCGGGCCCACCTCGGGCCGCTCTCCGTGGTGTTCGCCATCACCTCCGGCGCCACCACCGTCTTCTACTTCCTCACGGTCGACTTCCCGGCGTACGCCGCCGCCGCGGGCGCCGCCACCAAGGAGGAGGCCTCCGGGGCCCTGCTCCTCGGCATGGTGGCGCTCCTCGGCGGCATGCTCGCCGCGGGGAAGGCGGCCGACCGGTTCGGGGCCCTGCCCGTCCTGCGGACCGGCTTCGCCGGGCTCGCGCTCGGCTCCGTACCGCTGCTCGCCGGCATGGTCGCGGGCCGGGTGCCCGTCCCGGTCGTCACGGTGGTGCTGCTGTTCCTGCTCGCCCTGCCCCTCGCCGTCAGCAACGTCTTCGCGGGGCAGCTCTTCCCGCCCGCCGTCCGGGCGGTCGCCGTCGGCCTGCCCGCCGCCCTCGCGATCAGCCTCTTCGGCGGCACCTTCCCGGCCCTCGCCGAGTGGCTGCGCTCCGCCGGCCACGGCGGCTGGGTGCCGTGGTGGCCGGCGATCACCTGCGCGGCGGCGCTGCTCGCCTCCTGGGGCGTGCGCGAGCACCCCCTTCCCGACACCCCCGTCTCCGAGTGAGGACGCCATGGACTCCCTGACCGCAGTGCTCGACGCGCTGGAACCGCTGTTCCCCGCCCTGGAGGCCGACTACCAGGACCTGCACGCCCACCCCGAGCTCGCCTTCCAGGAGAAGCGCACGGCGGCCCTCGTCGCGGAGCGGCTCGCGGCGCAGGGCGGCTGGGAGATCACCACCGGCGTGGGCCGCACCGGCGTGGTCGCCGTCCTGCGCAACGGCGAGGGCCCCGTGGTTATGCTCCGCGCCGACATGGACGCCCTGCCGGTCAAGGAGGCCACCGGCCTGCCGTACGCGAGCACGGTGACCGCCACCGACGACTCCGGCGCCGAGGTCCCGGTGATGCACGCCTGCGGCCACGACCTGCACGTGGCCGCCCTGATCGGGGCGTGCGCGCTGCTCTCCTCCCGCACGGAGCACTGGAAGGGCACGGTCGTGGCCGTCTTCCAGCCCGGCGAGGAGAGCGGCTACGGCGCCCGCTCGATGGTCGACGACGGCCTGTTCGAGCGCTTCCCGAAGCCGGACGTCATCCTCGGCCAGCACGTCGGCCCCGGCCCCGTCGGCCTCATCGCCACCTGCCCCGGCACCGTCATGGGCGCCACGGACTCCATCACCGTGAAGCTCTTCGGGCGCGGCGGCCACGGCTCCAAGCCGGAGTCGGCCGTGGACCCGGTCCTCATGGCCGCCTCGCTCGTCCTGCGGCTCCAGACCATCGTCTCCCGCGAGACCCCCGCCCAGGAGCCGGTGGTGGTCACCGTCGGCAAGCTGCACGCGGGCACCACGGCCGCCGTCATCCCGGACACGGCCGAGCTCGGCATCAACGTCCGCACCAGCTCGGCGCCCGTCCGCGACAAGGTCCTCGCCTCCATCGAGCGCCTGGCGAAGGCCGAGTCGGACGCGGCCGGCGCGACCGCCGAGCCGGAGATCACCTCCGTCTACCACCTGCCGATGACGGTCAACGACACGGCCGCCGCCGAGCGGGTCGCCGACGCGCACCGCAAGGCCTTCGGCGACGGGGCCGTGATGACGATGGGCCCGACCACGGCCAGCGAGGACTTCGGCATCCTGGCGACGGCCGCCCAGGTGCCGTCCGTGTACTGGTTCTGGGGCGGCCTCGACCCGGAGGTGTTCACGGCCGCGTTCGCCGCCGGACGCCTGGACGAGGACATCCCGCAGAACCACGCCCCCACCTTCGCCCCGCAGTCGGGCCCCGCCCTGCTCGTCGGCGTCCGCTCGATGGTGGCGGCGGCCCTGTCCTGGCTGTCCGCCTCCCCGGCGGACGCGGAGGAGACGACCGCATGACCAGGCCCCGCCCGCACGTGACGGTCCTGCACCGCTGGCGGGACACCCACGCGCTCTACGCCGACTACGTCGACCACGGCACCCACCGGGTCACCTACATCAGCACCGAACTCGGCCGCGCCTCCGTCCCCGGGGACGCCGAGGCCGTCGTCACCGTCGGCCTCACCGACGACCTGCCCGCCGTCCGCGCGGCCCTCGCCGCGCTCGTCGAGCGGTACGGCCCGCCGGAGGCGCTGATCGCGCTCAACGAGGGCGACCTCGACACGGCGGCCCTGGTCCGCGAGGAGTTCGGGATCGCCGGGCAGACCCCGGAGGAACTCGCCGTCTTCCGCGACAAGCTCCTGATGTGCACGACGGTGGCCGCCGCCGGCCTCCCGGTGCCGACGCTCGCCCACGTCCCCGACCCCGACGCCGTACGGGAGTTCGGGCGCGCCCACGGCTGGCCGCTGGTCTGCAAGCCGCACCGGGGCACCGCCAGCAGGGGAGTGGTCCGGCTCGACTCCGAGGCCGACCTGGACGCGCACCCGGAGCTGGCCGCCGACCTCGCGGCCGAGCCGTTCCTCGCCCAGACGTACGTGGACGCCCCGATCCTGCACATCGACGGCCTGTGGGAGGGCGACCGGCTCGGCGGCTGGACCGCCTCCCGCTACGTGGGCGGCACCTGCGCCGACTTCACCCAGGGCAACTGGCTGGGCTCGGTCGAGGAGGACGACCCGGTGCTGCTCGCCGCCGTGGAGCCGTTCGCCGCCGCCGTCGGGGCCGCCCTCGGCGGGGGCCGGCCGTGGGTCTTCCACCTGGAGGCGTTCGTCACCCGGGGAGCGGACGGCGGCCCCGTCCCGGTCTTCCTGGAGTGCGGGGCCCGGGTCGGCGGCGGCGAGATCCCCTTCACCTGGCGGGACGTCCACGGCGCCGACCTGATGGCCGCGGCGGCCGACATCCAGCTCGGCCGGGCGCCGGTCCTGCCCGCCCCGAAGACCGGCGAGGTCGGCGGCTACCTGCTCCTGCCGCTGCCCGTCCCGGCGCCCTGCCTGGTCGAACGCGCCGACTGGACCGCGCCGCCGGCCGAGGAGCGCAAGCCGTACGCGGTGCTGCACGTGCCCGTCGGCCAACGGGTCCCGCCGATCAGCGGATACGAGCACGTCGGCACCCGCTTCCGCTTCCGCGGCCCGTCCACCGCGGCCGTGGAGGAGGCCATCGGGGCCTCCGCGAACGGCTTCCGGCTCACCTGCACCCCCCTGGACGCGTGACCGGCCGGTCCCACCCGCACCACCTGCCACACCCGGGGCCGGTCCGGCGGATCACACCCCGGCCCCACGCACCGCCCGCATCGGAAAGGAACACACACCGTGTCCGTCAAGACCACCGAACGCCCGCGCGTCATCCTGGTCGGCAGCCGCATCCGCCAGTACCGGGAGTACGCGCTCGCCTCCCTCGCCGCGCGGTACGAGGTCACCCTGATCGCCCCCGAGGCGCCCAGCTGGCAGGCGAAGTACGTCGACACCCACCGGATCGCCGACACGACGGACGCGCACAAGCTCTTCCCCTCCGTCGCCGACCTGCGCGGCGAGGTCGCCGAGGCCGCGATCGTCACCTGGGACGAGTGGTCGCTCGCCGCCGTCTCCTCGGTGGCCGCGCGCCTCGGCCTGCGGGCCATGGACCCGGCCGCCGCCAAGGTCTGCCGCGACAAGTACGCCACCCGCCAGGCCCTGGAGGCCGCCGGGATGGCGGCCGTCCGCCACGCCCCGGCCGCGAGCGAGGACGAGGCCGTCGCCGCCGCCGAGGCCATCGGCTTCCCCGTCGTCGTCAAGCCCCGCACCCTCGGCGGCAGCTTCGGCGTCATGGTGGCCCGCGACGCCGACGGCCTGCGCCAGGCCTACCGGCTCGCCGCCGCCAGCCGCCTCCAGGGCGCCGGCACCGCCGACACCGTCCTCGTCGAGGAGTACGTCGAGGGCCCCGAACTGAGCGTCGACAGCACCGTCGTGGACGGCGTCGTCACCCCCGTCTGCGTCGCCCGCAAGCGCCTCGGCCCCCAGCCGTACTTCGAGGAGGTCGGCCACCTGGTCACCGGCTGGCAGGACGAGCCGTGGGCCGAGGCCGTCGTGGAGCTGGTCCGCGACTCCCACCGGGCCGTCGGCGTCGACTACGGCGTCACCCACACCGAGCTGCGCGTCAGCACCGACGGGCCGCGCCTGATCGAGCTGAACGGACGCCTCGGCGGCGACCTCATCCCGCACGTCCACCAGCTCGCCACCGGCATCGACCTCGCGGTCGCCGCCGCCGAGATCGCCTTCGAGCGCGTCCCCGACCTCACCCCGACCCGCGCGCTCAGCGGCGAGATCCGCTTCCTCTACCCCTCGTACGACGGCACCATCGACCGGGTCGTCCTGCCCGACCCCTCCGAGGTCGACGGCCTGGTCGAGGCCGTGGCCCTCGCCGAGCCCGGCGACGAGCTCCAGCTCCCGCCGCGCGGCCTCACCCCGCGCTCCGCCGCCCTCATCGCCGTCGGCGCGGACCCGGTCGAGACCCGCCGCGCCCTGGACCGGGCCGAGGGCCTCTCCCGCACCGAGGTGACCGGCGCCGGCACCCACAAGCTCGGCGCCCGCGTCGAGAACGCCGTCACCCGCCGCTTCTTCGACCACGAGCGCACCGCTGCCCGCATGACGGTCTCCGGCGTCCGGGGCGTCGAGTGGTTCCGCTACGGCGCCGGCGGCGGCGAGGGCCTCAACCGCCCCGTCTTCCTCAGCGCCGACGACGTCGCCGGCCTCGAACGCGACCTCAACGGCCTCTTCGAACTCCTCAAGTCCGTCCCCGCCCGCCTCTTCGGCGGCGACCTGCGCGCCTTCGCCGAGGCCGTCGGCATGAGCGCCACCCAGGCCGACCTGGTCCTGCGCGGCGCGGTCGACGAGATCCCGCCGCTGTCCCGCGCCGACCTCTACCGCGAGACCGACGGCTTCCGCCTCATGGAACTGAACACCGGCACCTCGCTCGGCGGCTGGCAGATGGGCGAGTTCGCCCGCGCCCTGATCAAGGACGAGGAGTTCGCGGCCTTCGCCGCCGCCGAGAACCTGGTCTACCCCGACCCGCTGGCCCGCATCACCGACGTGCTGCGCCGCCAGGCCCCCTCCCTCGCCGGGACCGAGCGCCCGCTGCTCGCCATCACCGACTGGCCCGACGGCTTCGAGAAGTCCAAGTGCTGGATGGAGTTCGTCGTCCCCGCCTTCAAGGACCTCGGCTTCGACCCGGTCGTCTGCCACCTCGGGGACTTCACCTACGAGGACGGCGCGGTCGTGTACGACGGGCGGCGCGTCGACGTCGTCTACCGCCTGTTCCTGCCCGGCGAGATGCCGGACGAGCCGCGCACGTACGACCTCGTCAACCCGCTCCTGGACGCCGCCGAGGCCGGGCAGGTCGAGCTGTTCGCCTCGCTCGACTGCGAGCTGTACGGCAACAAGGGCAGCCTCGCCATGCTCAGCGACGAGCGCAACCGGGCCGCCCTCACCGAGGACGAGCGCGCCCTCGTCGACCGGATCCTGCCCTGGACCCGCTTCGTCCGCGACGAGAAGGTCACCTTCGAGGGCGAGAAGATCGACCTCCTGCCGTACGCCGTCGCCAACAAGGACCTCCTGGTCCTCAAGCCCACGCTGCTCTACGGCGGCGTCGGCGTCACCCCCGGCTGGACCACCGACCAGAAGGAGTGGGTGGAGAAGCTCCACCAGGCCGTTGGCGGCCCCTTCGTCCTCCAGCGCCGTCTGCTCCCGACCACCGAGCGGTTCCTCTCCGAGGACGGCGTCACCACCGAGGACATGGCCGTCGCCTACGGCACCCTCATGGTCGACGGGAAATACGCCGGCACCCTGGCCCGGGGCGTCACCGACCCGGCCGTCGGCATCGTCAGCATGCTGCGCGGCGCCCAGATCGGCTGCGCCTTCCACGTGGCCGACCCGGCGGACGGCGAGGGCGAAAGGTGACCGAGTCCACCGACTCGAACGGCTCGACGGGCCCGGCCGGCTCCACGGAGCCGGCCGGCCCGGCGGCCCCCGGCGGCGCGCCCGCCGCCGGGGGGCGCGAGCGCGGAGCGCTGTGGCGCGACGCCGAGTTCATGAAGTTCTGGACGGGCGAGGGCATCTCCCAGATCGGCGCCCAGGTCACCACCCTGGCCCTGCCGCTGACGGCGGTGCTCACCCTGGACGCGTCCTCCTCCCAGGTCGGCCTGGTGAACGCCGCCTCCTACGCCCCGTTCCTGCTCGTCACCCTGCTCGTCGGGGTCTGGGTCGACCGCGTCCGCCGCCGCCCGCTGATGATCACGGCGAACGTGGGACGCGCGCTGCTCGTCACGGCGGTCCCCCTGCTCGCCGTGGCGGACCTGCTGCGCATCGAGTTCGTGTACGTGGCGGCCCTCCTCATCGGGGTCCTCACCGTCGTCTTCGACGTCGCCTACCAGTCGTACCTGCCGACCCTCATCGGCAAGGAACACCTGGTGGAGGGCAACAGCAAGCTCCAGGGCACCAGTTCCCTCGCGCAGATCGGCGGCCCCGGCCTGGCCGGTCTGCTCATCGGCTGGGTCACCGCGCCGTACGCCCTGCTCATCAACGGCGCCTCGTACCTGGTCTCGGTGGCCACGCTGCTCGCGGTCCGCAGGCCCGAGCCGCCGCCGGTCGTGCCCGAGCGCCGCACCGGCCTGTGGAAGAGCGTCGGCGACGGCATCCGGATCATCTGGCACAACGCCCACCTGCGGGCCTGCGCCCTGCAGTCCGGGCTCTACAACTTCTGCTGGATGTCGCTCCAGACCGTCTTCGTGCTGTACGCGGCCCGCCGCCTGGACCTCTCCCCGGGGACGATCGGCCTGCTGCTCGGCACCGGCGCGGTCGGCTCGCTCGGCGGCTCCCTGGTCGCCCGGAGCCTGAAGCGGGCGATGGGGCTCGGCCCCGCGATCCTGACGGCGCTCGTGCTGTGCTGCGCCGCGCCCGTGATCATCCCGCTGGCCCCGGCGAACGACGGGATCCTCACCCTGGTCCTGTTCGTCGCCGCGTTCGCGCTGATCGGCGCGGGCGGCACGATGGCCAACATCCACATCATCAGCCTGCGCCAGTCGATCACCCCGGACGAACTGCTCGGCCGGATGAACGCCGGCTACCGCTTCGTGTCCTGGGGGATGCTCCCGCTCGGCGCGCTCGTCGGCGGCTGGCTGGGCGACCTGATCGGCCTGCGCGAGACGCTGTTCGTGACCGCCGGGGCCTTCCTCTCGGCGGTCCTCGTGGTGCTCCTGTCCCCGGTCTGGCGGCTGAAGGACTTCCCGCCGCAGATCGGCGCGGAGCCGGAGGGCTCGGAGAAGACGGCGGTGACGTCATGACGGAAGACTTCTCCGGGCTCCTCGCCCGGCGCACCTCCTGGGGCCGTTCCGACGCCATCGACCGCATCCTGTCGGCCGCCAACGCGCCGGGCGTCCTGTCGATGGCCGGGGGCATCCCGGCCCCCGACAGCTTCCCGGTCGCCCGCCTCGCGGAGGTGACGGACCGGATCCTCTCCCGGTCGGCCGCCTCCGCCCTCCAGTACGCCCCCACGGCGGGCACCGCGGCGATGCGCGAGGCGGTGGCCCGGCGCGCGGGCGAGACCGGCGCGCCGGTCGGCCCGGAACGGGCGATGGTCACCGGCGGCAGCCAGCAGGGCCTGGACCTGGTGGCCCGGACGCTCCTCGACGAGGGCGACCAGGTGGCCCTGGACGACCCCAGCTACCTGGGCGCCGTGCAGTCCTTCCGGGGCGCCGGGGCCCGGCTCCTGCCGCTGCCCACCGACCGCGACGGCATGCGGACCGACGTCCTGGCGGAGCGGCTCGCGGCCGGAGCCCGGCCCAAACTGGTCTACGTCGTCCCGCACTTCCACAACCCCACCGGCGGCGTGCTCACCGAGGAGCGCCGCCGGGACCTGGCGGCCCTGGCCGGCCGCTACGGCTTCCTGATCGTCGAGGACGACCCGTACGGCGACCTGGCGTTCGAGGGGGAGCGGCTGCCGTCCACGGACGTGCACGGCGACCGGGTGATCCGGCTGATGAGCCTGTCGAAGACGCTGTGCCCGGGGTTCCGGGTGGCCGGACTCACCGCGCCGGCGGGCCTGGTCCGCGAACTGGTGGCGGCCAAGCAGAGCAGCGACCTCCAGACGAACACCTTCGGGCAGCACGTCCTCGCCGAACTCCTCGGCGACCCGTCGTTCCTCCCCGCCCACCTCGCCCGCCTGCGCACCCTGTACGGGGACAAGGCGCGGGCGACGGCGGCGCTGCTGCGCGAACGGCTGCCGTGGCTCGGCTTCGACGACCCGCGCGGCGGCCTGTTCTTCTGGTGTTCCGTCGACGACCCCCGGGTCACCTCGGACCTGCTGTACGAACACGCCCTGGCCCAGGGGCTCGCGCTGGTGCCCGGAGCGCCGTTCTGCATCGAGCAGGACGGCTCCCGGCTGCTGCGGCTCTCCTTCGCGACCCTCGACGAGGAGCAGCGCCGGGAGGGCGTCTCCCGACTGGCGACGGCCTTCGACAAGGCGCGCGCCGACGCGCACTGAACCACCCCGCCGAGCACGCCCCACCGGTGCGCGCCGAACCACCCTCCCGGCGCGCACCCGCACCGCCCCGCCCTTCCGACGACACGCACCGAAGGAGCACGGTCATGACGGCACGCACACACCCCCAGGTGACCGCCGACTCACTGGTGGCCCGGCTGTTCCAGGTGGTCGACTCCCGCACGTGGGACGACCTCGGCGAGGTCTTCGCCGACGACGCGGTCTACGAGCGCCCCGGCTATCCGGCCCTGGAGGGCCTGGACCGGATCCGCCACTTCTACGAGCACGAGCGGATCATCGCCTCGGGCGCCCACGAGGTCGACCAGGTCACCGGCGGCCTCGCCGCGGCGGCCTGCTGGGGCCGCTTCCGCGGCGCGAGCCGCGACGGCACGGCCCTGGACGAGGGCTTCGCCGACACGTACCTGGTCCGGGACGGCAAGATCGCGTACCGGAGGACGTACTTCTACCGGGCGGCGATCTGACGCGGGACGGGAACGGAGCGGGGGCCGGCCGGACGGGCGGCCCCCGCTCCGTTCATGTCCGGGGCTCCCCCGTCGACCCCCGCACCACCACCTCCGCCGGGACCGTCACGAGGCCACCCGGCGGGGGGTCCTCCGAGGATGTCGCCAGGCGGCCCGCGCGGGCGCCGGCCTCGTGCAGCGGGAGGTGGACGGTCGTCAGGGACGGGACCGTGTCCAGGGCCGACGGCAGGTCGTCGAAGCCCGCCACGGAGACGTCGCCGGGGACGTCCAGGCCGCGTTCCCTGAGGGCCGCGCAGACGCCGAGGGCCACCGTGTCGTTGCAGGCGACGATCGCGGTGAGCTCCGGGTCGCGGGCGAGGAGTTCGCCCGCCGCCCCGTGGCCGGAGGCCCGCTCGTACGGGCCGTGGACCGTCGGCCCCTCCGGGATCCCGGCCGCCGCCAGCGCCTCCCGGTGCCCCTCCAGGCGGTGCCGGGTCGTCGTCCGGTCGGCCGGGCCCGCCACGTAGCCGATCCGCCGGTGGCCGAGGCCGAGCAGGTGCTCGGTGAGGCGGCGCGCGCCGGTCCGGTTGTCGAAGACGAGGGCCGCCGCGTGCGCGTCCCCCTCCACCGGCGGGCGCCCGCACAGCACGACCCGGGTCCCCGCGTCCGCGAGCCTGGACAGCTTGGCGGCCGTCGCCGCCAGCCGCTCCGGGTCCTCCAGGGAGCCGCCCATGAGGATCACGGCGGCGGCCCGCTGCTGCTGGAGCAGCGTGAGGTAGGTCAGCTCGCGCTCGGGGGAGCCGCCGGTGTTGCAGACGACGGCGAGCTTCTCGCCCCCGCCCCGCCCGGACGCGCCCGAGCCGATCGCGGTCTGCGCCGCGCTCGCCATGATCCCGAAGAAGGGGTCCGCGATGTCGTTGACCAGCACGCCGACCAGGTCGGAGGTGGCGGCGGCGAGGGAGCTCGCGGGGCCGTTGAGGACGTAGTCGAGGTCGGCCACGGCCCGCAGCACCCGTTCCCGGGTGGACGCGGCCACCGGGTAGTTGCCGTTGAGGACGCGGGAGACGGTGGCGGGGGAGACCCGTGCGCGGGCGGCCACGTCCGCCAGGGTGACGGTCATCGCGGTGCGTACCTCCGGGGCCTTGTGGGCGGCGTTGTCGGCAGGCTAGCGTCCCCGTCTGTAGAAAGCGCTTTCTATCGCACGCGGGAAACACGGGCGATCGCGCACGCCCCACCCGGAGAGAGGAACCTTCCGTGACACGCAGGACCGTCCGCATCGCCATGAACGGCGTCACCGGCCGCATGGGACACCGCCAGCACCTGGTCCGCTCCATCCTCGCCCTGCGCGAACAGGGCGGACTCGACCTCGGGAACGGCGAGGTCCTCTGGCCCGAGCCCGTCCTCGTCGGCCGCCGCGAGCCCGCCCTGCGCGCCCTCGCCGGGCGCCACGGCCTCACCGAGTGGTCCACCGACCTCGACGCGGTCCTCGCGGACGAGCGCGTCGACATCTACTTCGACGCGCAGGTCACCCCGGCCCGCGCCGACGCGATCCGGAAGGCCGTAGCCGCCGGCAAGCACGTCTACACCGAGAAGCCGACCGCCGGGGACCTGGCCGGGGCCCTCGACCTCGCCCGGCTCGCCGCCGAGAGGGGCATCAAGCACGGCGTCGTCCAGGACAAGCTGTTCCTGCCGGGCCTGCTCAAGCTCAAGCGCCTGATCGACGGCGGCTTCTTCGGCGAGATCCTGTCCGTACGGGGCGAGTTCGGCTACTGGGTCTTCGAGGGCGACTGGCAGGAGGCCCAGCGCCCGAGCTGGAACTACCGCGCCGAGGACGGCGGCGGGATCGTCGTCGACATGTTCCCGCACTGGGAGTACGTGCTCCACGAGCTCTTCGGCCGGGTCACCTCCGTCACCGCCCACGTCGCCACCCACGTCCCGCGCCGCTGGGACGAGCACGGCAAGCCCTACGAGGCCACCGCCGAGGACGCGGCATACGGGATCTTCGAGCTGGAGGGCGGGGCCGTCGCCCAGATCAACTCCTCCTGGGCGGTCCGCGTCCACCGCGACGAGCTGGTCGAGTTCCAGGTCGACGGCACCCACGGCTCCGCCGTCGCCGGACTGCGCGGCTGCCGCGTCCAGCACCGCTCGGCCACCCCGAAGCCGGTCTGGAACCCCGACGTCCCGGCCGCCGAGTCCTTCCGGGACCAGTGGCAGGAGGTCCCGGACAACGCCGGCTTCGACAACGGCTTCAAGGCCCAGTGGGAGCTGTTCCTGCGCCACGTGGTCCTCGACGAGCCCTACCGCTGGGACCTGCTCGCGGGCGCCCGGGGCGTCCAGCTCGCGGAACTGGGCCTGCGGTCGGCGACCGAGGGCCGCCGCCTGGAGGTCCCGGAGGTGACGCTGTGACGACGCCCCCGCCCCCGGCGAACGGACGTTCCGGAACCGCCCCCGTGGCGACCCGCCACCCGGGAGACGACCCCCTGACGACCCGCCACCCCGCCACCCGGGAGACGACCCCATGACGCTCCGCCTCCCCGCCCCCGGCGGCGGTCTGCGGACCTACGAGCCCCGCACCGACCCCCTGGCGCTCGCCCCGGCCGGCCCCCCGGCCTCCCGCACCGTCTTCTCCGCCGCGCACGTCGTCGCCGACCCGTACGCCGACACCACCCCCGACGGCCCGGCCGCCGTCGACTGGGACGCCACCCTCGCCTTCCGCCGCCACCTCTGGTCCCACGGCCTCGGGGTCGCGGAGGCCATGGACACCGCCCAGCGCGGCATGGGCCTCGACTGGGCGGGGGCGGCCGAGCTGATCCGGCGCTCGGCCGCCGAGGCGAGGGCCGTCGGCGGCCGGATCGCCTGCGGCGCGGGCACCGACCAGCTCGCGCGCGGCACGCTGCCGGAGGTCCGCGCCGCGTACGAGGAACAGCTCGCGGTGGTCGAGGAGTCGGGCGCGCGGGCGGTCCTGATGGCCTCCCGCGCCCTCGCGGAGGCCGCCACGGGCCCCGAGGACTACCTCGACGTCTACGGCCACCTCCTGCGCCAGGCCTCCGAACCGGTGATCCTGCACTGGCTCGGCCCGATGTTCGACCCGGCGCTCGACGGCTACTGGGGCTCGGCCGACCTCGACGCGGCGACGGAGACCTTCCTCGACGTGGTCGCGGCCCACCCGGACAAGGTCGACGGCGTCAAGGTCTCCCTCCTGGACGCCCGGCGCGAGGTCGAGCTGCGCCGCCGCCTCCCCGACGGCGTCCGCTGCTACACGGGCGACGACTTCCACTACCCGGAGCTGATCGAGGGCGACGCACAGGGCTTCAGCCACGCCCTGCTCGGCATCTTCGACCCGCTGGGCCCCCTGGCGGCGCGGGCGGTCCGCACCCTCGACACGGGCGACACGAAGGCCTTCCGCGCGCTCCTGGACCCCACGGTGGACCTCTCCCGCCACCTCTTCCGGCCCCCGACCCGCTACTACAAGACGGGCGTCGTCCTCCTGGCCTGGCTGGCCGGCCACCAGGACCACTTCACGATGGTCGGCGGCCTCCAGTCCGCCCGCTCCCTCCCGCACCTCGCGCGCGCCTACGAACTGGCGGACGGCCTCGGCCTGTTCCCCGACCCGGCGCTGGCGGAGTCCCGGATGAGGTCCCTCCTCACGGTCCACGGAGTCCCGCGATGAACCCCGAGCGCTTCTCGGTCAACCAGATGACGGTCAGACAGCTCCCCCTCCCCGACCTCGTCTCCCACTGCGTCCGCCTGGGCGTCCGGGGCGTGGGCCTGTGGCGCGAACCCGTCCGGGAGTACGGGGTCGAGGCGGCGGCCGCGCTCGTGCGGGAGGCGGGCCTGGAGGTCACCACCCTCTGCCGGGGCGGCTTCTTCACCTCGGACCACCGGCTCGCGTCCAACCGCGCGGCGGTCGACGAGGCGGCGGCCCTCGGCACCGACACCCTGGTCCTGGTCTCCGGCGGCCTCACCCCCGCCTTCCCCGACCTCCCGGCCGCCCGGGCCCGCATCACGGAGGCGATCGGCGAACTGGCCCCGTACGCGGGGGAGCGGGGCGTCCGCCTCGCCGTCGAACCGCTCCACCCGATGTACGCCGCCGACCGCTGCGCGGTCTCCACCCTGGACCAGGCCCTGGACATCGCGGAACGGTTCCCCGCCGAGCAGGTCGGCGTGGTGGTCGACACGTACCACCTCTGGTGGGACGACCGGGCCCCGGCGGCGGTGGAACGCGCGGCCGCGACCGGCCGCATCCACTCCTTCCAGCTCGCCGACTGGATCACCCCCCTCCCGGCCGGCGTCCTCAACGGCCGGGGCCAGCTCGGGGACGGCGCGATCGACCTCCGCGCCTGGACCGACCTCCTGGAACGGACCGGCTACACGGGCCCGGTGGAGGTGGAACTCTTCAACGACGACCTGTGGATCCGGGACGGCGCGGAGGTCCTGGAGGAGACGCTGCGGCGCTTCCTGGAGGTCTGACCGCGCCCTGGAGCGGCGGCTCCGGGAGGCGGCCCTTCCCGCATCCGGAACCGAAGGTTCTCCACGGGCCCGTCCCCCTCCTGTCCGACCCCTTCGCTACGGTCGACACATGTCCAACGAGGGTCGCGGTCCGGCAGTGGTCGAAGGGGTCCTGGAGCGGATCACCTACGCCAACGAGGAGACGGGCTACACGGTCGCCCGGGTCGACACCGGGCGCGGGGCCGGTGACCTCCTCACGGTCGTCGGCGCGCTGCTCGGCGCCCAGCCGGGGGAGTCGCTGCGGATGGAGGGCCGCTGGGGGTCCCATCCGCAGTACGGCAAGCAGTTCACCGTCGAGAACTACACGACCGTCCTGCCCGCCACCATCCAGGGCATCCGCCGCTACCTCGGCTCCGGCCTGGTCAAGGGCATCGGGCCGGTCTTCGCCGACCGCATCACCCGGCACTTCGGGCTCGACACCCTCGACATCCTCGAAGAGTCCCCGGGGCGGCTCATCGAGGTCCCGGGGCTCGGTCCCAAGCGGACCAGGAACATCACCGCCGCCTGGGAGGAGCAGAAGGCGATCAAGGAGGTGATGGTCTTCCTCCAGGAGGTCGGCGTCTCCACCTCCATCGCGGTCCGGATCTACAAGCAGTACGGGGACGCCTCGATCTCCGTCGTGAGGAACCAGCCCTACCGGCTCGCCTCCGACGTGTGGGGCATCGGCTTCCTCACCGCCGACCGGATCGCGCAGTCCGTCGGCATCCCGCACGACAGCCCCGACCGGGTGAAGGCCGGCCTCCAGTACGCCCTGTCGCAGTCCAGCGACCAGGGGCACTGCTTCCTGCCCGAGGAGCGGCTGATCGCGGACTCGGTGAAGCTCCTCCAGGTCGACACCGGCCTCGTCATCGAGTGCCTGGGCGAGCTGGCCGAGGACCCCGAGGGGGTCGTGCGGGAGACCGTGCCGGGGCCGGAGGGGACGCCGGTCACCGCCGTGTACCTGATCCCGTTCCACCGGGCCGAGCTGTCCCTCGCCGGGCAGCTCCGGCGGCTGCTGCGGGCCGAGGAGGACCGGATGCCGGCCTTCCGGGACGTGCCCTGGGACAAGGCCCTGGCCTGGCTCGCGACCCGCACCGGCGCCTCCCTCGCGCCCGAGCAGGAGGAGGCCGTGCGGCTCGCCCTGACCCGCAAGGTCGCGGTCCTCACCGGCGGCCCCGGCTGCGGCAAGTCGTTCACGGTCCGCTCCATCGTGGAGCTGGCCCGCGCCAAGAAGGCCAGGGTGGTGCTCGCCGCCCCCACCGGGCGGGCCGCCAAGCGCCTCGCGGAGCTGACCGGCGCCGAGGCCTCCACCGTCCACCGGCTCCTGGAGCTCAAGCCCGGCGGGGACGCCGCCTACGACCGGGACCGGCCCCTGGACGCGGACCTGGTCGTCGTCGACGAGGCCTCCATGCTGGACCTCCTCCTGGCGAACAAGCTGGTGAAGGCGGTGGCCCCGGGCGCCCACCTGCTGCTCGTGGGGGACGTGGACCAGCTCCCCTCGGTCGGCGCGGGCGAGGTCCTGGGCGATCTGCTCGCCCCGGGCAGCCCCGTGCCCTCGGTCCGGCTGACCCGGATCTTCCGGCAGGCCCAGCAGTCCGGCGTGGTCACCAACGCGCACCGGATCAACGCCGGCACGCCCCCGCGCACCGACGGCCTGCCGGACTTCTTCCTCTTCGCCGAGGAGGAGACCGAGGACGCCGCCCGGGTCGCCGTGGAGGTCGCGGCCCGCCGCATTCCGGCCAAGTTCGGCCTCGATCCGCGCCGGGACGTCCAGGTCCTCGCCCCGATGCACCGGGGCCCGGCGGGCGCGGGCGCGCTCAACGGACTGCTCCAGCAGGCCATCACCCCGGCCCGTCCGGACCTCCCGGAGAAGCGGTTCGGCGGGCGCGTCTTCCGGGTGGGTGACAAAGTGACCCAGATCCGCAACAACTACGACAAGGGGGCCAACGGTGTCTTCAACGGCACCGTCGGTGTCGTGACCGCCCTGGACCCCGTCGAGCAGCGCCTGACCGTGCGGACGGACGAGGACGAGGAGGTGCCCTACGACTTCGACGAGCTGGACGAACTCGCCCACGCGTACGCGGTCACCATCCACCGCTCGCAGGGCAGCGAGTATCCGGCGGTGGTGATTCCGGTCACGATGAGTGCCTGGATGATGCTCCAGCGGAACCTGCTCTACACGGCCGTGACCCGGGCCCGGAAGCTGGTCGTCCTGGTCGGCTCCCGCCGTGCGATCGCCCAGGCGGTGCGCACGGTCTCGGCGGGCCGCCGCTTTACCGCACTCGCCCACCGCCTCACAGGGCCCGCCCTCGTGTGAAAGATCACGGAGGGGTACCGGAACCGGGGCGAAGGGGGCAGGATATGAAGGTTGGCGGCACTGAGTGCCTCCAATTGGCCCAATGGTCGACCCCGAGTGCACTCTCCTGAGCCAAATGGGGGATGGTAGAGACAGTCAGGGCACCTCGAAGAAGAGGCACTACGTCGGTGAGGGATGACGTGAGCGACAACTCTGTAGTACTGCGGTACGCGGACGGTGAATACACCTACCCGGTGGTCGAGAGCACCGTCGGTGACAAGGGCTTCGACATCGGGAAACTCCGAGCCCAGACCGGTCTGGTCACCCTGGACAGCGGATACGGCAACACCGCCGCCTACAAATCCGCGATCACCTACCTCGACGGTGAGCAGGGCATTCTGCGGTACCGCGGCTACCCCATCGAGCAGCTGGCCGAGAGCTCCTCCTTCCTGGAGGTGGCGTACCTGCTGATCAACGGCGAGCTGCCCAAGGTCGACGAGCTGTCGACCTTCCAGAACGAGATCACGCAGCACACGCTGGTCCACGAGGACGTCAAGAACTTCTTCCGCGGCTTCCCGCGGGACGCCCACCCGATGGCGATGCTGTCCTCGGTGGTCTCCGCGCTGTCCACCTTCTACCAGGACAGCCACAACCCGTTCGACGAGGAGCAGCGCCACCTCTCCACGATCCGGCTGCTCGCCAAGCTGCCGACGATCGCGGCGTACGCGTACAAGAAGTCGATCGGCCACCCGTTCGTCTACCCGCGCAACGACCTCGGGTACGTCGAGAACTTCCTGCGCATGACCTTCTCGGTCCCGGCGCAGGAGTACGAGCTCGACCCGGTCGTCGTCTCGGCGCTCGACAAGCTGCTCATCCTGCACGCGGACCACGAGCAGAACTGTTCGACCTCCACCGTGCGCCTGGTCGGCTCCTCGCAGGCGAACATGTTCGCCTCGATCTCCGCCGGCATCTCGGCCCTCTGGGGTCCGCTGCACGGCGGCGCCAACCAGTCGGTCCTGGAGATGCTGGAGGGCATCAAGGCCAACGGCGGCGACGTCGACTCCTTCATCCGCAAGGTGAAGAACAAGGAGGACGGCGTCCGCCTGATGGGCTTCGGCCACCGGGTGTACAAGTCCTTCGACCCCCGCGCCAAGATCATCAAGGCGGCGGCGCACGACGTCCTCTCGGCGCTCGGCAAGTCCGACGAGCTCCTGGACATCGCGCTCAAGCTGGAGGAGCACGCGCTCTCCGACGACTACTTCGTCTCGCGCAACCTCTACCCGAACGTGGACTTCTACACGGGTCTGATCTACCGCGCCATGGGCTTCCCGACCGAGATGTTCACCGTGCTCTTCGCGCTCGGCCGCCTTCCCGGCTGGATCGCCCAGTGGCACGAGATGATCAAGGAGCCGGGTTCCCGCATCGGCCGCCCGCGCCAGATCTACACGGGCGAGGTCCTGCGCGACTTCGTCCCGGTCGAGGCCCGCTAGCCCTCCGCGGCGGCGCACCGGAAAGCGAGAAGCGCCCCGCTCCCCGATCCCCCCACGGGTCGGCGAGCGGGGCGCTTCCCATATCCCCCGGTGCGGATTCCCCCCACGGGATCCGGGCCGGGCGTCTGCCGGCGTCAGCCGGTGGCTGCGCGGATCGGGCGCGACGCGGTCTGCCGGGGTACGTACGGGAGGGCCGCTCAAAGCTCCCCGGTGCACGTGCCCCGGCCAACGCTTGCCTGGAACGTCCCCCAAGACATCCCATGAACGTCCCCCAAGACGTTCTCGGCATCGCCCACTTAGACCCACGAACAGCCCAGATGGTTACCCCACAATATCTGTGATCTAGGTCTCGGTGTGAAGGTCCTGTGCATCACGTGTAGGTGAACTCATGCGAACCGTCGGAGCCGCAGGCTGTTGGAGACGACGAACACGGACGAAAAGGCCATCGCGAGTCCCGCGATCATCGGATTGAGCAGTCCGGCCGCCGCGAGCGGCAGCGCGGCCACGTTGTAGCCGAAGGCCCAGCCGAGGTTCCCCCGGATCGTGGCCAGGGTCCGCCGGGAGAGCCGGACGGCGTCCGCCGCGACCCGCAGGTCGCCCCGGACCAGGGTCAGGTCGCCCGCCTCGATGGCCGCGTCCGTGCCCGTACCCATCGCGAGTCCCAGGTCGGCGGTGGCGAGCGCGGCGGCGTCGTTCACGCCGTCCCCGACCATGGCGACCGTCCGCCCCTCGCCCTGGAGCCGACGGATCACCTCCGCCTTCCCCTCGGGCAGCACCTCGGCGATCACCTCGTCGATGCCCACCTCGTCCGCCACGGCCTCCGCCGCCGCCCGGTGGTCCCCGGTGAGCAGCACCGGCCGCAGCCCCAGGGCGCGCAGCCGGGCGACCGCCTCGGCGCTGGTGTCCTTGACGGTGTCGGCGACGGTCAGGGTGCCCCGGGCCACCCCGTCCCAGGCGACGTGGACGACGCCGGGCTCGGAGGCCGCGGGCACCTCGATCCCCTCCGCCGCGAGCAGGGCGGCGCGCCCGACGACGACGAGCCGGCCGTCGACCGAGCCGCGCACCCCGAGCCCGGGGACGTTCTCGAAGGTCTTCGGCACGGGCAGCGGGCCGCACCGCTCGGCGGCGGCCTCCGCGACCGCGCGGGCCACCGGGTGCTCGGAGGAGTGCTCCAGGGCGCCCGCGAGCCGCAGCAGCCCGTCCTCGTCGGCGCCCTCGGTGCCGTACGTCCCGCCGTACACCCGGATCCCGGCCAGGCGCATGCGGCCGGTGGTGACCGTGCCGGTCTTGTCGAGGACGACCGTGTCGATCCGGCGGGTGGACTCCAGGACCTCCGGGCCCTTGATCAGGATGCCGAGCTGGGCGCCCCGGCCGGTGCCGACCAGGAGCGCGGTCGGGGTCGCGAGGCCCAGGGCGCACGGGCAGGCGATGATCAGGACGGCTACGGCGGCCGTGAACGCGGCCGTCGGATCGTCCGTCGCCAGGAGCCACCCCGCGAGGGTGCCGAGCGCGAGCAGCAGGACGACCGGCACGAAGACGGCCGAGACCCGGTCGGCGAGCCGCTGGACGGCGGCCTTGCCGCTCTGCGCCTCCTCGACGAGCCTCGCCATCCGGGCCAGCCGGGTGTCCGCGCCGACCCGGGTCGCCTCGACGACCAGCCGGCCCGAGACGTTGACGCAGCCGCCGGTCACGGCCGAGCCGGGGACGGCGTCGAGCGGCAGCGACTCGCCGGTGAGCAGGGAGGCGTCGACCGCCGACGCGCCCTCGGTCACGGTGCCGTCGGTGGCGATCTTCTCCCCGGGGCGCACGACGAAGAGGTCGCCGGTCCGCAGCCCGGCGACCGGGATCCGCACCTCCGCGCCGTCCCTGAGGACGGCCACGTCCTTGGCGCCGAGGTCCATCAGGGCCCGCAGCGCGGCGCCCGCCTTCCGCTTGGCGCGGGCCTCCAGGTACCGCCCGAGCAGGATGAAGGCGACCACCCCGGCCGCGACCTCCAGATAGATCGCGGAGGAGGCGTCGGAGCGGTCCGCGGTGAGGTCGAAGCCGTGCCGCATGCCGGTCATGCCCGCGTCGCCGAGGAAGAGCGCCCAGAGGGACCAGCCGAAGGCGGCGAGGGTGCCGACCGAGACGAGGGTGTCCATGGTGGCGGCGCCGTGCCGGAGGTTGGTCCAGGCGGCCCGGTGGAAGGGCAGTCCGCCCCAGACGACGACGGGGGCGGCGAGGGTGAGCGAGAGCCACTGCCAGTTGTCGAACTGGAGCGAGGGGACCATCGCGAGCAGGACCACGGGCGCGGCGAGGACGGCGGAGACGGTCAGCCGCTGCCGGAGGGAGGTCAGCTCGGGGTCCTCCGGGTCCTCCCGTACGGGGCCGGACGCGGGATCCTCCGGGTCCTCCCGTACGGGATCGGGCCCGGGGTCCGGCGGCGGGGGTTCCTCGGCGGTGTAGCCGGTCTTCACGACGGTGGCGACCAGCTCGCCGACCGGGAGGTCCGACGGGTGCTCGACCCGCGCCTTCGCGGTGGCGTAGTTGACCGTCGCGGTCACCCCGTCCAGCCGGTTGAGCTTCCTCTCGACGCGGGCGGCGCAGGAGGCGCAGGTCATGCCACCGATCGTCAGCTCGGTGATCGTGGACGTCATCAGCGGTTCCAAACGGGAGCGGGGCCGTACCCGGTAACGGTACGACCCCGCGGGGCGCCGGCGGTCCGGCGGTCGGGCCGGCCGGTGGCCGGCCTCCGGTCAGACCAGCTCGTAGCCGGCCTCGTCGACGGCGGCGCGCACGGCCTCGCGGTCGAGCGGGGCGTCGGAGACGACGGTGACCTCGCCGGTCTTGGCGACGGCCGTGACGGAGGTGACGCCGGGGAGGCCGGAGATCTCGCCGGAGACGGCGCCCTCGCAGTGCCCGCAGGTCATGCCCTTGACCTGGTAGACGGTGGTGAGTTCGTTCTTCGTCTCTGCGGCCATGGCGTTCTCCTCGTAGGGTTCGGAGCCGTACGGGATCGATTTTATACCCCTAGGGGGTATGAATTCCACTCGCGCCGGACCGTGTCGCCCCCGGCTCCGCCGCGTCGGGCCGCTCCTCGACCAGGGGTGAGAGGTAGCGCAGCAGGAGCGTCTTCAGCTCGGCGACCGTGGCGTCCCGCTCGGGCCCCTCGGGTGCGGCGAGGACGAGGCTCAGGCCCCCCTTGAAGGCGGCGAAGGTCATCCCCGCGATCCGGCCCCGCTCGGCGGCGGACAGCGTGGGCGCGTAGTGGCCGATCACCCCCTCCACCCGGGTGAGCAGGGTCGCGTGCAGCTCGTCGTGCTCCTCGGCGATCCGGCCGGGGATCTCGGAGCCGTGCATCAGGGCGAGGAAGGCCGGGTTGGCGCAGTTGAACTCGATCAGCGGGTCCATGACCGCGTCCAGGAGCTCGGGCAGCGGCAGGGCGAGGTTCTCCGCCGTGAACGCCTGGCCGTGCGCCTCCCGCATGTCGTGCAGCAGGCGGCCGCCCAGCTCGATCGCGATGGCCTCCTTGTTCGGGAAGTACTGGTAGAGCGTGCCGGGCGAGACGTGCGCCTCGCGGGCGATCGCGTTGGTGCTGGTCGCCGTGTAGCCGTTCGCGCAGAAGACGTCCGCGGCGGCCTGGAGCAACTGCGCGATGCGTCGCTCGCCCCGCGCCTGGCGGCGGCGCGGCTTCGGTTCTTCGGACATGGCTGTCCCCAGCTCTCCTCGACCCGTTTGACAAATGCGAGAGGTCGCTCGCATTCTTGGGAAACGCGAGTGATCGCTCGTGTTTGCCAGTTTATGGCAATGGGGGACCCGTGCGTCCTGCCGGGAAGCGTGAGCGCACGGGTCAGGTGAAGGGGACACCGCGTCATGGCCGAAGTCAAGAAAACCGCACCCGGCGGGTCCGGTGGCGGAGGAGAAACCGCAGGTGGGGGCAGACCCGGGAGCGGGTCGGGGAACGGCCTTGCGGCCGGGCCCCGGACCGGGGGCTGGACGCGGTTCGTGACCGCGCGACCCCGGCTCACCCTGCTCGTGGCCCTCGTGCTCACCGCCCTCGCCGTCCTGGCCGGGGGCGGGGTCGCGGACCGCATGGGCAGCGGCGGCTGGGAGGACCCGGCCGCCGAGTCCACGTACGCGTCCGAGGCCCTGGAGCGGCACTTCCCCGGCTCCCGGCCCAACCTGCTCCTCCTCGTCGACTCCGGCACGGCCGGGACCGACGCGCCGGCCGTCGCCGCCGAGGCCCGGCGGCTCGCCGAGCGGCTCGCCGCCGAACCGGGCGTCGAGGGCGTCGGCTCCTACTGGTCCACCGGCTCGCCCGCCCTGCGCTCCGAGGACGGCCGCAAGGCTGTGATCGCCGCCCGGATCACCGGCGAGGAGAAGGGGGCCGCGGAGCTCCTGGACCGGATCGCCCCCGCCTACCGGGGCGTCCACGGCCCCGTCGAGGTCGCGCTCGGCGGCGAGCTCGCCGTCCGCCACGAGATGCAGACGCTCATCGAGGAGGACCTGCTGCGGGCCGAGCTCATCGCCCTGCCCCTCACCCTCGTCCTGCTCGTCATGGTCTTCGGCAGCGCCGTCGCCGCCCTGCTGCCCCTCGGCGTCGGCATCGTCGCCATCCTCGGCACCAACGCGATCCTGCGCGGCCTCACCGAGTTCACCGACGTCTCCGTCTTCGCGCAGAACCTGACCACCGCGCTCGGCCTCGGACTCGCCATCGACTACGCCCTGTTCGTCGTCCGCCGCTACCGCGAGGAGCTCGCCGCCGGCGCCGACCCGCGCACCGCCGTCCGCACCACCCTGCGCACGGCCGGGCGCACCGTGCTCTTCTCCGCCCTGACCGTCGCCGTCTCGCTCGCCGCGATGCTGGTCTTCCCGCAGTACTTCCTGCGCTCCTTCGCGTACGCCGGGATCGCGGTCGTCCTCCTCGCCGCCACCGCCGCCCTCACCCTGCTCCCGGCGGCCCTCGTGCTGCTCGGCCACCGGGTCGACGCCCTCGACCTGCGGCGCCTGGTCCGGCGCGGCCGGGAGCCCCGGAAGGACGCCGCCGGAGCGGGCTGGGCGCGCGCCGCCGGCCTGGTGATGCGCAGGGCGCCCGTCTTCGCCGTCCTCACCACCGCCGGGCTCGTCCTCCTCGGACTGCCCTTCCTCGGTGTGAAGTTCGGTACGGCCGACGACCGCCAGCTCCCCGTCACCGCCTCCTCCCGGATCGTCCAGGACGAGCTGCGGAACGGCTTCCCCGGCGACCCCGGCGGCAGGATCACCGTCCTCGCCGAGGGCCCGGCCACCCCCGCCCAGTACGCGGCCTTCCGCGAACGCATCGAGGTCATCGACGGCGTCGGCCGGGCCGACGGGCCGGTCGCCGCAGGCAGCGGCGCCTCCGCCCGCGCCTACTTCACCGTCGTGCCCGACGGCGAGGCCGTCGGCGCCGGGGCCCAGCGGGTCGTCGGAGAGCTGCGGGCCGCCGAAGCGCCCTTCGACATCTCCGTCACCGGTCCGGCCGCCGTCCTGGCCGACTCCAAGGACGCCATAGCCGAGCGGCTGCCCTGGGCGGCGGGCGCCATCGTCCTCGTCACCCTGCTCCTGGTCTTCCTGCTCACCGGAAGCGTCGTCATCCCCGTCCAGGCCGTCGTCCTCAACGCCCTGAGCCTCACGGCCATGTTCGGCGCCGTCGTCTGGGTCTTCCAGGACGGGCACCTCGCCGGGTTCCTCGGCTTCACCCCCACCGGCGACATCGAGACCACCCTGCCCGTGCTCATGTTCTGCGTGGCCTTCGGACTCTCCATGGACTACGGGGTGTTCCTGCTCTCCCGGATCAAGGAGGAGTACGACGCCACCGGCGACCACGAGCACTCCGTCCGCTTCGGCCTGAGCCGCACCGGCGGCCTGATCACCGCCGCCGCCGTCATCCTCGCCGTCGTCATGGTGGCCATCGGCACCGCCCGCGTCACCAACACCAAGATGCTCGGCCTCGGGGTCGCCCTCGCCGTCCTCATGGACGCGATGGTGGTCCGCAGCCTCCTCGTCCCCTCCGTGATGAAGCTGACCGGCCGCTTCACCTGGTGGGCCCCGGGGCCGCTGCGCCGCTTCCACGACCGCTTCGGCCTCAGCGAGTCGGACGCCCCGGCCGGGCCCGCCGCCCCGGAGGAGACCGCCGAGGGCAGGGACAAGGAGTACAGCGCCGCCCGCTGATCCCGCCACGCGCCCGCTGATCCCGTCACACCAGGACGCCGGGCCCGTTACGACAGGACGCCGGGCCCGTCATGACAGGACGCCGGGTCCCGGAGGGGGATCCGGGACCCGGCGTCGGGCGTATGTGCGGGGGACGGGGTCAGTCGCGGCGGCTCCGGTTGCCGGGGCGGCTCGCGACCCAGGCGCGGATCGTGTCCGCGTACCAGAAGGGCTTGCCCGACTCGACGTGGTCGGGCGGCGGGAGCAGTCCGTGCTTCCGGTAGGAGCGGACGGTGTCCGGCTGCACCCGGATGTGCGCCGCGATGTCCTTGTACGACCAGAGCCTCTTGTCCGTCATGCCTGGTACCTCCCTGCGCACCGCGCAGCGGCGGCGGGGGTGCCGTTCGGGGGCGCTGCGGGTGGGCGTCGGCGATCACTGAGCCTGTGCCCCCTGCAACGACCCCTTCAGACAGCAGGGGAACGGCTGTCACGCGCCTGTGACGGGAAGGCCGCGTAACGGAGAAAAGCGTGACGAAGAAGGGACGTACGTGACGGAAGTGACGCATCGGACCGCCGGTGTGTCCGCGTGCGCCGCCCCGGACCGGTGCGGTAGGCGGGCGGCACGGCCCCGGTCACACTCCGCAGGAGCGGAGGAAGCGCCGGGTGCGCAGGGCGATCGGGTACGGGACCTCGGGATCGCACGGGTACATGTCCTGCTCGACGATGGCGAAGAGGTCCACGTCCAGGGCGCGGGCGGCGGCGAGCACCGGCTCCAGGGCGGGCACCCCGGACGGCGGTTCGCACATCACGCCCCGCGCCACCGCCGGGCCGAACGGCGTCCCCGCGGCCACCACCTCCGCCAGGACCGCCGGGTCGACCTGCTTCAGGTGGAGGTAGCCGATCCGCTCGCCGTAGGTCTCGATCAGCTCGACGCTGTCCCCGCCGGCGTACGCGTAGTGCCCGGTGTCCAGGCAGAGCGAGACCGCCTCCGGGTCGGTGGCGTCCAGGAAGCGCGTCACGCTCTCCTCGCCGTCCAGGTGCGTGTCCGCGTGCGGGTGGACGACGATCCGCAGCCCGTACCGCTCGCGCACCTCCCGGCCCAGCCGCTCCGTGAGCCGGGTCAGGTCCCGCCACTGACCGGCGGTCAGGACCGGATCCTCCAGGACCTCGCCCGTCCGGTCGTCCCGCCAGAACGACGGGATGACGACCAGGTGGCCCGCCCCCATCGCCTGCGCCAGGGCCGCGTTCTCGGCGACGTGCGCCCAGGTCCGGTCCCAGACGTCCGGGCCGTGGTGCAGGCCGGTGAAGACCGTCCCCGCCGAGACCCGCAGACCGCGCCGGGCGGTCTCCTCCGCGAGCACCGCCGGATCGGTGGGCAGATAGCCGTACGGGCCGAGCTCGATCCACTCGTACCCGGCGCCCGCCACCTCGTCGAGGAAGCGCTGCCACGGCACCTGCCGGGGATCGTCGGGGAACCACACGCCCCACGAGTCCGGAGCGGACCCGACCCGGATCCTGGACGGCGCCGAGGACGGGGGCGGCATCGAAGACGGGGACGGCCGGGACGACGGCTGCGGGGACGGCTTCGTCATGACAGCCACCCTGACCGGGGCCGGGGACACCGTCAAGCGCGCCGGTGGTCCGTATGTCCGGACATGTCGTTGACACCCTCCGGGTAGGGGATTAGACCTGGGGACGGGGCCGGGAGCGGAAGGAGGCGCGTGGAGACGGAGCCGTACGACCTGATCACCATGGGACGCCTCGGCGTGGACCTCTATCCGCTCCAGACCGGCGTCGGACTCGACCGGGTCGAGAGCTTCGGCAAGTTCCTCGGCGGCTCCCCGGCCAACGTGGCCGTCGCCGCCGCCCGGCTCGGCCTGCGCACCGCGCTCGTCTCCCGCACCGGCGCCGACCCCTTCGGCACCTTCCTGCACCGGGAGCTCGAGGGCTTCGGCGTGGACGACCGCTGGGTGACGGAGGCCGCCGCGTACCCCACGCCCGTCACCTTCTGCGAGGTCTTCCCGCCCGACGACTTCCCGCTCTACTTCTACCGGCTGCCCAAGGCCCCCGACCTGGAGATCCACCCGCACGAGCTGGACCTCGGAGCGATCCGCGCCGCCCGGGTCTTCTGGGCCACCGGCACCGGCCTGTGCGCCGAGCCGAGCCGCACCGCGACCCTGGAGGCGCTGAGGGCCAGGTCCGGCACCGGGGGGACCACCGTGTTCGACCTCGACTGGCGGCCGATGTTCTGGACGGACCCGGCCGAGGCCCGCCCGCACTACGCCGAGGCCCTGCGCCACGCCACCGTCGCCGTCGGCAACCTCGACGAGTGCGAGGTCGCGACGGGGGAGCGGGACCCGGAGGCCGCCGCCCGCGCCCTGCTCGCCTCCGACGGCGGCACCGTCCGGCTCGCCGTCGTCAAGCAGGGCCCCAAGGGCGTCCTCGCGCTCGCCGCCGACGGCACCCGCGCCGAGGTGCCGCCGCTGCCGGTGGAGGTCGTCAACGGCCTGGGCGCGGGCGACGCGTTCGGCGGGGCGCTCGTCCACGGCCTCCTCGCCGGCCCGGACCTCGAAGAGGCCCTGCGCCGGGCCAACGCCGCCGGTTCGATCGTCGCGGGCCGGCTCGCCTGCTCCTCCGCCATGCCGGACCCGGCGGAGATCGCGGAGGCCCTGGCCAGGGGGACGGGGACGATCGGCGCGGGCGGAACGGGGACGACCGGCGCGGGCGCGGACGGAACGGGTGCGACCGGTACGGGAACACCTCCGGAAAAGGGGTAGGGATGTCCGCCATGAGCCCCAGCCCCGAGCCCTCCGACGGCCGGCCCGACGCCCACCGCGCCGCCCGTCCCGCCTCCCTGCACCTCCCCGCCGGGACCGCCGCCCGGGGCCCGTACGCGGTCGACGTCGACCCGGAGCGGGCCGGATGGACGTACTCCGCGCTCCGGGTTCTCACCCTCGGGCCGGGGGAGCTCCACTCCTTCGCGAGCGGGGATTCCGAATGGACCGTGCTTCCCCTCGCCGGTGCCTGTAGCGTGCGCGTCGACGGCGGGATCTTCGAACTCCGGGGGCGCGCGAGCGTGTTCGACGGAGTGACCGATTTCGCCTACGTACCGCGCGACGCCCACACCCAGATCGCCTCCGGCGCGGGGGGCCGCTTCGCTTTGGCAGGAGCGAAGTGCGAGCGACGACTCCCCGCCCGCTACGGCCCCGCGCCGGAGGTTCCCGTCGAGACCCGGGGCAGCGGCGACCGCGCCCGCGAGGTGCGGAACTTCGCCTCCGCCGACGCCTTCGGCTGCGACCGGCTCATCGCCGTCGAGGTCGTCACGCCCGGCGGCCACTGGTCCTCCTACCCGCCGCACAAGCACGACGAGCACCGCCCCGGAGCCGAATCCGTCCTGGAGGAGATCTACTACTACGAGGTCGAGGGTCCGCACGGCCTCGCCTACCAGCGGATCTCGCCCTCCCGGCCCGGCGGCGCCGACCTGCTCGCCGAGGTCCGCGACGGCGACGCCGTCCTCGTCCCCGACGGCTGGCACGGCCCCTCGATCGCCCAGCCGGGCCACGACCTCTACTACCTCAACGTCATGGCGGGCCCTGGGCCCGAACGGGAGTGGAGGATCAGCTTCCACCCGGAGCACACGGAGGGGTACGCGTGAACGAAGGCGTACGCACGAGCACCGTCCGGCCGGCCCCGCAGGACACGGGGAGGCACGCATGAGCCGTGCACGCCCGACCCCGGAGCGCACGCGGAGGCACGCATGAGCACCGTCCGGCTCACCACCGCCCAGGCCCTCGTGCGCTTCCTCGCCGCGCAGTACACCGAGCGCGACGGCGAGCGCCGCCGTCTGATCGCCGCCACCTGGGGGATCTTCGGCCACGGGAACGTCGCCGGGATCGGCCAGGCGCTCGTGGAGAACGCTTCCCCGATGCCCTTCCACCAGGGCCGCAACGAGCAGGCCATGGTGCACGCCGCCGTCGGCTACGCCCGGCAGTCGAACCGGCTCTCCGCGCACGCCGTCACCACCTCCATCGGCCCCGGCGCCACCAACCTCGTCACCGGCGCCGCCCTCGCCACCATCAATCACCTTCCCGTCCTGCTCCTCCCCGGCGACACCTTCGCGACCCGGCCCGCCGACCCCGTCCTCCAGCAGCTCCAACTCCCTTACGCGGGCGACGTGTCCGTCAACGACTGCCTGCGGCCCGTCTCGGCGTACTTCGACCGGGTCGTCCGCCCCGAGGCCCTGGTCCCGGCCGCCCTCGAAGCCGTGCGGGTCCTCGCCGACCCGGCCGCGACCGGCGCCGTGACCCTCGCCCTGCCCCAGGACGTGCAGGCGGAGGCGTACGACTGGCCCGGGGAGTTCTTCGCCGAGCGGACCTGGCGCGTCCGCCGCCCCCGCCCCGACGCGGACGAACTCGACGCGGCCGTACGGGCCGTGAAGGCCGCCGAGCGGCCCCTGGTCGTCGCGGGCGGCGGCGTGCGGTACAGCGGCGCTGAGGAGGCCCTGCGGACCTTCGCCGAGCGGACCGGCCTGCCCGTCGCCACCACCCAGGCGGGCAAGGGCGTCCTGCCGTACGACCACCCCTGCGACGTCGGCGGCGTCGGCCACACCGGTACGGAGACCGCCGACGCCCTGGCCCGCACCGCCGACCTCGTCATCGGCGTCGGCACCCGGTACACCGACTTCACCACCGCCTCCGGGACCCTCTTCCCCGGGGGCGCCCGCTTCCTCAACCTCAACGTCACCGGCTTCGACGCCCACAAGCAGGCCGCGCTGCCGCTCGTCGCCGACGCCCGCGAGGGCCTGACCGCCCTCACCGGGGCGCTGGACGGCCACCGGTCGCGGGACCCGGAGGAGTGGGCTTCCGCCAAGCGCGACTGGCAGCGCCGGGTCGGCGCCGCGTACGCCGTCCCCGACGAGGACGCCCGGCCCACCCAGACACAGGTCCTCGGCGCACTCGACACCCTGGTCGACGGGAGCGACATCCTGATCAACGCCGCCGGATCGCTCCCCGGCGACCTCCACAAGCTGTGGCGGCCCCGCTCCGCCGACCAGTACCACGTCGAGTACGGCTACTCCTGCATGGGATACGAGATCCCCGCCGCGATCGGCGTCCTCCTCGCCACCCCGGGCCGGCCCGTCTGGGCGCTCGTCGGCGACGGGACGTACCTGATGAATCCCACCGAGATCGTCACCGCCGTGCAGGAGCGCCTGCCGCTCAGGCTGGTCGTCCTCCAGAACCACGGGTACGCCTCCATCGGCGGCCTCTCGGAGGCCGTCGGCGCCGAGCGGTACGGCACCGACTACCGCTACCGGGACGCGGACGGCGGCTTCACCGGACCGCCGCTCCCCGTCGACCTCGGCGCCAACGCCGCCTCCCTCGGCATGCGGGTGCTGCGCCCCCGCACCGTCCGTGACCTGCGGGAAGCCCTCGCGGACGCACGGGCGGCGACCGTTCCCACATGTGTCTACGTCGAGACCGAAACGCCCGACACAGTGTCGGGCCCGCCCCCGGCCGCGGCGTGGTGGGATGTGCCCGTGGCCGAGACCTCGACCCGCCCGTCGGCGGTCAAGGCCCGGGAGGAGTACGACCGGCACGTCACCGCCCGACGCCGCCATCTCTGAAGGAGCATTTCGTCATGACGAACACCGTCAAGACCGTCGACCACTGGATCGGTGGCAAGGCCGTCGAGGGCACGTCGGGCAACTGGGGGCCGGTCACCGACCCGGCCACCGGCGCCGTGACCACCCGGGTCGCGCTCGCCTCGGTCGAGGAGGTCGACGCGGCGGTGGCCGCCGCCAAGGCCGCCTTCGCCACCTGGGGCACCTCCTCGCTGGCCCAGCGCACCACGATCCTCTTCAAGTTCCGCGCCCTGCTCGACGCGAACCGCGACGCCATCGCCGAGCTGATCGTCGCCGAGCACGGCAAGGTGCACTCCGACGCGCTCGGCGAGGTCGCGCGCGGCCTGGAGATCGTCGACCTGGCCTGCGGCATCACCACCCAGCTCAAGGGCGAGCTCTCCACCCAGGTCTCCAACCGCGTGGACGTGGCGTCCATCCGCCAGCCGGTCGGCGTCGTCGCCGGCATCACGCCGTTCAACTTCCCGGCCATGGTGCCGATGTGGATGTTCCCGATCGCCATCGCGACCGGGAACACCTTCATCCTCAAGCCGAGCGAGAAGGACCCCTCCCCGTCCCTGAAGATCGCCGAGCTGCTCGCCGAGGCCGGTCTGCCGGACGGCGTCTTCAACGTCCTGCACGGCGACAAGGTGGCCGTGGACCGGCTCCTGGAGCACCCGGACGTCTCCGCGATCTCCTTCGTCGGCTCCACCCCGATCGCCCGGTACATCCACACCACCGCCTCCGCCAACGGCAAGCGCGTCCAGGCGCTCGGCGGCGCCAAGAACCACATGCTGGTCCTCCCGGACGCCGACCTCGACGCGGCGGCCGACGCGGCCGTCTCGGCGGCGTACGGCTCGGCCGGCGAGCGCTGCATGGCGATCTCGGCGGTCGTCGCCGTCGGCTCGATCGCGGACGAGCTGGTGGACAAGATCCGCGAGCGCGCCGAGAAGATCAAGATCGGCCCCGGCACCGACCCGACCTCCGAGATGGGCCCGCTCATCACGGCCGCCCACCGCGACAAGGTCGCCTCCTACGTGCGCGGCGCGGCGGACGAGGGCTGCGAGGTCGTCCTCGACGGCACCGGGTACACCGTCGACGGCCACGAGGACGGGCACTGGATCGGCCTCTCCCTCCTGGACCGCGTCCCCACCACGGCCGCGGCCTACCGGGACGAGATCTTCGGCCCGGTCCTGTGCGTGCTGCGCACCGGGACGTACGAGGAGGGCCTCGCCCTCATCAACGCCTCGCCGTTCGGCAACGGCACCGCGATCTTCACCCGCGACGGCGGCGCGGCCCGCCGCTTCCAGCTGGAGGTCGAGGCCGGCATGGTCGGCGTCAACGTCCCGATCCCGGTCCCGGTGGGCTACCACTCCTTCGGCGGCTGGAAGGACTCGCTCTTCGGCGACCACCACGTCTACGGCAACGACGGCGTGCACTTCTACACCCGGGGCAAGGTCGTCACCACCCGCTGGCCCGACCCGTCCGACGCCCCGGCCGGCGTCGACCTGGGCTTCCCGCGCAACCACTGACGGGACGAGCACGGCCCCCGGAGCGCACCCGCGCCCCGGGGGCCTTCGGCGTTCCCGGACACGACGCCAACCACCCTCCCCGGTGGGGGAATACGACGTCCCGGCCGGCGGTTCCGGCGATCGGAAGCACCGGAGACGATCACGTGCGCGAGCGGCCGGCGGTCGCGGGGCGCCCGTACAGGGGGAGACGGTGACCGGTCGGGAGGCGTCGGGGACGGTGGCGGCGCTCGGCGAGGGCGTGACGGGCCTCGCGCCCGGCGAGGAGGTCGCCGCGTACCTCGTCGAGGGCGGCGGCTACGCGGAGTACGCGGTGGCACCGGCGGAGTTCGTCTTCTCCCTGGCGGGGACGGGCCTGGACCTGCGCACGGCCGGTGCCGCGACCCTCGTCCTGACGACCGCGTACGGGGTGCTGGCCGGGGCGGGCCGGATCGCCCCGGGGGACACGGTCCTCGTGCACGCGGCGGCGGGCGGGGTCGGCTCGGCGGCGGCGCAGCTCGCCCGGTCGCTGGGCGCGGCGGCGGTCTACGGCACCGTGAGCACGAAGGAGAAGGCGGAGTACGCGGCCCGCTTCGGCTACGACGAGGTCTTCCTGCGGGACGGCTTCCCGGACGCGGTGCGGGAGGCGACCTCCGGACGGGGCGTGGACCTGGTCCTGGACCCGGTCGGCGGCCCCACCCGCCTGGCGAGCTTCGAGGTCCTGGCCCCCTTCGGCCGGGTCCTGGTCTACGGCGAGGCGGCCCGCCACCCCGACCTCACCCTGCCGGTCCTCCCGATGTGGATGAACAACCGCGTCCTGGCGGGCTACAACCTCATCGACCTCTCCCGCAGAGACCCCGCCGCCGTCCGCCGCCACGCCCTCGCGGCGCTCGCCCTGGCCGGGTCGGGTGCCGTACGGATCGACATCACGGCCGAGTACGAGCTGACCGGGGTGCCGGAGGCGCAGCGGATCCTCGAAGCCGGCGAGAACACGGGGAAGGCCGTGCTGAGGGTGGGGGCCTGAGCCGGGCGGCGGTACGGGGTACGGGGGCGGGGTACGGGAGCACCCGGCGCGTCCCCGTGCCACCGCGCCGACCACCGCCGCGCCGACCGCCCTCCGTACTGCCGCAGTACCGCCGTGACGGTACGGGGACGCGCTCAGGCCGGAGGCGCCGCCTCCCCGTCCGGCAGGGTCCACCCCAGCATCGCGAACACCCCCTCGTCCGCCGCCCCGGCCGACCGGTACGTCGCCAGGGCCGGGTCGTTGTCCGTGTCCACGCCCACCCAGGCGCCCCGGCAGCCGCGCTCCCGGGCCGCCGCGAGCAGGGCCTCCGTCAGGGCGCGGCCCGTGCCGCGCCGGCGGTGGTCCTCGTCCACGGACAGTTCGTAGAGGCACATCTCCGTGCCCTTGTCCGGGTGGGTCATCTCGACCCCGGACACGAAACCGGCCGGGAAGCCGTCCTCCGTGTAGGCGATGAGCATCAGGTGTCCCGGCGCCGCCAGGAAGCGGTCCGCCCACTCCTTCCGCGCCGGGCCGTCGTAGAGGTGCTCCGCCGCGAGCAGCTCGGCCGCCGTCGTCGCCCGCCGGATCTCGATCACGTCTCCTCCATGGGACCTGGGGGTGTGCGTCCCGCCGATCATGCCGGACGCACACCCCCGGGTCCGGTCCGATCGGCGTACCGCGCCCGCGGTACGCGGACCGTGCCCCGTACGACCCCAGGAGGTGCGGGACCTCCGCCTTTCGGGAGCCGTGGTCCGCGGCGGGCCCGCTTAGGCTCGGGACCATGCGACTCCGACTTCCCCGGTGGGCCGCGGTCACCGCCGCGCTCACCGTCCTCGCGGGTGCCGGCACCTGGACCGCCGTCGCCTCGGACGATCCACCGCCCGTGCACCGCGCGGACCGGACGCTCGACGTCGACGGCGTACGGCTCGACACCTCGTACTTCACCGGCGACGGCGACGGGCGCAGGCCCGCCGTCCTGCTCGGCCACGGCTTCGGCGGCTCCAAGGAGGACGTCCGCGCCCAGGCCGAGGGCCTGGCCCGCGAGGGCTACGCCGTCCTCACCTGGTCCGCCCGCGGCTTCGGCGCCTCCACGGGCGAGATCGGCCTCAACGACCCGGCGTACGAGGTGAAGGACGTCAGCGGGCTGATCGACTGGCTCGCCGGCCGGCCCGAGGTCCTCCTCGACAAGGCGGGCGACCCGCGCATCGGCGTCAGCGGCGCCTCCTACGGCGGCGCGGTCTCCCTGCTCGCCGCCGGGCACGATCCGCGCGTCGACGCGATCGCCCCCCGGATCACGTACTGGAACCTCGCCGACGCCCTCTTCCCGAACGGCGTCTTCAAGAAGCTCTGGGCCGGGATCTTCTTCTCCGCCGGGAACGGCGCGGGCGCCGGGATCGGACCGGGCGCGGGCGACGGGCCCGCCACCGGCGAGACCCCCGCCCCCGGTGACGCACCCGCCTCCGGCGGAGCCACCGCCGCCGGAGGCGGGCAGGCTCCCGCCGCGTCCGGCAGGGCCCCCGCCCCCGGGAAGCCCCCCGCCTGCGGCCGGTTCACCGCCGAGCTGTGCTCGCTCTACCAGCGCGTCGCCGTCTCCGGGAAGCCCGACGCCGCCGCCCGCGCCCTGCTCGAAGCCCGCAGCCCCTCCGCCGTCGGCGACCGGATCAAGGTGCCCGCGCTCCTCGTGCAGGGCCGCTCCGACTCGCTGTTCACCCTCGCCCAGTCCGACGCCATGGCCCGCGCCATCGCCGCCAACGGCGCCCCCGTCGCCGTCGACTGGACCGCCGGCGGCCACGACGGCGGCGACCAGGAGACCGAGCGCGTCGAGCGGCGCGTCGGCGCCTGGTTCGACCGCTGGCTGAAGCGGGACGCCTCCGCCGACACCGGCCCCGCCTTCCGCGTCAGCCGCACCGGCGGCGTCGACTCCACCAACGGCCGGGCGACCCTGCGCGCCGCGACCGCCGACCGCTACCCGGGCCTCGCCGCCGGCACCACGGCCGTCCCCCTCGCCGGCGCGCCGCAGACCTTCGCCAACCCACCGGGCGCCGCGCCGCCCGCCGTCTCCGCCGTCCCCGGCCTCGGCGGCGGACTCTCCGGCCTCTCCTCCCTCGGCGTCGGCCTCTCCCTCGACTTCCCCGGCCAACACGCCCGCTTCGACGCGAAGCCGCGGACGGAGGAGCTGCGGATCACCGGCGCGCCGACCGTCCGCGTCCGGGTCACCTCGACCGCCGCCGACGGCTCCGCCGTCCTCTTCGCCAAGGTGTACGACGTCGGCCCCGACGGCCGGCAGCAGGTGCTGCCCTCCCAGCTCGTCGCCCCCGTCCGCGTCGAGGGCGCCCGGACGGGCCGCGACGTCACCCTGACGCTGCCCGCGATCGACCACGAGGTGGAGGCCGGACACCGGCTGCGGCTCGTCGTCGCCGCCACCGACCTCGGCTACGCCTCCCCGGTCGCCCCCGCCGCCTACACCGTCGCCGTCGAGGGCCCGCTGACCGTGCCCACCGCGCCCGGTCTCACCACCCGGGCCGCCGGCCTGCCGTGGTGGGTGTGGGGCCTGCCGCTGACCGGTCTCGCCGTCGCCGTAGCGCTGCTCCTGACGGCCCGCCGCCGGACCGCCGCGCCCGCCCCGGACCCGGAGCTCGTCCCCGTACCGCTCCAGATCTCCGGCCTCTCCAAGAAGTACAAGGGCGGCGAGCGGTACAGCGTCAAGGACCTGTCCTTCCGGGTCGAGCAGGGCCAGGTCCTCGGCCTCCTCGGCCCGAACGGCGCCGGGAAGACCACCACCCTGCGCATGCTGATGGGCCTCATCGCCCCCGACGAGGGCGAGATCCGGGTCTTCGGCCAGGCGATCCGGCCCGGCGCCCCGGTCCTCTCCCGCGTCGGCGCCTTCGTCGAGGGCGCCGGCTTCCTGCCGCACCTGTCGGGCCGGGAGAACCTCGACCTGTACTGGAAGGCCACCGGCCGTCCCGCCGAGGACGCCCACGTCGACGAGGCCCTGCGGATCGCGAACCTGGGCGGCGCCCTGGAACGCGCCGTGCGGACCTACTCCCAGGGCATGCGGCAGCGCCTCGCCCTCGCCCAGGCCATGCTCGGCCTGCCGGACCTGCTGATCCTGGACGAGCCGACCAACGGACTCGACCCGCCGCAGATCCGCGAGATGCGCGAGGTGATGATCCGGTACGCGGCCGGGGGCCGCACCGTCATCGTCTCCAGCCACCTCCTCGCGGAGGTCGAGCAGTCCTGCACCCACCTCGTCGTCATGGACCGGGGTCAGCTCGTGCAGGCCGGCCCGGTCGCGGAGATCACCGGCTCCGGCGACACCCTCCTCGTGACCCTCGCCGAACGCACCCCCGACGGCACCCCCGTCCCCGTCCTCCCGGACGCCCTCGTCGAGAAGATCGGCGCCCTGCCGGGCGTCGGCTCGGCCGCCCGCACCGACGCCGGACTCCTGGTCCGGCTCGACGGCGCCGACGTGACCGCCCTCATCGGCGAACTCGTCCGCCTGGACGTGCCGCTGACCGGGGTCGGGCCGCACCGGCGCCTGGAGGACGCGTTCCTGACCCTGATCGGAGGAGGAGCCGCATGAGCAGCGCCCCCGGCACCCCCAGCACCCTCACGACCGAAGGCCCGGCGGAGTCCGCCCCCGGCTACCGGCCCGGCCGCACCCTGCCGCTGCGCGTCGAGGTCCTGCGCCAGTGGAAGCGCCGCCGCACCCTGGTGATGGGCGCGATCCTGGTCGCCCTGCCGTTCGTCCTGATCGCGGCCTTCGCGATCGGCGGCGCCGGGGACGACGACCGCGACGGCCGCGTCACCCTGATCGACACGGCGACGACCTCGGGCGCCAACTTCGCGGCCACCTGCCTCTTCGTCTCCGCCGGTTTCCTCCTCGTCATCCCGGTGGCGCTCTTCTGCGGGGACACGGTCGCCTCCGAGGCGAGCTGGTCCTCGCTGCGCTACCTGCTCGCCGCGCCCGTGCCCCGGTCCCGGCTCCTCGCCTCGAAGCTGGCGGTCGCGCTCGGCTACAGCGCGGCCGCGATGGTCCTCCTCCCGCTGGTGGCCCTGGCGGCGGGCACGGTCGCCTACGGCTGGGGGCCGCTCCGGCTGCCGACCGGCGGCTCGGTGCCGGCCGAGGACGCCCTGCTCAGGATCGCGATCGCCGTCGCCTTCGTCTTCGCCTCCCAACTGGTCACCGCCGGGCTCGCCTTCTGGCTGTCCACCCGCACCGACGCCCCGCTCGGCGCGGTGGGCGGCGCCGTCGGCCTGACCATCGTCGGCAACGTCCTGGACGCCGTCACCGCGCTCGGCGACTGGCGCGACTTCCTGCCCGCGCACTGGCAGTTCGCCTGGATCGACGCGCTCCAGCCCCAGCTGGAGTGGGGCGGCATGGTGAAGGGCACGGCGATCTCCCTGACGTACGCCCTGGTCCTCTTCGCCCTCGCCTTCCGGGGCTTCGCCCGCAAGGACATCGTGTCCTGACCGGGGGAACGACCCTCACAACCACCCCCTGCGAGCCGCTTCCGCACCCGCGCGGAAGCGGCTCGTCGTGCCGAGGGCCGCCATCAGCTCGCCGACCCGCCGGCTGTAGGTCCGCGCGGACATGCCGAGCCGGGCCGCCGCCGTCTCGTCCGTGAGCCCCGCGAGGAGGGCGTCGAGCACCGGCCGCAGCTGGGACGGCAGGTCGTCCGGCGGCGGCGACGGGGACGGCACCGCGCAGGCCGCCGGATCCTCGGCCAGCGCCCAGCAGATCTGGTGGACCCGGACGAGCGCCTGCACCACCACCGGGTCGCGGATCAGCAGCAGTCCGTTGTAGAGCAGCTCCAGATCGAGCGGGATCGCCGCCACCGTCCGGTCGACGAGGATCATCTTGAACGGGATCGCTTCCACCAGCCGGGCCTGCCCGGGGATCCGCAGCGACTCCCCGAGCCGGGGCAGCGCGTGCCGCGGGACGATCCTCCGCACCTCGTCGGCCCGCTCCGCCGCGGCCCGCATGCACGCTCCCGCCAGCTCCAGGAACGGCTCGGGGATCGCGTAGCCCGCGGACGCGACCGGGTCGTCGAAGGTCAGCAACTCGTGCCGGGTGGAGGCGGCCAGCCCGGCGAGCGCGGCACTGATGCGCCGCGCGCCCCGGACCGGACGCCCCAGGGGCCGCTGTCCCTCGGTCGCGGCCCGGTTCATCGCCGAACGGGCGAGCATCACGGAGCCCGCGCTCTCTGCCACCGCTGACCACCCCCGCCGATCGATGTCCACTCCATGTACGCATGTGACTGCACACGGTGACAACCCCTGTTGAGAAGGATGGCGAATCCATGCCACCGGAGTTCACCCGTGTCGCCGTTGCCGCATCGAGATCCATCCGCAACCCCTTCGACTGCTCTTTTCGGGGCCCCGGTTCGTCACATTGACAAATGCCGTACGAAGAGGGGGAGATGGAATGGAACGGAACGAGACGAGGGGGGCCCGGCCCCGCCGGTCCCGGGTCCCGGCCGTGATCGCGGGGTTGCTCGCCGCCGGAATCGTCCTCACGGGCTGCGGCGCGTCCGGCGACGGGGGCACCGCCGACCGGAGCGCGAAGGAGGGCGGACGCACCGCCCCGGCCCCGCCCGATGGCGGCCGCACCGGGGCGCCCGCCCCCGAGGAGGGCGAGCGGCGGTCCCCGTCGCCCGCGCCCGACTACCTGTCCACCTTCGCCCTGGACGTGGACACCGCCTCGTACGGGTACGCCCGCCGCGCCCTCGCCGACGGGCGGCTGCCCGACCCGGCGACCGTGCGGCCCGAGGAGTTCGTCAACAGCTTCCGCCCGGACTACGAACGCCCCGCCGACGACGGCTTCGGCGTCACCCTCGACGGCGCCCGCACCGGCCGGGACGGCTGGTCCCTGGTCAGGGTCGGCCTCGCCACCCGGGGCGCGGACCGGAGCGGCGGACGCCCGCCCGCCGCCCTCACCTTCGTCGTCGACGTCTCCGGCTCCATGGACGAGCCGGGGCGGCTCGACCTCGTCAAGGAGTCCCTCGGGCTGCTCGTCGGCGAACTCCGCGACGACGACTCGATCGCGCTCGTCACCTTCAGCTCCGAGGCCGAGACCCGGCTGCCCATGACCCGCGTCGGGGAGGCCCGGGACCGGATCCGCGAGGTGGTCGGCTCCCTGGCCACCAGCGCGTCCACCAACGTGGAGGCCGGCGTCCGCACCGGCTACGACACCGCCGTCGCCGGACACCGCGAGGGCGCCACCAACCGGGTCGTCCTGCTCTCCGACGCGCTCGCCAACACCGGCTCCACCGAGGCGGAGACGATCCTCGCCCGCATCGGCGAGGAGCGCCGGAAGTACGGGATCACCCTCTTCGGCGTCGGGGTCGGCAGCGAGTTCGGCGACGCGTTCATGGAGAAGCTCGCCGACCGGGGCGACGGCCAGACGACGTACGTCTCCACCACGGCGCAGGCCCGCAAGGTCTTCGTCGACCAGCTCCCCGCCCACGTCGAGCTGCGCGCCCGCGACGCCAAGGCGCAGGTCGCCTTCGACCGGCGGACCGTCGAGAAGTTCCGGCTGATCGGGTATGAGAACCGGGAGGTCGCGGACGAGGACTTCCGCAACGACCGGGTGGACGGCGGTGAGATCGGGGCCGGCCACACGGTCACCGCGCTGTACGCGGTCAGGACCAGGCCCGGGGCGACCGGGACCGTCGCCACCGCCACCGTCCGCTGGCTCGACCCCGCCACCCGGGCCCCGCGCGAGCGCTCCGGCACCGTCGCGACCGGCGCCCTGACCGCCGACATCTGGGGCCCCGGCCACGACAGCCTGCAACTGACCGCCGTCGCCGCCTACTTCGCGGACGCCCTGCGGGGCGGCGCGCTCCCGGGGGCGCCGGGGCTCGGGACCCTCGCGGCACGCGCCGACGCGATCGCCGGACGGTCCGGCTCGGCGGTGGTGCGGGAACTCGCCGAGTCGGTACGGAAGGCGGAGACCCTGCGCGGCCCGTCGCAGGAACCGTCGGAGCCGGGCCGGCCGGGAGAGGGGGAGCTGCGCTCGGGCGACCCGTACAGCTGACGCGCACAGGCCCGAAGCACCGCCGCGCACACCTGACGCCCGGGGCGGGCAGCGGGACAGAATGGCCCATGGCCACCCTGCTGCTCGCCCTCGCCGTCGTCTGCACCGGTCTCTACGCCGGTTTCATGCTGATCTTCCTGACCGGGATCATGCCCGCGCTCGCCCGTCTGACGGACGACGGGTTCGTCACGGCGATGCGCCGGATCAACGAGTACGTGCCGAGGGCCGTGTTCCTCACCGTCTTCCTCGGCGTGATCGTCTTCCCCGCCGCCGCGTTCCTCGTCCCCGTCGCCGGGCGCACCGGCGCGCAGAAGTGGTGCGTCCTCGCGGGGCTCGTGTGCGCGGTCCTCAACCACCTGGTCACCCTCGGCGGCAACATCCCCCTCAACAACGCCCTGGCGCGCGACCCCGGGGGCGACCCCTCGGCGGCCCGGGCCGCCTTCGAGGGCCGGTGGAACGGTTTCCACCGCGTCCGCACGGCCCTGATCACCGTCTCGTTCGGCCTGCTCACCGCCGCCGCCGTGCTCTGAGGCCGCCCGAAACATCCGTCCCGTCCGATCCGGAACCGTACCGGAGCGTCTGTTTGTGGCGTGAAGTCGCGGGTCGGGACACCTCCGCTGCCCGCGAAGGACCCCCAAAAGCATACCCCCGAGTCCGGAAACAGACTTTCGCCACGGGTCGATTATCAGTCACTGGCAGAAACTTGATGCGCCCAAAGCCGGACAAAGAGGGTGGATCACCCTGATATCCGGGGAGGTGATTCCGTACCCTCCGGTTTCTTATTGACATGCCTACGGGGGTCTTTTCTAATCATCGAGAGTCATCCCGCGCGCAGACACCGCACAGGCACTGAGGGGGCAAGGTGGACGTCCGGATCCTGGGGGGGCTGTCGGTACGCGAGAACGGGGTGTCGATCACCCCGACGGCGGCCGCGCCCCGACAGCTCCTCGCCCTGCTCACGGCCAGTGCCGACCAGGTCGTCCCCGTGACGGTCCTGACCGAGGAGCTGTGGCCGTCCGGCGCGCCGCGCGGCGCCCGCGCGGAGCTCCAGGCCCACATAGCCGGGCTGCGCGCCCTCGTCGACGACGCGCTGCGCGCCACCGCCCCCGCCGACCCGCGGGCCGGCTGGTCCGACCGGCGCACCGCCGACGCGGTCCTCGTCTCCCAGCCGGGCGGCTACCGGCTCGACACCGGCGGCGGCGCCCACGACGTCTGGCAGTTCGAGCGCGCGGCCGGGGCCGGCTACCGGGCCATGGAGGCCGGCGACCTCCAGCGCGCCGCGCTCCGCCTCGGCGAGGCCCTGGCCCTGTGGCGCGGAGACCCGTACGCGGGCGTCGCCGCGGGCCCCCGGCTCCGCAGGGAGATCGAGCGCCTCGAAGCCTCCCGGCTCAGCGTCCTCGACCAGTGGCTCGAAGCACAGCTCGGCCTCGGCCGGCACGCCGAACTCGTCCCGGAGCTCACCGGACTCGTCGCCCGCTACCGCGCCAACGAGCCGCTCCACGCCCACCTCATGGTCGCCCTGCTGCGCTGCGGCCGGCACGACGAGGCCCTCACCGCGTACGAGCGGCTGCGCCTCGCCCTCAAGGCCGAGAGCGGCACGGAGCCCTCGGCGCGGCTGCGGCGCCTCCAGCGCTCGGTCCTGGCCGTGCGGCACACCGGCGAGCGCCCCGCCCTGGGCCTCCGGGTCCCCACCCAGTACGCCCCGCCCCGCCCCCGCCTCGTCCCCGCGGGCTCCTTCGGCTGACGGCCGGGCCGGCGACCGGACTGACGGCCGGTCAGTTCCGCGCGGCCGCTCCCGGAGGGCCGCCCGGCCACCGCCGGAGGGCCACCCGGCGACCACCGGACGGCCGACCGCCGACCGTCACCCGGCCCCTCCCCGGCACCGGAGGGAATGAAGTGCCGCAACTCACCGTTGACCGGCTTCCGAAGCCGAATTAGTTTCGGCGGGCAGGACGGGTTTCCTCCGAGGTGCCCTATTTCGCTCGACATACGGGGGACTGGACCATGACCACGTACGGCGCCGACGGAGCCGGTGGTGCCGACGCGCTGCTCACGGTCCTCGATCTCCTCGCCCGGCAGGCCCCGCCCGCCCGCTTCGACGCCCTCCTCGACGAGGCCCGCCGGGACGGTCTCGGCCGCGAGGACCTCGGCCGCCTCGAACGGGCCGTCGTGCTCGCCGGCCAGGTCCACGCCGAACGCGCCCAGGACGCGCGCCGCGAGGCCGGACTCGACGCCCTCACCGACACCGCCCGCGACCTGACCCTCTCCTACGACCTCGACGGCCTGCTGCACGTCATCACCCGCCGCGCCCGCCGGCTCCTCGGCCTCGACCTGGCGTACGTCACCCTGCGCGGCCCGCACGGCGCCTGCTACGTCCACACCACCGAGGGAACCCTCCCCGGCCGCGTCGAAGGGCCGCGCCTCACCCCCGGCCTCAGGATCGCCGAGGGGTACGGGCTCGGCGGCGCCGTCCAGCTCCACGGCGAGCCCGTCTGGACCCCGGACTACCTCGCCGACGAGCGGTTCGCCCCCTCCGGCTCCCTCGACGCGGGCGTCCACGCCCCCGCCTTCGACGAGGCCGCCGAGGCCGCCCTGCGCGCCGAGGGACTGCACGCGATCGTGGCCGCGCCGCTGCGCAGCGGAGAGACCGTCATCGGCACCCTGTTCGGGGCCGACCGGCGCGTCCGCCACCACACCTCCGAGGAGATCGGGCTCCTCGCCGCTCTCGCGGACCTGGCCGCCCTCGCCGTCGAGAAGGCAGGCCTCCTCGACCGGACCCGGGCCGAGGTCTCCGAACTGGAGCGGGACAGCTCCCGGGTGCGCACCCGGCTCACCCGGATGCGGCACGTCAGCGAGGCCCACGGCCGCATCATGAACCTCGTCCTCGCGGGCGGCGACCTGTGCAACGTCGCCAAGGCCGCCGCCGACGCCCTCGACGCGAGCGTCCTGATCCGCGACCCCGGCGGCCGGACCCTCGCCCTGATCGGGGAGATCCCCGGCCTCGACGAGGAGGCCGTCCAGGAGGCCGTCGAGAAGGCCTCGCTCGACGCCCACGCCCGCCGCCGCCCGGTCCTCGCCGCCGCCGACACCTGGGTCGCGCCGGTCATCGCCGGCTCCGAGGACCTCGGCGGCCTCGTCGTCCACGCCGCCGGAGGACTCACCGGCGAGGACGAACGGCTCCTCGAACTCGCCGCCCAGTCCGTCGCCTTCCTCCTCCTCATGCGGCGCTCCACGGCCGTCGCCGAGGGCCCCGTCCGCGACGAGCTCCTCGACGACCTCATCGCGGACCCGCCGCACGCGCCCCAGCAGATCGCCCAGCGGGCCGGCCGCCTCGGCGTCGACCTGCGCCGGCCGCACGTCCTCGTGCTCGCCCGGCCCGAGGGCGGCGAGCAGGGCCGGGCGGTCGTGTGGGCGTCCTCGTACGCGTACCGCCTCTCGGGTCTGAAGACCGTGCAGGGCGGCTGCATCGTGCTGCTGCTGCCGGGCGACGACGCCTCGGCCGCCGCCCGGGCCGTCGCCGCCGAGCTGTCCCCGCTGCTCGGGCACCCCGTCTCCGTCGCCTCCGCCGGACCCGGCTGGAGCCCGGACGCCGTCGCGCGGATGCACCGGGAGGCCTGGCGCTGCCTCGACGCGATGAGCGCCCTCGGCGGCACCGGCTCCGCGGCCTCCGTGCGCGACCTGGGCTTCCTGGGGCTGCTGCTCTCCGACGACAACGACGTGGACGGCTTCGTGGAGTCGGCGATCGGGCCCGTCCTCGACTACGACGCCGAGCGGTTCACCGACCTCACGCACACCCTGGAGGCGTACTTCGCCTCGGGCGGCAGCCCGACGAACGCGGCCGAGGCGCTGCACGTCCACCCGAACACGGTCTCCCGCCGCCTGGAGCGGATCGGCGACCTCCTCGGGCCCGAGTGGCAGAGGCCCGGACAGGTTCTGGAGGTGCAGCTCGCGCTCCGGCTCCAGCGCACCCGGGAGGCCCTGGCCCGCGGCCGCGTCGCCCCCGAACCGCCCCGCCCGCCGGAGCGCGGCGCCTGACGCGGGGCCAGGACCGTCCCGTACGCGCCGGACTCAGCTCGCCGAGCGCCGCGAGCCGTAGCCGGAGTCGTAGCCCGCGTCCCACTGGGTGGCCAGGACGGTCGCCGCGTGAGCCGCCGAGGCCAGGGTGATGTGACGGTGCCAGCCGCGGAACGAGCGGCCCACGAAGTCCCGCAGCCCCGCCTCCTCACCGACCTCCGCGAAGTCCCGCTCCACCCGGCGGGCGAGCTTGGTGAGCCGCAGCAGGGTGCCCACCTGCGAACCGGTCAGGTCGCTGATCCACACCCGGGACGGGGCCCGCCGCGGGTCGTCCCACTCGCCGAGCAGCACCAGCGGACGCATCCGCTCCCCGCCCGGTGTCGGCAGCGCCACCCGGACGGCCGTGGCGAGCGAGGTCCGCGAGGTCCGCACGCCCCCCACCGTGTCCACCCAGCTCACCGGCCGGCGCAGTCCCTTGAGGGACTCCAGTATCTGTACGGCGGACAGCGGGCCCGCCCCGAAGCCGGGCAGCGAGCGGTCCGCGATCGCGAGCCGGGAGCCCGGACCGATTCGGGCCACGACCGGCACCCCGGCCGCGGCGAGCCGGGTGAGGGCCGCGCGGCCCGCGCCGCCCCGGATGTCGATGAGGACCGGCTTGCGGGTGACGTCGGACCAGCGGGCGGTGTCGAGCGCCGCCGAGACCGCGCACTCCTCCAGGGTCTCCTCGCCGGCCTCCTCGGGGACCTCCGCGCGGTCGCGCCGCGTGCGGTCGTTCACCCAGGGGTCCGGCAGGAAGAGGCGCCAGTTGACCGGGACGCTCAGCTCCTCGCCCGCGAACCACACGCCGAAGGCCTGCTGTCCGTGGAAGACCTGACCGCGCTCCGGGTCGAAGCGCCGGTCCACGCCCACCGAGTGCTCCCCGGCCTTCGGGATCGGCATGGGCCGCACCACCCAGGCCTGCGGGCAGCCGTTCCGCTCCAGGTAGCGGCCGAGCGCCGCCCGCATGGGCTGCCAGTCCCAGGTGGAGCTGGAGACGAAGTGGTGCAGGCTCTGCTCGGCCGCGGGACCGCCGATCTGCGCGGCGATGTTGCGGATCGACTTGCGGCCCTGCGCGGTGAGCAGACCGTGCAGGTACTGCTCGGCCTTCAGGCGCTGGTCGCGGCGGGCGAAGCCGGAGAAGAGCGCGGAACACAGCTCGGCGTAGACGTCCTCGCGCGAACCGGCCGCGCCGACGGACCTGGCGGCGCCCAGGGGGACGGCCGGGGCGATGCCCCCGGTGGTGGCCCTGCGCTTGGTTGCGACGGATGTACTCACGAGACTCCTGCCCGAAGGTTGCGCAGCTCCTTCCCGCTGCACCACCACCGTCGCGCCTCACCCCCTCCGGGGACGAGGTGTACCCGGCACCCGAATCGGCCGCCGGATGGTGGCCGGACCACCGCCCCCTCCTTCCGCGCAGGTCACAGCCCTCCCCGCCGTCCCGCGACGGGCCACCGCAGGACCTCCCCGAGACTCCCGGGAAGGCCTCGGGGGGATCTGACAGACTCGGCGGCCGGGCTTTGACCCGTCGCACTGCGTGGCCGGACCATCGCAGAGCGAGGCGGCACGGGCCCGCCCGGTTAATGCCCCAGGCCGGGAACCGGGCCCGTGCGCCTCGCCCCGACGCGCCCGCCGTTCAGGAGTGCCGCCGACTCAGGCGGTGATCCAGTCACCGGTCGCGATCACCGGCTGCACGCCCTGGCGGTGGACGGTGCCCTCGATGAGGCCGTACATCCGGTCGGCCGCGAAGTACACCTCGTTGTCGTTCTCCAGGCCGAACGGCTCCAGGTCGACCAGGAAGTGGTGCTTGTTCGGCAGGTTGAGCCGCACCTCGTTGACCGTGGACACATGGTCCAGGACCCGGTCCGCCATCGCGTGCAGGGTCTGCTGGAGCGAGTAGCTGTACGTCTCCGCGAACGCCTCAAGGAGGTGCCGGCGCACCTTCTCGTACGAGCGGTCCCAGTCGTGCTCCGGGTCCGCCGCCGCCGTGGCCGAGTTCGCCCAGCGGGCGGTCACCTTGGTGGCCAGGATCCGGTCGTACGCCTCCTTGAGCGTCGTGTACCGGTCCTTGACGAAGCCGTGGAACTCGGAGTTGGTCGAGTTCATCACCGTCAGCTCCTTCAGGCCCGACAGGACCTGGAGGCCGGTGGTCCCGGAGTAGGTGACCTGCGCGGTGCGGACCTCCTGGCCCTTGCGGACGAAGGAGTGCTGCTCCTTGCGCGTCGGGACCGGGATCCGCTCCCAGGCGAACTCCTCGACCCGGATCTGCGCCTCGTGGATGACCGGCTGCGAGGCCACGAAGTGCCGGGCGAGGTGGATCGCGAAGGCCTCGGGGGAGGCGACGCCGTGCTCCTTGGCGAAGGCGTAGACCGTGTTCTTGGTGGTGTCGGTCGGCAGGCAGTTGCCGTTGTCGCCGGTCAGGTGCACGTCGCGGTACTCGCCGCGCAGCGCCACCGACACGTTCAGGTCGCGGATCTCGTGCCAGGCCCCCTCGTCGCCCTTGCGGGTCACGGCGACGATCCGGTTCTCGGCCTTGCCGTACTGGTTCTGTGCCAGGACGTGCTTGCTCATGTGCTGCTCAGCTCCCGCGGGTACGTGGATACGGATATCCCGTACGCCCGGCGTCCAGCGCCCCCGTCGTCCCGAGGGTCCGCTCCCCGCCGTCCGGCCCGTGAACGGCGGACCGCCCCGGGACTGACGAGCATCCCGGTCCGTAGGTTTCGGCTCGAAGATATGTGCGTTCCGGCCGCCTGGCAATGGTCCGGAGCGCGCGGCGACGGGCCCCGGACGGCGGCGGTCGGGGGGCGTCCGTCCGTCAGCCCGTGGGCAGCACCCGGGTCTCGGCCGCCGGGAAGCCCTTGTCCCACCAGTGGCCGTAACGCCGGTACACCAGCGGGTCCCTGGCGGCGAGGAGGCCGCCGAGCGCCGAGGCCTCGGCGGCCAGGCCCGCCCAGTCCCCGGCGGACAGCGGGTGGAAGGCCGTGGCCTCGATCCCGCCGTCGACGGGCCGCCAGACCCCGGCGACGTACCCGTCGACCAGGAGCGTCGGCAGCGTGTCGCCGTTCACCCGGATCACCAGCTTCCGGTACGCGGGCGGGATGATCCGGGAGCGGTCGGCGTACGCGAGGAGGACGCTGTCCCACATGGCGAGGAGGCGCGGCGGGGCCGGGGTCTCCCCCTCGGGGAGCGGCGCGCCCGGGACGTCGTACAGCACCGTCCCGTCGGCCGACTCCAGCCGCTCCAGCCCTCCTTCCAGCATCAGGACCGCCTCGCGCACCAGGCGCCGGGGCGCCGTCGTGAACTGCGCCATGTCCGCCACGGAGGCGGGTCCGAACCCCGCCAGGTAGCGCCGGAGCAGTACGGCCAGGGCGGCGGCGGACGCCTCCGGGTCGGCGAGCGCGGGCCGTTCGGCCGCCGCGACGAAGGACTGCGCGCTCCCGAACGCCCACGGCAGACCCGTCGGCGCGTGCCACAGCGGCGCGTACTGCCGCACCATCCGCCAGACCACGGACGCCACCGGGCCGTCCCGGCCCCGTCCGATCAGCTCCCGCAGCTCGGCCCCGGTCCGCGCCTCCGAGGCGTGGGCGAGCAGGCCGGGCAGGAGCGCGTCGGCGTCGGCGGGCGTGAATCCGGCCGCCGCGAACCGGGGGTCGTGGAGGCGCCCGCCGCGCAGCGTCGGCTCCATGGCCTCCCGGAAGATCCGGTAGTCGTCGGCGTGCACCTGGTGGAGGGTGAGCCGCAGCAGCGTCGAGCGGACCACCCGGAACCCGTTCTGGGCCTCGTCGAACCGCTCCGGCTCGAAGCCCGCGACCCGGTTCCACAGCGCCACGTACGGCGAACCCGGCTGCTGCGCCTGGAGCGCCACCACCCGCCGCACCGCGTCCTCGACGCCGATCGGCTCGCGGGCGAGGAGCAACTGCCGGGCGAGGGTGGAGCGGTTGAGGGCGCGCGAGGTGATCGGCATGGGGCGATTCTCTCGCGTGGTGAGGGCGCCCCGAACGCGTTTTCGGACGGAGCCGTGGGTGCGGTACGGGCGGCGGATCCGCGCGTTCACCCGGGGATCGCCCCGTCGTCGCGCACGCGTCGCCTCACGTTGTGGCCGGAAACAGACCATGGGCCCGCCGTCACCGGCGCCGTTCCACACCGGCGTCTCCGTCTCCGTCCCTGTCCCCGTCCTCCATGTGCTCCGAGGGAGTTCCCCCAGATGATTCCGCGCCTCCTGCGCCGCCGGCCCGCCGCCGTGGTCCTGCCGCTGTCCGCCGCGCTCGCCCTCACGGTGGTCGGGGGGACGGCGGACGGGGCGCCGGCGCACCGCGGCCCCGAGGGCTCCGCCGGACGCGTCGTCTCCACCGCGACCCTGCCCGACATCCCGCTGGCCGCGTTCAGCAACGGCATGCTCCCGGGCAGCGTCGCGGACGACCGGGACATCGACCTGGGCGGCATCGGCAGCGACCTGTTCCCGGCCGAGCGGCGCGGCGAGTACTGGACCGTCACCGACCGCGGCCCCAACGGCCAGATCGAGATCGGCAAGGACAAGCGCCGCACCTTCCCCGTGCCCGGCTTCGACCCGGCCATCGTGAAGATCCGCGCCGTCGGCGGCCGGATCCAGGTCCTGCGGACCATCCCGATCACCACCTCCCACGGCGCCCCCGTGACCGGTCTGTCCAACCAGCCCGGCCGCGACGAGGCCCCTTACACGTACGACGCCTCCACCCCGCTCCCGTACGACCCGAACGGCCTGGACACCGAGGGCATCGTGCGGGACCGCGACGGCAGCTTCTGGCTGGTGGACGAGTACGGGCCGTCCCTCGTCCACGTCTCCGCGAAGGGCCGGGTCCTCGCCCGCCACGTGCCCCGGGGGCTCGGTCTGACCGGCGCCGGCTACCCCGTGGTCGAGTCGCTGCCCGCGATCTTCCTCAAGCGCAAGGTCAACCGCGGCTTCGAGGGCCTCGCGCTGCTCCCCGACGGCGACCTCGTCCTCGGCCTCCAGAGCCCGCTGCTCAACCCCGACGAGGCCGCCGGCAAGGACTCCCGCACCACCCGGCTGCTGCGCTTCTCGCCGCGGAAGAACCGGGTCACCGCCGAGTACGCCTACCGCTTCGACCCGGTCGGCACCGTCGAGCCCGGCCAGACCAAGACCTCCGAGCTGAAGCTCTCCGCGCTCGTCGCCCTCGGCGGCGACCGCCTCCTCGTGCAGGAGCGCACCGACAAGTCCGCCCGCCTCCACGAGGTCCGCCTCCGCCGCTCCGACGACATCCTCGGCTCCGTCTGGGACACCGGCGCGCAGCCGACCCTGGAGCAGCTCGACGACCCGGCGTCGGCGCGCGTGCCCGTCCTGCGGAAGCGCCTGGTCGTCGACCTCAACACGGTGAAGGGCGTCCCCGGCAAGATCGAGGGCGTCGCCGTCGAGGGCTCCTCGACCCTCGTCCTGCTCAACGACAACGACTTCGGCATGACGGACGGCCCCGGCGCCTTCGACGCGAAGGGGCGCCTGGTCGACAGCGGCGTGGAGACCACCCTCGTCAAGGTGCGGCTCGACCGCCCCGTCCGCTGACGTCCCGGCCCCGGTCCTCGCGTTTCGGCCCCCCTCGCCCTCACCGCAGGGTGAGGTGGGTCTCCGACGCGACGCGGGTCAGCTTCTCGGGGTTGCGGACGTAGTAGAGGCCGGTGACGCGCCCGTCCTCGACCCGGAGCGCCATGACGCCGTCGAACTCACCGTCCAGGTACACGGCGAGCGCCGGGTCGCCGTTGACCGCGGTGGGCTCGCAGGTGACCGCGACCCCGGCCTTCGCGGAGCCGCCTAGGTAGAAGCGGGCCACCTTCCCGGCGCCGACGACCGGCCGCAGCGCGGCCCGTTTGACGCCGCCGCCGTCGCTCACCAGGACGACGTCGGGGGCGAGCACGTCGAGGAGGCCTCGGAGGTCCCTGGCCTCGACGGCGTTCCGGAACGACTCCAGGGCCGCCCTGGCCTCGGACGGGGAGACCACCCGGCGGGGCCGGCGGGCGTCGACGTGCCGGCGGGCGCGGTGCGCGATCTGGCGGACGGCGGCGGGGTTCTTGCCGACGGCGGCGGCGATCTCGTCGTAACCGACGTCAAAGGCCTCGCGCAGCACGAAGACGGCGCGCTCGGTCGGCGACAGCGTTTCGAGGACGAGCATCATCGCCATCGACACGCTCTCGGCCAGCTCGACGTCCTCGGCCACGTCCGGCGCGGTCAGCAGCGGCTCGGGCAGCCACTGCCCGACGTACGCCTCCCGTCGACGGCTCGCCGCGCGCAGCCGGTTGAGCGCCTGCCGGGTCGTGATCCTGACCAGGTACGCGCGCCGGTCGCGCACCTCCGCCGGGTCGACCTCGATCCAGCGCAGCCAGGTCTCCTGGAGGACGTCCTCGGCGTCGGCCGCCGAGCCGAGCATCTCGTACGCGACGGTGAAGAGCAGATTGCGGTGGGCGACGAAAGCGTCGGTGGCGGGGTCGGTCCCGGAGGCCCCCGTCTCGGAAGCCCTCGCCCCGGAGGCCCCCCTCTCGGACTCGCTCACGCAGAACTCCCTCGCATCGGACGCTTCCACATCGGGCTGCTTCACGTCGGCTCCTTCAGGACCGGGCTCGGGACCGGGACTGGTCGTCGGCGGCCCGCGGGAGCGCTTCCGGGGCAAGAGCCTGCTCCGTACGCCCGGCCCGCGCCAGCCGCCGGCGCCGCGTGCCGCCGGGAATGCGGTGGAGGCGGTACGAGCCGGGGTCGTCCGCCTCGCCGGCCAGGTGCCCGACGATGCCCGCGCACACCTTCTCCTTGAGCTTCGCGCCCGCGCGCCCGTCGATGTGGAACCGGACGGCGGTGTCGCGGCGGGCGAACTGGAAGATGCCCTCCTGCCGCCCGAGGCTGATGCACTGGCCGGCGAAGAGCTCGTTCAGGGGCTCGGGCCGTTCCCCCGCGATCCGGGCGAGCACCGTGTCGGCGGCCCGCGCGCCCAGTGGGATCGCCGCCTGGCAGCTCATCCGCAGCGGCAGGCCCGAGGGCGCCGCCGAGTCGCCGGCCGCGACGACGCGCTCGTCGTCGACGCTGGTCAGCGTCTCGTCGGTGAGCAGGCGGCCCAGCGCGTCGGTGCTCAGCCCGCTGCGCGCGGCCAGGTCCGGCACGCCGAACCCGGCCGTCCAGACCGTCACCGCGCTCGGCAGCTCGCGCCCGTCGGCGAGCCGCACGGTCGCGCGGGTCACCTCCGTCACCCTCGTGCCGGGGCCGTCGAGCACGGCCACCCCGAGCCGGTCCAGCCGCCGGGCGACCGAGCGCCGGCCCCGGGAGTGCAGGTACGGGCCGAGCACGCCGCCGCAGACCAGCGTCACGGCACGCCCGGCCTCCGCCAGCTCGGCGGCGGTCTCGATGCCGGTCGGACCGGCCCCGACGACCGTCACCGGCGCCGTCGCGGGCGCGGCGTCCAGCGCCGGCCGCAGCCGCTCGGCCTCCTCCAGGGAGGCGAGCGGCCGGGCGAACTCGGCGGCCCCCGGCACGCCCGGGTCGGCGCTCCCGCTGCCCACCGCGTAGACCAGGTGGTCGTAGCCGACCGTGCCGCCGTCGGCCAGCTCCACGCGGCGCCCGGCCATGTCGATCCGCACGGCGCTGCCGACCACCAGCCGGACGCGTCCGCCCAGTACCTCCGGATAGCCGAAGACCGCCTCGCCGGTCCCGCCGACCAGCTGGTGCAGCCGGACCCGGTGGACGAACGACGGGCGCGGATTGATGAGCGTCACCGTCACGTCGTCGCGCCGCGTCAGCCGGTTGGCCGCCATGACACCGGCGTACCCGCCGCCGATCACGACCACCTCGGTGTTCCCGGTCATGGTGTCTCCTCCGTTCAAGGGGGGCGCCCCTTCGAGGGGCTCGTCCTCAAGACACCGCGCGACGGTTTTTTGTGACATCCCCGGTGGCTTGTGACGCGTATCACTCCCCGTGGACGGCCGGAGCGGGAGTGGACGGGCACGGCGGCGTACTCGGCCCAGCCGCCCCGCGCCGGATGCCCGACCACACGGGTGCCGACGGCGGGCCCGGAGCCGTCCGCCGCCTCCTGGACGACGAGCCCGGCGACGTCCTTGCCGGGCGAGAACCCCGGCTCGGGGTCTTCGAGGAGGAACGTCTCGCCCCGGTTCGGCGCGAATGCCTCCACCTTGACCAGTACCTCCCCCGGCTCCGGTACGGGCTGGGGGACCTCGGCGAACGCGACCGGACGCGCCGCCTCCCCGGTGGGAATCAGTCTCTGCATGCCGGGCATGCAAACCCGGTGCCCGGCCGCCGATCCAACAACGGAGGGGAGAGGCCGACAACCGTCGGTTGTCACCTAAGGTGGGGGCCGTGGATCTCGACGTGGCGCAGGTGCGCGCCTTCGTGCGCGCCGCCGAGGAGCTGCACTTCGGGCGGGCGGCCGAAACGCTCGGGATCTCCCAGCAGGCCCTCTCCAAGAGGATCGCGTGGCTCGAATCCCTGCTCCGCGCACCGCTGTTCCTGCGCGACGGCCGGGGAGTCTCCCTCACCGGGGCCGGCCGGCGCTTCCTCGGCCCGGCCCGGCGGACGCTGGAGGCCGCCGACGCGGCGGTCGCCTCCGTGACAGGGGTGGAGCGCCCGCTGCGCGTGGACGTCTGGGGCCACCTCTACGCGCCGACGCGCACGCTCGCCCAAGTGGCCTTTCCTTCGGGAAAGCTGACCCTCGGACACGGGCGCGACCTGGCGTCGGTGACGGGCGCGTTCCTCGCGGGCGACGTCGACGTGGCCTTCGGCCGGGTCCACCCCCCGCTGCGCGCGGGCCTGACCCACCGCCTGGTCCGCCTCGAACCGGTGGACGCCGTACTGAGCGCCGACCACCCCCTCGCGGCCGAACCGGCGCTTCGGCCGGAGCAGTTGAGCGACGGCGTGCTGTGGGCGCCCGGCGCGCTGGAGCGGCTCGACTTCCTCCACCGGTTCGCCGACCGGTTCGGCGTCCGCGGCCGGGCCGCGAGCGTCAACCTGGGCCTCGCCCACTTCCTCGCCGGGATCGCGGAGGACCCGCGCCGCTTCTCCCTGCTGCCCGCCGACGTCCCCCTGCCTCCGCTCCGTACCTCTGGTCGACCCCACCCCGCTCTGCCTACGCCTGGTCCCTGCTGTGGCGCACCGGCGACGAACACCCCGGCCTGCCCCGCCTCACCGCCGCCTGCGCCGCCGAGGCGCGACGGAGCAGATGGCTGGAGTACGACCCCGCCCGCGACTGGCTTCCGGAACCGCCGGCGCCGCTCTCCCCGGGGGACACCGCGTAGGCCGGCCCCGGACCGGCCGAGGAGGACCATGACCGTGGAACGCGACGTTCGCACCACCTTCTCCTTCCATTGACGGCCCTGACCGTACTGGCCGACGACCCCGGCGACACCTCGTCCCGTCCCGTATGCGTACGACATCCTTCACGGCCCGCCCGACATGCCCGGTCCACCCAACACGCCCGGCCCGCCCGCCCAGAGCGCTGTCAGAGGTGGCTGGCACGATGCTCCGCATGGATCTCGTACACCCGCTCGACGGCCTGGACGCCTTCCCCTGGGCCTCCTCCTCCCACGCGTACGGCAGCGCGGAGGACGTCCCCGACCTGCTGCGGGCCCTGACCGGCACCGACGCGGACGCGGCGGACGAGGCGCTGTCGGAGCTGTACGGGAGCGTGCTGCACCAGGGAACGGTCTACGCCGCCAGCGCGGAAGCGGCCCCGTTCCTCGCCGGGATCGCGGCGGCCGGCCACCGCACGGCCGACGTCCTGGCGCTGCTCGGCGGCATGGCCGAGAGCGACGACGAGTGCGGTGTGGCACCGGGCGCGGTACGGGCGGCGGTGGCCGAGCAGTTGCCGCTCCTCCTCTCCCTGCTGACCGACGCCGAGCCGGACGTCCGCCGGACCGCGGCCTGGGCCCTCTCGCACACCCGCGCCGCCGAGGCCGTGCTGCCCGTGCTGCGCGCCCGCTGGGCGGAGGAGACCGAACCCGCCGTGCGGGCGGAGGTCCTGTCCGGGATCGCACGGCTCGACCCGGGGCACGCGGCGGCGGAGGCGGCGGCCGCCCTGGACCCGTCCCGGCCCGCAGAAGTGCGCCTGGCCGCCGTCTTCGCCCACCTCGACGCGGGCGCCCCGTGGACCGGGGCCGCGCACACGGCGATGCTCTCCCTCCTGCCCGCGGGCTCCGTGCGCTCCGGGTTCGACATCGACCGCGGCGAGCCGCTGGCCTCCGTCGTCGAGATCCTCCTGGGCCGGGACCACGAGCCGGAGCGCGAGGCGGCGTTCGCCCTGGTCGACGCGGCCCTGGGGGACGACCGGGCCGAGGTGCGGGCCGAAGGCCGCTGGGCGGCCGACCGCGCCTGCGCGCTCTCGCGCAGCGCCCCGCGACGGCTGGTGCGGAGCCTGTGCGCGGCGGCCGTCGACGAGGAGTCGGTGGTCGGCACGGCGTCGCTCCTCGGCCGGCTGGGCAGCGCCGCCGAAGCCGCCGCGGACGTCCTCCTCCCGCTCGCCGGACGGAACCCGGACCGGGCCGACGACCACGCCGACCGCGCGCTGGCCGCCCTCGTGCTCGTCGCTCCCGCGCAGGCGGCCCCGCTCCTCGCCGCCGGCCTCGGACGCCGCCCGCGCGCCCTCGGCGCGACCACCGGACTCCTGGATCCGCAGCACCACGCCTTCCCGTACGACGGCGGCCTCCTCGACGCGGTCCGCGCCCGCCTCGCCCGACCCGCGGAGCTGAGCGGCAACGAGCCCTGGCGGCTGACGAACCTGCTGGCCGGGTGGGGCGCCGAGGCGGTGGCCGCGCTGCCCGAGCTGTGCGCGGCGCTCCCGCACTTCCCGCAGCAGGCCTCCCGGGCCCTCGCCGCCGTCGCCGCCGACGGCGCCCCGGCGGACCGGGCCCCGGTCGTCGCCGCGCTGCGGGCGGCGGCCGAGAAGGAGGTCCTTCCGGCGGCGAAGGCCCTGTACGACCTCACCGACGACCCCGCGCCGCTGCTGCGGTGCCTCGCACACGAACTCGGGCGCGACGGCGGGGACCTGAGGGAGGCCGCCCGGCTCGCCGCCGCGCTCGGGCCCCGGGGAGCGGCCCTGGCGCCGCTCCTGCACGGGGCGCTCGGCGACCCGGAGAACAGCACCATGCCCGCCCTCGACACGGGCACCGCCCTCGCCGAGGCCCTGTGGCACGTCACGGGGGACCCGGACCCGGTGGTCGCCGTCCTGGAATCGGTCTTCGCGCGCGCCGAACGGAACCAGTGGTCCCGCTGGTCGGTGGCACGGGCGGCCCGTGCGACCGCGCTCCTCGGCCCGGCCGGACGCCCGCTCACCGCACGCCTGCGGGCGGCCCTCGGCGATCCGGTCCAGGCCCCGGCCGCGATACTGGCCCTCGTCGCCGTGGCGGACTCCGCCACCCCGGACCGCACCGCCCTCGCCGCGGCCGCCCTGACGTCCGCCGAACTGGACGCCGACCCGGCCGGCGCCTGCGACGCCCTGGAAGCCCTCGGCGCCGCCGCCCTCACCGACGACCTTCTGCGCCGCCTCGCCGTCCTCGCCGACGGCGACGCCCGGGTGGTCCGCTCGGGCATCGAGGACCGCGTCATCGACCAGGACGAATCCTTCCGGAACCGCGCCCGGGCACTGCTCGCCGCGTGCGGGAACCCCACGACGACGGCGTCCTGACGAGGCGGGTACGGAGGCCCGGTCACCCGGAGCCGGGCAACGGAACGCCCGGGGTGCCGGCCCGCGTCCCGCAGGACCGCTTCCACCTCGGGCGGCCACGCGTACGGCTCCTCCGCCGGAGAGCCGCCCCGGCCCCGTACCGAACGCGCCGCGGACGCGACGGCCTCCACGGGGTCGGCCGTCGACAACCGGACCACCTCTCCAGGCCGGGGCCGGGGCCGGGTCACCACCTCGTATCCGCCGGGACGGGCGAACAGCGCCGGGAGCGGCGAGTGCCCCCACTCCTCCCAGCCCTCTCCCGCCGACACCCCCAGCTGATCCATCGACACCCACGGGCACATCGCACCGAGCACGGCGTCCCGGTCGGCGGCCTCGATCAGCCGCCCCAGCGCCGGCGCACCGCCCCACGAGCCCCGACGACCCCGGCCGCGCCTCCCGAGAAACACCCCCGACCAGCAAGAAGACCCCCCCCAAAGGAGGGTCCCAAGCCGTACGGAGAAAAGCGCCCCCGGCAGGACTCGAACCTGCGGCCAAGTGCTCAGTACTCCAGCTGTAGATCCTGATCTTGCTGGTGGGGCCTGTACGGGAACGGGCGGGGCCACCGTTGATCATCGTCGATGTGTGGACTGACGACGAGACGGCGGCCATTCCACGCGTGCTACTCCTCGCTAGGCCGCTCGGCCCGCCGGGTGGAAGTTGATGCGTTCACGGATGACGGGGAAACCGGCCTTGGCGAAGTTCGCGGCCATGGGGAAGTTGGCCTGGTCCGTCGCTCCGCCGATGAACTCCGCGCCCTGCTCGACGAGGAGGTGGGTGCACTCCGCGAGGAGGTCGTAGGCGTAGCCGTGACCGCGCTGTTCCGGGACGACTCCGATGAAGCCGATGGTCGGGCCGGAGGGGTTGTGGGCCGGGATGTGGATGCCGGCCAGGTCGCCCTCCGGCGTGTGTGCGGTCTGCCACCATTCCCGCGGGGAGGGGCACCAGTGGAAGAAGTCGAGTTCCTCCTGGGCGGCCTGGTCGAGGCCGCCCTCCTCGATGGCCCTGAGCGCGTGGGCGTCCAGGGTGGCGGAGTGGATGCGGCGCAACGCGTCGAAGAACACGGTGTCGTCGGGTTCGGCGCTGAAGCGCAGCCGTCCGGGCCGCTCGGGCAGACCTCGCTCCGGGGTCCAGCGGTACAGGAAGCGTTCCACCAGGAGTTCGTACCCCGCGGCCCGTGCGGCGGCGAAGCGCGCCTCGGCGCCGGCGCGCAGGTCGGGCTCGTCCCGCCAGCCGCCGGGCAGGTTGATCTCCAGTTCGACCTGCCAGGGAGCGGAGCGCAGGAGTTCGGCCCCGGCCTCCTCCTCGCCCTCGGCCACGTCGAACCAGTTGATGTTGACGGGCTCCGAGTCGTCGGGTCCGCCCCACCACGCGCCGCGTGCGACGACCTCGCCGTCGCGCAGGGCGACGCGCTTCCAGTCGGGGCGGAACCGGGTACGCCGATGGCCTTCACGGGCGCCCAGGGGGTCGGGGAGTGCGTCGAAGAGATGGGCGTCGCTCGCGGAGAGCGCGCGGATGACCGGATCGGTCATGGATTCCTCCGGGATACAGGCTGCTTGGAGCGCTCCCGGTCAGAACTGACGAACCACGCCGGGACAGCGGAAGAGGGAGCGCTGGAAAGGTGTGAACTGCACGGCACTCGCCTCCTTCCGTCCGTCTCAGGGCGTGGAGCCACACCGTACGTGATCTTCTGTGGGTCGGTCCACGGATTTCCGCGCCCCGTGAAGGAGGGGTTCGCGGGACGACGCAGAGCTCCCTCGAAGGCCCCGCACGTCGGCGGGAGGCGTCCGAGGCGGCCGTGGGCCGGATCGCCGGCCGCTGCAGCCGCTGTGAACCTCGCCTGCGGGCCGGGCGGTTGATGCGCGGCTCGCTGTCGGACCTGCCGCGCGAAAACTGCCGGACGATCGCGGAGTGGGCCGGGAGCCGTACATTTCGCGCTCCTGGACACACAACCCGGACCACTGCCGAGCAGCGGAGCCCGGCGAGGGCACCGTCTTTGCGACCAGGCCGGAACCGGCCCGCACGATGATCGAACGGTTCCCGGACGCCGGACATCACGTGGGCTGGGTCACCGGGGACGAGGTCCACAGCGGCAACCCGATCTCCAGCCGGAGCACCGGGCGCGCCCGCTGAAGCGGGCAGTCGCCCTTCCACAGCCGATCTGCCTCCTGGTCCGTCACTCGACCGAGGCGTCGTACAGCTCGGCGTCGGCGAGCGGTCTGAGGTCACGAGCCGCACTCGCGCAGACCGAGCGGATCGTGCGCAGCCTGCTCCTGAGGCCCACCTGCGGGCGGACTGTTCGGGTAGCAGCCGCTCCCGCATGAACCGCGTTCTGGAGTCCGGGTCGATGACCATCGACTGGACGCGACAGCGGCCTGGCGGCAGTTCGATGCGAAGCGCCTCCGGCTGTGGTGAGCCCCAACGGGTTGTGCGGTGCCGAGTGGACTCGTGCCGCCTCTCGTTCGAACCGGGGAGCCTTGCGGTTGCCCGGCAGATCTCTGCCCGGTCGCACTCCGGTAGCGGCCTGCCCGAGTGGAACGCGTACTTCACCGCCGGCGTCCCGCACGAGGCGTTGACCGACTTCCTTCTCGCCCTAGGCACCCGTACGGAACCCGCCTTCTCCTTCGGCGGCCCAGAGACCGTACTCGCGGCAGCCTGTGACCGAGGCCGGCTACGCGACATCGACCGCCCGCACGTCGCCGCTTCCGCCCCGGACTCTCCTCCGGCATTTCGCTGGAGGAGGTGCCCCCGGCCGTTCGCGATGCCGATCCTCGGTCCGGGCGCTTCGGCCGGCAGGTGTGGGCCGAACATTCCGTCGGCGATCCGTACCTGTGGTGCGCGACCTTCGGCGGCAGCACGCCCCACGATCTGGCCGCGATCCTCGCCGCCTCGCTCGCCTCTCCCTACCCCGTGCCGCGCTCCTGCCCGCCCGCCGGCGTCGAGGGGCGGGTGGATGTCGTCCCCCAGCCGCCCGGCGGCAGAGGAGAGCACGCGGATCCGAGTGAGGCAGGACAGCGGGCGGCGTCGAAACTTCGGGAAGTTTTCGGGAAATCCAGCCGCCAGGGACCGCCTCTGACCGGGTTCAGCCGGGCAGATCCAGCCAACGAGGGTGCCCTCCCGACCTCCTCGCCCCGACCTGGAATCGCCCCTGACCAGCAAAAAGGACCCTCCCGAAGGAGGGTCCCGGTCTTGCGCCCCCGGCAGGACTCGAACCTGCGGCCAAGTGCTTAGAAGGCACCTGCTCTATCCACTGAGCTACGGGGGCCGGTGGTGGCCGTGCGGCCAGGAGCCCCTGGTGGGTGGGGTGTGGCCTGCCGGGACAAGGATAGGGCTCCGATCGCCTTGGCCCGGTTGCTTCACCTGCGTGGCACGATGTGTAGGTTCGGTGAAGCGGAACGATAATCGCAGGCAGGTGCGATTCGCGCAGCGCTTTTCGCATCGCTCGGGGCGGGTGTTGTGCACTCGTTATGCCCCGTGTTCCGGCCACCGCCCTTTTCTTCGGCGCGCAGGGCCCCCATACGCTTCAAAAACACGCGTAAATTGGGCATTCTTCGCATGTGGTGACCTTGGACGAACGGCCTCAGCTGATCGACGCACTCTCCGCCCTGCGCGACCGTGTCGCCGCCGTGCGTCTCCCACTCCCGCTTCCCGGCGCCGACCGCGCCCGCCAGAACCGGGTCGAGCTGCTCGCCCAGCTCGACGACTACCTGGTGCCCCGGCTCAAGGACCCCGACGCCCCGCTCCTCGCCGTCGTCGGCGGCTCCACCGGAGCCGGGAAGTCCACGCTCGTCAACTCCCTTGTGGGACGCCGCGTCAGCGAGGCCGGCGTGCTCAGACCCACCACCCGCACCCCCGTCCTGGTCTGTCACCCCGAGGACCACCACTGGTTCGCCGGGATGCGCGTCCTCCCGCAGCTCACCCGCGTCTGGCTGCCCCAGGCCGACGAGGACCACCCCGTCGACGGGCCCGCCCCCGAGGACAACGCCCTCCGCGTCGAGACCGCCTCCTCCATGCCCAGGGGCCTCGCCCTCCTCGACGCTCCCGACATCGACTCCCTCGTCGTCGAGAACCGTCTCCTCGCCGCCGAGTTGATCTGCGCCGCCGACATCTGGGTCATGGTCACCACCGCCTCCCGGTACGCCGACGCCGTCCCCTGGCACCTGCTCCGCACCGCCAAGGAGTACGACGCCACCCTCGTCACCGTCCTCGACCGCGTCCCCCACCAGGTCATCGGCGAGATCTCCCGCCAGTACGGCGCCCTGCTCGACAAGGCCGGGCTCGGCGAGGTCCCCCGCTTCACCATCCCCGAACTGCCCGAGTCGACCGGCGGCGGCAGCGGACTGCTGCCCGACAGCGCCGTCGCCGCCCTCCGCGGCTGGCTCGCCCACCGCGCCCAGGACCCGGCCGCCCACCAGCAGGCCGCCGACCGCACCGCCTTCGGCGTCATCGACTCCCTCGACACCCGGCTGCCCGAACTGGCCGGCGCGGTCTCCGCCCAGTACGCCGCCGCCGTCCGCCTCGGCGGCGTCGTCGAGGCCGCCTACCACGAGCAGGGCAGACGGGTGCGCAAGCAGCTCGGCCGCGGGGACGTCCTCGCCGGCGACGCCCGCGCCCGCTGGCGCGCCTACCCCCGCGACAGCACCGCCGACGAACTCCTGGACGCCCTCGCCGAGTCCCTCGCCGCCCTCCTCCACTGCGCGGTCTCCGCCGCCGAGGAGCGGGTGCGGGACGGCTGGCGCCACGAGCCCGCCGCCGAGGCCCTCGGTCCGGCGCCGACCTGCGCCGACCGGGAGACCGGCGAGCGGATCGGGGTCGAGATCCGCCGCTGGCGCCGCGTGCTCGAAGAACTGGCCGACGAGGAGGTGGGGGCCGTCGAGCGCCCGGCCGGCGCCCGCGGCGCCCTGCCCGAGGCCGACACCGTCGCCGCCCTCCTCGCCGCCTCCCTCCTCGGCGGCCGCCGCACCCGGCCCGCCGGCGAACGCCTCGCCGAACTCCTCGGCGCCCAGACCGCCCTGCGCCTGCGCGACAAGGGCGGCGAACTCGTCCTCTCGTACGTCGACCGGGTCCTGCACGCCGAACGCGACCGGCGCCTCGCCCCCCTCGACGCGCTCGACGTGACCCCCGAGCCGCAGGCGGAGCTGATCGCCGCGCTCTCCGTACTGCAGAAGGAGAAGTGACGTGCAGCTGGAAGACGGCCGCAAGCGGGACTTCGGCCTCGACGGCGACCAGGCCCGTGACCGCGACCGCTGGGACGACGGGCTGATCGCGCGCCGCGCGAGCGAACGCGCCGCCGCCGCCCTCGACGAGGGGCCCGGGAAGGGGCCGGAGAAGGGGTCCGAGGACGGTGGGGCGGACCGCGACGAGGATCCGCCCGCCTCCTTCGGCGGGCACTACGGCCGCCCCCTCCGCAACCGCCTCGACGCCCTCCACGAGCTCGTCGGCCTCTCCCGCGCGCGCGTGGAGAGCGACGCGCTCGCCGAGGCCGGGCGTGTGCTCGACGAGGCCGCCGCCCGCCAGCGGCTCTCCTCCCGGCACACCGTCATCGCCCTCGCCGGCCCCACCGGAAGCGGCAAGTCCACCCTCTTCAACGCCCTCGCCGGCGTCTCCGTCTCCGAGACCGGCCTGCGCCGCCCCACCACCGCCGCCCCCATCGCGCTCAGCTGGTCCGAGGGCGCCGCCGGACTCCTCGACCGGCTCGCCATCCCCAACCGGCTGCGCCGCAGGCCCCTCGCCGGCGGCACGGGCGACACCGGGCTCCAGGGCCTCGTCCTCGTCGACCTGCCCGACCACGACTCGGCCGTCACCGCCCACCGCGACCAGGTCGACCGGGTCCTCGGCCTCGTCGACGGCGTCATCTGGGTCGTCGACCCCGAGAAGTACGCCGACGCCGCCCTCCACGAGCGCTACCTCCGCCCCCTCGCCGGACACGCCGAGGTCACCTTCGTCGTCCTCAACCAGATCGACCGGCTCGGCACCGACGCCGTCGACCTGGTCCTCGACGACCTGCGCCGCCTCCTCGACGAGGACGGCGTGGCCCTCGGCGAGCACGGCGAACCAGGCGCCACCGTCCTCGCCCTCTCCGCCCTGACCGGCGAGGGCGTTCCCGACCTGCGCGAACTCGTCGCCCGCTTCGTCCAGGAGAAGACCGCCCCCGAACGCCGCCTCTCCGCCGACATCGACGCCGCCGCCGCGAAACTGCGCTCCGCGTACGTCGCCGAAGGGCGCGCCGGCCTCGACGAACGCTCCCGGGACGCCTTCACGGACCGCCTCTCGGCCGCCGTCGGCGCCCAGGCCGCCGGCGAGGCCGCCGAGCGGGTCTGGCGCCGGGGCGCCATCCGCGCCTGCGGCACCCCCTGGCTGCGGCTCTACCGCTGGTACGAGCGGAAGCGCGCGCACGGCCCCACCGACCCGCGCCCCACGCCCCCCGAGGAGGAGCTGACGGCACGCCAGCGCGTGGAGCAGGCCGTGCGGATCGTCGCCGACGACGCCTCGCGCGGCCTCCCGGCCCCGTGGGCGCAGGCCGTGTGCGAGGCGGCGACGCGCGGGGCGGACGGCCTCCCCGAGGCCCTGGACGAACTGGCCTTCTCCCTCGGCGACCCGGCGGCCCGGCCGCCCCGGCCCGCCTGGTGGCCCGCCGCCGTCCTCGCCCAGGTCGTGATGACCCTCCTCCAGATCTTCGGCGCCCTCTGGCTGGTGGGGCAGATCATCGGCGTCGTGGAGCCCGGCCTGCTCCCGCCGGTCCTCGTGATGCTCGCCGGCATCGTGGGCGGCCCGCTCGTCGAATGGGCCTGCGAGGGCGCGGTGAAGGGGCCGGCGCGCCGGTACGGACAGGAGGCCGAGCGCCGCCTGCGCGAGGCGGCCGCCGCCTGCGGCCGGGCCCGGGTGCTCGACCCGGTGGCGGCCGAGCTGGTCCGCTACCGCGAGGTGCGCGAGCAGTACGCGACGGTGGTGGGCACGCGCCCGTCGGCCCGCGTCATGGGCGTGTCGGCCCGCGTCGTGGGCGGACACCGCTCCGGTACGAGGCGGCTGGGCGCGACCCGCGCGGGCGCGCGGGGGAGGTAGTGGGGCCCGAGGCGGCTCAGGGGATTCCCCGCGCGGCCTCCGGTCTTCACCCTTCCGGGTAGGGCGGTCGTCCGCTGTCGCGGGGTTTTCCACAGGCTCCGGCGGGATTCGTCGGCCCGTCCCACCATGAGGAGCGAAGGGCGCCCGGCCGAAGGGTGTCCGGCGGAGACGGATGGGGGCGGGACCATGAACGACACGACCGTGACGCTCGTCGGCAACGTGGCGACGGCGGTGGAGTACCGGGAGACGGTGACGGGCGGGGTGGCCCGGTTCCGGTTCGCGGTGACCGCGCGCCGCTGGGACCGGGAGCGGAACCTCTGGTCCGACGGGAACACCAGCTTCTACACGGTCTCGGCCTGGCGCTCCCTGGGGGCCAACCTCGCGGCCTCGGTCTCGGTCGGGGAACCGCTCGTGGTGCACGGCCGGCTGCGGGTCCGGGAGGACGAGCGCGACGGGCAGCGCAAGACCTTCGTGGACGTGGACGCGCTGGCGGTGGGCCACGACCTGACCCGGGGGACGGCGGCCTTCCGGCGCGCGGCGCGGGCCGAGTCCCGGGCGCGGACGGACCTGGGGCCGCACCCGGGCGACGGGCCCGCGCTCGGGCCGGCGCCGGAGGCGGACCCCTGGACGGAGGCGGTGGCGGAGGCCGTGGCCGAAGCGGAGGAGGAGGCGCGAGGGGCGGCGGAAACAGCGGCTTCGAGGGAGGGAAACGGAGGAAAAGGCGAGGAAACGAACGCTGAAGACCTTCTGGTAACCGCTTCCTGACGTTGCGTCATGGCGATTTGTCGACCAACTCGTGCCACGTGATAACGATTCCGAGACGGAATGGTTGCCCGACCATACGGCCGGGCACCCGGCTCTTTCGCGTCCCTAGGATTCCCGGGTACTCATGTGGCACGTGAGCCCATCGAGTCTGTGAGTCTGTCGGCGCGCGCTCCTCCCGTACGGAACAACGCTGTTCGCGGAGCGGCTCGCCCGGAGGGGAATCGGATGTTTTCAGTTCGTGGGCGGGACGTTGTACGTCGCCTCGCCGCCGCCGCTCTGGTCTCGGGGCTCGTCGCCGCCGGTGTGACGGGAGTCGCGGGCTCCGCCGCCGCGAAGGGCCCGGCCGACAACGGCGGCGCCTCCACCGTGCTCGGCCGGCTGAAGATCTCCGCCAAGGTGAGGGTCACCGAGAAGGTCGGCGGCGAGCAGCGCGTCTGGGAGAAGAGCGGCGGCCTCTTCGAGATGAAGGTCGAGAACGGCGGGAACCTCCAGACCTACTGCATCGACTTCCGGACCAGCGCCTACGAGGACAAGGAGTACAAGGAGGTCGGCTGGGGCCAGTCGTCCCTCCACGACAACCCCGACGCGGGCAAGATCCTCTGGATCCTGGAGAACTCCTACCCGAACATCCCGGTCGCCGCCCTCGGCGAGAAGGCCGGCGTCAAGGGCCTGACCCGGGAGACCGCCGCCGCCGCCACGCAGGCCGCGATCTGGCGCTACTCGGACAAGGTCGACGCGACGCCGGTCGACGGGAACGCGCGGAAGGTGACCGAGTACCTGTTCGGCAAGGCCGTCAAGGCGCGGGAGCCCAAGTCCTCCCTCAGTCTGTCCCCGGCCTCCGTCGCCGGCGGGGCCGGCGACAGGCTCGGCCCGATCAAGGTCTCCACCAACGCCGCCGTGGCCACCCTCTCCGTGGTCCCCGGCGCCCCGGCCGGCACCGGCGTCGTCGACAAGGACGGCAAGCCGGTCGCCGAGGCCCGGGACGGCGCCGAGGTCTTCGTCGACGTGCCGCAGGACACCGAGGGCGGCACGGCCGGGATCAGGGCCGAGGCCACCACGAAGGTTCCGCTCGGCCGCGCCTTCGTCAGCGTCAAGGAGAAGAGCCAGACCATGATCCTGGCCGGCTCCAGCAGCTCCACCGTCACCGCCGAGGCCGCCGCGGCCTGGGCAGAGAAGGGTGCCGTACCGGCCGTCACGGTCGCCAAGGACTGCGCCGGGGGCGGCCTGGAGGTCATCGCCTCCAACAAGGGCGACGAGGACTGGACCTTCGAACTGAAGGGCACCGCCTACACGGTCCCCGGCGGCGAGACCAAGGCCATTCCGGTCGAGCTCGCCGAGGACGAGGCGTACAAGTTCACGCTCACCGGCCCGAACGACTTCGAGCAGACCTTCGAAGGCGTCCTGGACTGCGAGACGGCCACTCCCGCCCCGAAGCCCTCGGCGACCACCCCCGGCGCGGCGCCCTCCACCCCGGCCCCCGCCCCGTCCGTCAAGGGCGCCAAGGGCGGCACGGGCGGCACCACCGGCGGTGACACCGTGGGCGGCGGCACCGGCACCACCGGCCCCACCGCCGGAGACCTCGCCGCGACCGGCGGCTCCGGCGCCACCCCGGTGATCGCCGGCATCGCCGCCGTGCTCGTCGTGGTCGGCGGCGGCGCGATGTTCCTCCTCCGCAGGAAGAAGACCACCGACGACTGAGCCGAGGCCCCGGGTGTTGGCCCCCGCCCCCGCTGAGTGAGGTGCGTCACACGGCGCCCGCCCCGTGATCCCGTGCGACCCCGGACCGCGCCCGCGGCCGGGGTCGTCGCACGTCCGGAGGCCGGAAACCCTCCGTACCGCCCCTTCCGCGCCCGGCGCCCGCCCCCGCGCGCCCCCGTCGGCGGGCTTACCGGTTTCCGCCCGGGGCCGGCGGTCAGGCAAGATGGGTGTATCTGCCCACTCACTCCTTGCCGGACGGTTTCTCTTGGCTGAGTACATCTACACCATGCGCAAGACGCGCAAGGCGCACGGCGACAAGGTCATCCTCGATGACGTGACGCTGAGCTTCCTGCCCGGTGCGAAGATCGGTGTGGTCGGCCCGAACGGCGCCGGTAAGTCCACCGTGCTGAAGATCATGGCCGGCCTGGAGCAGCCCTCCAACGGCGATGCCTTCCTGTCGCCCGGGTACTCGGTCGGCATCCTCATGCAGGAGCCGAAGCTCGACGAGTCCAAGACGGTCCTGGAGAACGTCGAGGACGGCGTCGCCGAGGTCAAGGGCAAGCTCAACCGGTTCAACGCGATCGCCGAGGAGATGGCGACGAACTACACCGACGAGCTCATGGAGGAGATGGGCAAGCTCCAGGACGACCTGGACCACGCCAACGCGTGGGACCTCGACGCCCAGCTGGAGCAGGCCATGGACGCCCTGGGCTGCCCGCCCGGCGACTGGCCCGTCGGCAACCTCTCCGGTGGCGAGAAGCGCCGCGTCGCGCTCTGCAAGCTGCTCCTGGAGGCCCCCGACCTCCTGCTGCTCGACGAGCCCACCAACCACCTCGACGCCGAGTCCGTGAACTGGCTGGAGCAGCACCTCGCCCAGTACAAGGGCACCGTCGTGGCCATCACCCACGACCGGTACTTCCTCGACAACGTCGCCGAGTGGATCCTGGAGCTCGACCGCGGCCGCGCCCACCCCTACGAGGGCAACTACTCGACCTACCTGGAGAAGAAGGCCGAGCGCCTCAAGGTCGAGGGCCGCAAGGACGAGAAGCGCCAGAAGCGCCTCAAGGAAGAGCTGGAGTGGGTCCGCTCCAACGCCAAGGGCCGCCAGGCCAAGTCCAAGGCCCGCCTCGCCCGCTACGAGGAGATGGCCGCCGAGGCCGACAAGATGCGGAAGCTGGACTTCGAGGAGATCCAGATCCCGCCGGGCCCGCGCCTGGGCTCCGTCGTCGTCGAGGTCAACAACCTCTCCAAGGCCTTCGGCGACAAGGTCCTCATCGACGACCTCAGCTTCACCCTGCCGCGCAACGGCATCGTCGGCATCATCGGCCCGAACGGCGCCGGCAAGACCACGCTCTTCAAGATGATCCAGGGCTTCGAGAAGCCCGACTCCGGAGACATCCGCGTCGGCGAGACCGTCAAGATCTCCTACGTCGACCAGGGCCGCTCCAACATCGACCCGAAGAAGACGCTGTGGGCCGTCGTCTCCGACGAGCTGGACTACATCAACGTCGGCCAGGTCGAGATGCCGTCCCGCGCCTACGTCTCCGCGTTCGGCTTCAAGGGCCCGGACCAGCAGAAGCCGGCCGGCGTGCTCTCCGGCGGTGAGCGCAACCGCCTCAACCTGGCGCTCACCCTCAAGCAGGGCGGCAACCTGCTGCTCCTCGACGAGCCCACCAACGACCTCGACGTCGAGACCCTGTCCTCCCTGGAGAACGCGCTCCTCGACTTCCCCGGCTGCGCCGTGGTCGTCTCCCACGACCGCTGGTTCCTCGACCGGGTCGCCACGCACATCCTGGCGTACGAGGGCGACTCCAAGTGGTTCTGGTTCGAGGGCAACTTCGAGTCGTACGAGAAGAACAAGGTCGAGCGGCTCGGCCCGGACGCCACCCGTCCGCACCGCGCCACCCACAAGAAGCTGACCCGGGGCTGACGGTCCCATGGCGAGGCACATCTACAGCTGCCCCCTGCGCTGGTCGGACATGGACGCCTTCGGGCACGTCAACAACGTCGTCTTCCTGCGGTACCTGGAAGAGGCGCGGATCGACTTCATGTTCCGCCTGGCGCCGGGGAACGGCTCCCCTTCGTTCTCCGGCGGGTCCGTCGTGGCCCGGCACGAGATCGACTACGTGCGGCCGCTGGTCCACCGGCACGAGCCGGTGACCGTCGAGTCGTGGGTCACGAAGATGGGCGCGGCGTCGCTGACGATCGCGTACGAGATCAAGGACCCCGACACGGTGTACGTACGGGCGTCCACGGTCGTCGTGCCCTTCGACCTGGAGGCGCAGCGGCCCCGGCGGATCAGCGCCGAGGAGCGCGCCTTCCTGGAGGAGTACGTGGACGACGGGATGACCGCCGCCGCATGACCGTCCTCGCGCCGCTGCACTTCGCCGACGCCCGGGAGGCGGCGGCCCTCGCCGCCTTCCTCGCCCGGCTCGTCCACTACGACCGGGCCGCCGCCGTCCGCCTCCAGGCGGGCGGCGGGGCGCTGGCCGTCTTCGGACGGCCGCCGTCGTTCGAGGTGCTCGCGATCCGCACGGCCCGGCTCGTCGACGCCGTGGACCTCGACGTCACCGTCTCCGCCGGCGAACTCCTCGACGGCATCGAGGAGACGGCGGGCAAGGCGGTCGTCCCCGACGCCGTGACCGGGCCGCCCTGGGCGGGCGTGCTGCCGCCGCGCTCCGGCTGGCGGCCGGTCGCGGGGCTCCCGGACGCCGCCGAGATGCGGGGCGCGGTCGCGGCGGCCGTCACCGAGTTCCGTACCCGGGACGAGGAACTGCCCGAGGAGCGGCGCACCCGCGCCGAGCGCGACCGGATCGGCCGCGAGATCTGGTCCAGGACCCTCGGCGCCACCGGACTGCCCCTGCGGGCCGTCCACGCCGCCCAGTCCCTCGGCTTCCTGCCGCCCGCCGGGGCGGAGGAGGGCCCGGTCGCGCTGTTCGCCTCGGGCCCCTGGCTGCGCCTGCGCACCCCGTACGGCTCCGTCGCCCTGCGCACCGTGCCGATGGCCCTGCCGGTGGCCCCGGGGCGCTGACCGCCCCCGGGCCCCGGCCCCTCAGCGCTCCGCGTCGTCCGGCCAGACCCCGATGTGGTCCTGCTCCAGCTCCAGGGCCACCCGGTGCTCCATCCCGAGCGCCTTGGTGTACTCCGCCGGGAGCTGGAGGCGGCCCGCGCGGTCGAGCATCGCGTACTCCCGGGCCACGAGCGACTCCTGCCCCTGGTCGTCGACCTCCGTGCGGCGCAGCACCTCCGAGGAGGTGCGGCCGTCGCGGATGGCGACCGTGCGGCGCACCTCGGAGGCGACCGCCTGGTCGTGGGTGACGATCACGATCGTCGTGCCCAGCTCCTCGTTGGCGCGGCGGAAGGCCGCGAAGACCTGCTCGCCGGTGGCCGAGTCCAGCTCGCCGGTCGGCTCGTCGGCGAGGAGCACGGCCGGGTCGTTGGCCAGGGCCACCGCGATGGCCACCCGCTGCTGCTGGCCGCCGGAGAGCTGGTGCGGCCGGCGGTCCCGGATCTCCGCGATGCCCAGCATCGCGAGCAGCTCCTCCGCCCGCTCCGTCTTCTGCCGCGCCTTCGAACGGCCCCGCAACTGCATGGGGAGCGCCACGTTCTGCGCGGCCGTCAGATAGGGGAACAGGTTGCGGGCGGTCTGCTGCCAGACGAAGCCGACGACCTCGCGCCGGTAGCGCAGCCGCGCCTTCCCGTCCATCGCCAGCAGGTCGCACCCCGCGACCCGGGCCGCGCCGGCGGTCGGCACGTCCAGGCCCGCCAGGATGTTCATCAGCGTCGACTTGCCGGAGCCCGACGCGCCGACCAGGGCCATCAGCTCGCCCTCCTTCACGAGGAGGTCGAGGCCCTGGAGCGCCTGCACCTCCACCCCGTCCGTGGTGAAGATGCGGACGAGCCGGTCGCAGGCGATAAGCGCGTCATGGCCGTACGAGGGCCGGTCGCGCCGCGCCGTCGCCCGCCGCTCCAGCTCTTCGAGGGTCGCGGCCCCGGCCGCCCCGGCCCCGTCCCGGATCCCGGTCTCCGTCATCGTGCGTCTCCTGCCCTGAGTTCCTTGATCGAGCCCCTGCGCCCCGCCCACCAGGCCTGCCCGACCGCCGCGAGCGCCGTCAGGAGCACGACGGCGAGGGCCGGGACGAGCAGCGACCACGGGTCCGCCCGCAGCGGGGCGCCGTCGAGCCGGGCGAGGCCCGGGGCCGTCGCGAGCGCCAGCCGGAACAGGTCGATGCCCGGCGCGAGCAGCGGCACCGTCGCCCAGCCCACCAGCACGCCGCCGAGCGCCGCGAGGACCGCCTGCGGCAGCGCCTCCAGACCGAGCAGCCGCCGCCCCTGCCGCCTGGTCAGACCCATCGTCCGCAGCCGGGCGAGCAGGGCGTTCCGCTCCGGCGCGCTCTGCGCGAGCGAGAGCAGCACGGCCACCACCGCGTAGCCGGCGCCCGCGCCGATCGCGCCCAGATAGATCCGCTCCGCGCCCGTCTGGAGCGGCGAGTCCACGTACGTGGCCCGCTCCTCGCTCCGCAGCCCCACCACGAAGGCGTCCGACCGCTCCCGCACGGCGCCCCGCAGCGCGGCCCCGTCCACCGGTCCCGTGACGAGCAGCGCGGTGGCCGCCCGGCGGGTGAGGTCGGCGCCGTTGACGAGGAGGAAGTCCTCGCCGGGCAGGGCCGGGGTGGCCGGCCGGACGCCGACCACCTTCACCCTGAACGTCCCGGCCGCCGCCACGACCTCCATCGGCTCGCGGCCGAGCCGCTCGGCCACCGACGGTGAGGCGATCGCGGGCAGCACCCGGCCGGTGTCGCCCGTGGCGCCCTCCCCGCCCTTCCCCGTCGAGGCCAGCAGCTCCGCCGGGAACGCGCCGAAGCCGGTCCGCTTCGCCAGCCGGGTGTACGAGGCGGGGTCGACGCCCACGAGCGGCACGCTCATCGCCCGGGCGGTGGTGCCCTCGTGGGACGGCAGGTCCACCCCGTACTCGATCTGCACCGGCGCCAGGTCCCGCACCCCCGCCGTGCCGCGCACGGCCTCGGCGAGGCCCGCCGGCAGCGGGGTCCACTCGGCCGAGCCGTCGATCCGGGCATCCGCGCCGGTCGCCAGGAGCGCGGCCCGGTCGCGGGCGTCGGCGACGCCCGCGAGGACGGAACCGCCGAAGGCCGCCGTGGTCAGCGCGAGGACGAGGGCGAGCAGCGGGAGCATGCCGGTCGAGGACGAGCGGCCGGCGCGGGCCAGGGCCAGCGGGCCGACGGCCCCGCGCAGCCGGCGGGCCGGGCGGGCCAGCCACCGCAGCGGCAGCGGATAGACCCGTACGAGCACCATGGCGGCGATCAGGCCGACCAGGACGGGGGCGGCGCTCACCAGGTGGTCGCCGGAGTCGCCCGCGCCGCGCAGCCGCAGCGAGGCGACCGCGCCCACGGCCAGGACGAGCAGGGTGAGTTCGAGGACCGTGCGGCGCCGGGAGGGGCGCGCGGTCAGCAGGTCGTCGCGGCCGCCGTGCAGCCGGGGGCGCCGGTGCAGGACGACCGCCCGCAGCGGCAGGACGAGCATCGCGACCAGGGCGACGGCGGAGGCGGCCAGGAGGGACGGGCCGAGGGGGATCCCGCCGGCCGCTCCCGGCCCTCCGCCGGGCGGGCGGACCGTCAGGACCGCGAGGCCCAGGGCGAGGACGGCGGCGGGCACGGCGACCGCCGAGGTCTCGCCGAGCAGCCGCAGCCCGATGCCGGTGAGGGAGGCGCCCCGGGAGCGGAGCAGCGCCAGTTCGCCGTCGCGGCGGGCGGTGAAGAGGCCGCCGGTCATGGCGAGGACGACGGCCGCGACCGCGCCGATCCCGAAGACGGCGACGGCCACGACCGGGGCTATCGCGTCGCGCATCGAGCGGTACCCGTCGAGGATCTCGTCGAGACCGGTGGTGAGGACGCCGTTGCCGCCCATCGCCTCGCGCATCCTGACCAGGTCCGGGCCGCCGCCGGCGGAGGCCAGGGCGGCGGAGAGCCGGTCGGTGTCCCGTCCGGCGAGGTGGCCGGCCGTCGGCACGAACCGGAAGAAGACCTCCTTCTCGCCGACGGTGGCGAGCACCGAGGACGCCGAGGAGGGGGAGAGGAGCAGGGCCGCCTGCCAGTAGTACTTCACCTCCTCCTCGACCAGCGGGGCGAGCGTGGGCGCCCGCAGCAGCGGCTCCACCGCCCAGTAGGCGGTCTCGGGGCCGCGCGGCTCCACGACGCCGGTGACCGTGACGGCGAGCGGCTCGCCGCTCAGGCTCGGCACGTGCACGACCGAGCCGGGCTTCAGGCGCAGGGCCTCGGCGGTCTTCACGGTCACGACCGCCTCCGGACGGAGGGCGGTGCCCCCGGCGGCCCGGCCCTGCCGGAGCGTCGCGTGGCGGGACAGGTCGGAGGGCGAGGAGAGCACGAACTGCGGGGAGAGCCCGTCGGGCCGGGGCAGCCAGGGGTCCAGCCCCTCGACCCGGTCGATCGTGCGGACGCCGTGGACGGCCTGCGCCGGGTCGGTCCGGATCGGGTCGGGCAGCAGGGCCCGCAGCGCGTCGCTCTGCTTTCGCAGGGCCGCGGAGGTCAGGTTCGCCCCGTACTCGGCCGCGGTGGTGACGGGCAGCGGCGAGTTCAGTTCGAGGACGCTGTCCCGGGGCGCGGCGGTCGCGACGTCGTGCCGGAGGCCCTCCGTCTCGTACCGGTCGACGGCCCGCGGCAGCGCCGCCGCGAGGTAGGCGGTGACCAGGACGAGCAGCGCGAGCGCGGCGGCGGCCCGGGGCGCGGTCCGCAGCCGGGTCCGCACCCAGGGGGCCACGACGGGGGCGGGCCTGGCGGGGCGGGTGGCCCTGCCGGCCGGGGCGGTCTCGGCGGGCCGGGAGGGCCGGGGCATGTCGGGGGCCTTCCTGCGTACGTCGGGCTGGTGGGTGCCGTCCCCGCCGGGGGCGGCGGGCGTCTCGTCCGGGACCCGGCCGGGGGACCCGGGGGCGCCCGGCTTCGGCGTCCCGTCCGCGTCGGGGCCCGGCGCCCCGGGCTCGTCGTGCGCCGGCATCAGCTCGCCCCCTGGTGGCGCAGGGTCACGACCGGGTCCGTGCGGCGCAGGGCGATCGTGGCGACGATGGCCAGGGGGAGCACGGCGACCCCCGCGAGCAGCAGGGCGACCTGGCCGAGGGGCAGTTCGACCAGGACCGGCGGGACGGGCCGGGCGGCCTGGCCGGTGAGGACGACGAGCGGGACGACGGCCCGGGCCAGGACCGTGCCGAGCCCGGTGCCGACGAGCAGGCCGATGCCGATGAGCAGCCCCTGTTCGGCGGCGATCAGCCGGGCGAGCCGGCGCTGCGGCGTGCCGAGCGCCCGCAGCACCCCGAACTCGGCGGACCGCTCCCGCATCGCGCCGGCCGAGCCGACCGCGAAGCCGACGGCGGCGAGCGCGGCGGCGGCCGCGGCCACCGCCATCAGGGCCGCGTTGGGACCCGCCCCGAGCGGGTCACCGAGGAGTTCGGCGGCGATCTCGTCGCGTACGAGGACCTGGGTCGGGTCCGCGTCGGGGCGGGCCCGCAGGGCGGCGGCGACCTCGGCCGTCCTCCCCGGGGCGGTGGTCAGCCACCACTCGGTGGCCGGTACGGACAGGGGCCCGTCGCCGGACCCGGCCAGGTACCGGTTGACGGTGACCAGGTCGACGAGGAGCGCGCCGCCGTCCGCCGGGGCGGTCACCGACGAACCGGTGGAGGCCGGGCCGGTGGTCGGCAGCTCCTCGACCACCCGGTCGACGACGACGCGGACCCGCAGGCCGTCGAGGGTGACTTCGACGGTGTCGCCCGGCTCGGCGCCGGTCGCCGTCATGAAGGCCCCGGTGGCCACGGCCGGCAGCCGCTCGGGCGGCTTCGGCGCGGGGGCCGCCATCCGCAGGGCGTACTCCTCGGGCGCCGCGCGGAGGTCGCCGGGCTCGGCGCCCCGCACCCCGAACGAGACGGAGTACGGCGCGGATCCGCCGGGCCCGGCCGGGCCGGGGTCGCCGCTCGCGCTGCCGCCCCTCCGTCCCGCGCCGTTCTCGGTCTGCCCGACGCCGGACGACCAGCCGGTGAGGACCTTCGCGGGGGAGAGGGCCCGCGTGCCGCCGTCCGTCCCGGTGGTGGCGAGGCCCTCGACGCGGACGGTGCGGACGTGGTGCGGGCCCGCGGCGATCACGCCGTCGAGCTCCAGGCCGGTGAGGGTGAGCAGGCCGCCGGAGCCGCGCCCCGCGTCGCCGCCCGGCGCGGCGGTGAGGGCGCCGAGGTCCAGGGCCAGCCGGTGGACGCGGTCGTCGGAGGGCAGCGTGCCCAGGGTCTGCCGGTACGGGACGCCGCTCGGGTCCTCCAGGACGGCCGTGACCCGGGAGGCCCCGCTGCCCTCCGGCGCGGCGGCCCGCAGGTCCACGGCGAGCGTCCGGGTCCCGGCGGGCAGCGCGAGCCCGGGTCGGGGGCCGGCCGCCGGGGCCAGCGGGGCGAGCAGCGAGGAGGCCGTGGTCCCGGCGAGGTCGGGGCGAAGGAGCAGGCCGCCCGCGGCGTTGCGGGTGTCGACGGCGAGGACGGTGGCGTTCCGGCCGGAGACGTCCATGGTGGTGCGGTGCACGGGCGCCACGGCCGCGACGCCCGGTACGGCGGCGAGCCGCTCGGTCTGCGTGGGCTCGCCGGGCCCGGGGCTCAGGACGCGGACGTCCGTCCCGGTGCGGAAGTCGGCCTGGTCGCGCTGCGAACGCTCCCACGAGCCGCTCTGCCCGATGGCCAGCATGCCCATCGCCACGGCGAGGACGAGCAGCAGGACGGGGCCCGCGCCCCGCAGCGGCCGGCGGCTGAACTGCCAGCCGGCGAGGGCGGCGGACAGCCCGCGCCCGCCGGCCGCGCGCCGCTCGGCCAGCTTGGCGGCGGGCGGCAGCAGCCGCAGCGTCAGGACGGTCCCGGCGAGCAGGGCGAGGGCGGGCGCGGCGACGAGCACCGGGTCGATCGAGCCCCCGCCGCCCCCGTCCGCGCCGAGGGTGCCGCCCGCGGCGGCGGGCCGCTGGAGCTGCCAGTAGGCGACGGCGGCGACGGCGAGCAGTCCGAGGTCCGCCCCGGCCCGCACCGGACCGGGCAGCGCGGCCGAGCGGGCCTTGCGCAGCGAGACGGCCGCGCCGTCCCCGGCGGCGAGCGCGGGCGCCACGACGGCCGCCGCGCAGCACAGCGCCACCGCGGCGGCGACCAGCCACACCTGGAGCGAGGGCGAGGTGTCGAGCCGCACCCCGAGCGAGGAGAGCGCGGACCGCTCGGCGAAGAGCCCGGTCAGCGGGCCGGACAGGAGCGGGGCGGCGAGCGCCGCCGGCAGGGCGAGCAGCAGCGCCTCGACGGCGGCGAGCCCGGCGATCCGGCGCCGCGAGCCGCCGCGCGCCCGCAGCAGGGCGGTCTCGCCGGAGCGCTCGGTGCTGAGCAGCCGGGCGACGAGCAGCAGCGCGTACGCGGCGAGCAGCACGAGCTGCACGGCGACGATCAGCAGGGTGGAGCGGGAGACGAGCAGGGCCCGCCCGGTCCGGTCCAGGACGGCGGGTAGCGCGGTGGTCGCCGAGACCGTCGCGCCGAACGCGGTCCGGTTCTCGGCCAGGGCCTTCGGGCCCTCGGTCGCGGCGGCGCGCAGGGCGTCCATCCGGTCCGTGGTGAAGCCGGTGAAGTCGGCGGTGCCGAGCCAGGAGGTGTCACCGTGGCTCAGCGCCCCGGCGGCGAGGACGGCCGGGTCGGCGAGCAGCGGCCCGTACGTCGTGAACGCGACCGTCCGCACGCCCCGGCCGCCCGCCGGGTCGAGCTGCCAGTACAGGTCGGCGGTGTCCAGGGGCCGGTAGACGCCGGTGATCCGGGCCTTCACCCGCCGGTCGGTGAGCCGGTCGGTGAGGTCGAGGACGGTGCCGGGGCCGACCTTCAGGCGCCGGGCCGCCTCCTCGGGCAGCGCGGTCTCGACCGTGCCGCCGGGCCGGGCGGCCGTGGGCCAGGAGCCCCGGGCGAGGGAGAGCCGCGAGCGGTCGAGCGCGGCGAAGTGGGTGAGGTCGGGTTCGCCCGCGCGGGCGGCGGCGGACTGGAGGCTGCGGGGCAGCGCGTACGGCCCCGAGCGTTCGAGCCGTCGCACGGTCACCGGCAGCCCGTCGAAGGACCTCCGCATCCCGTCGCGCACGGCGGCGTCGGCACCGGCCCGCTTCTCGGCGGGCACCTGGCCGCCGACCAGGAGCGAGGCGGCGGCCGCGGACCGGCCGCGCAGGCCCGCCTGGAGCGCGGCGTCCCCGATCGCGCCGGAGAGGGCGGCGAGGGTGGCGAGCACCGAGGTGGTCAGGAGCACGGAGAGCAGCGCGGCGGCGAGCAGCAGCCGGTGCGCCCTGACACGCAGAAATACGAACCCCGTCACCCGTCCCCCTGGCCGCCCTGATCACGGTGCGCGCGTCGAACGCTCTTCGCACGCCACCGGAACTTCTTCCGGATGCTTTCAGAGGGCACGCACGGCTGGAAACCGCTTGCGGGGCCACCTTGATCCGATCGTGACCGTTATCCGGTGTTCCGGCTCCGGAATGTGCCCTTCTATGCGGCGGGCTGCCCGGACGCACCCGCGAACGTGCCCGAACGGACACGGGCGCCTCCGGCGGCGGGGTCAGCCGGCCGTGTTCACCATCGAGGCGGCGGCGTAGGTGAAGTACCGCCAGAGCTCCGCCTCGTACTCGGGCGCGAGGCCGAGCTCGTCCAGGGCGGCCCGCATGTGGCGGAGCCAGGCGTCGTGGGCCGCCCGGTCGACGGCGAACGGGGCGTGGCGCATCCGGAGGCGGGGGTGGCCCCGGCGGTCGCTGTAGGTGCGGGGCCCGCCCCAGTACTGGATCAGGAAGAGGGCGAAGCGCTCCTCGGCGGGGCCGAGGTCCTCCTCGGGGTACATCGGGCGCAGCAGCGGGTCCTCCGCGACGCCCTCGTAGAAGCGGTGGACGAGACGGCGGAACGTCTCCTCGCCGCCGACCTGCTCGTAGAAGGTCTGCTCCTGTGCCGTTTCCCCGGGAATCTCGCTCACCGCTCCATCGTCTCAGATGCCCCGGCCGAGGACCGGAGGTCTAGGACCCCCGGTGCTCGGCCCCGGTCCCGGTCGTCGCCGGGTCAGCCCAGGCGGATCGTGATCGTGGTCCAGGCGCCGACGTGCACCCGGTCGCCGTCCTGGAGCTGCACGGGGACGTAGGGCTGGATCGGCTCCTCGCCGCCGTTGATCGTGGTGCCGTTGGTGGAGTTCTGGTCCACCACCGCCCACGAGCCGTCCGGCTGCTGCACCAGGACCGCGTGCTGGTGCGAGACGCCCGGGTCCTCCGGCGGCACCGACAGGTCGATGTCGGGGGACTCGCCGGTGGAGTGCCGGCGGCGGCCGATGGAGACCTGGTTGCCCTGGAGCGGCAGGTGCTTGTCCGGCGAGTACGCGGGCAGGTTCAGGCCCGTGGCCTCCGGGCCGCTGCGCTGCATCATCGCCATGAAGTACGCGCGGTCCGGACCGATGACCGCGCTCCAGCTCCGGTGCGCCTGCGGCTGCTGGAACTGCTGTGGAGGCGGCTGGTGCTGCTGCGGAGGCGGCTGGGGGGCCTGGTGCTGCTGCTGAGGCGGGGGCCCCTGGTGCGCGGGAGGCTGCGGCGGCCCCTGGTGGTGCTGGGGCGGGGGTCCCTGGTGTTGCGGCGGTGCCTGGTGCTGCTGCGGGGGAGCCTGAGGCGCCTGGTGCTGCGACGGCGGCGGCAGGAGCCAGTCGTCGTCCGCGCGCTGCTGCTGCGGCGGCGCGGGCGGCGCCGGGGCCTGGGCGGGCGCCTGGAGGTACGGGGGCGGCTCCGGCTGCCGGTGCTGCTGGGGTTGCTGGGGCGCCTGCGGGCGCTGCGGCGGGGCCTGGTGGTGGGTGGGTTCGGCGCCGAGCGGCTCCGCCGGCCGGTTCACCTGCGAGGGCCGCGAGCCCTGGTAGCCGAACGGGTCCTGCTGCTGCGGGGGACCCGGCGGCGGGGTCTGGAAGCCCGGCGGCAGGTTCAGGCCGGGCGGCGGCCCGGGCTGGCGCGGCGGGACGTTGGAGGGGGCCACCGGCGTGTACGAGGTGGCCGTGTTCGTGAGGAAGTTCCAGCGGCACTCCTCGCAGAACGGCGCCATGTGCTCACGCGGCGTCCGGCACTGCGGGCACAGCTCCGCCTGGGCCGTGGCGTTCGGGTCGCCGCCGTGGCCGAAGCCGCCGGGAGCGGCGGGCGGGGGACCCGCCGGGGGCCGGCCGGGACCGGGACCGTGGTCACCGGGGCCGCCGGGGCCCGGACCGTGGTCACCCGGACCGGGATATCCGTACGCGGGGGGCGGCGGCGGGGGAGGCGGCGGTACGGCACCCGTCGGCGCACCCGCCCCGGCCATGCGATGGCCGCAGACCTCGCACCAGTCGTCGGAGACCGACTGGTGTCCGTTCGGGCAGGTCGGCATGTCGGTGCTTCCCCCTCTCGTCGTCCGGCCCGGTGGCCGGGCTACCTCTTGACGCGAACGGTCTTCGTGGAGCGGGTTTCGAGTGTCATCTCGTCCGCTTCGGCGACCTTCGCCTTCAAACGCACAGTACCCGCCACCGCGTCGACCACGTCGACCACCTTCGAAAGCAGTTTCGCCGTATCCGCGTTGCCGGAGGCCGCCGCGAGCTGCACGGCACGCCCCAGTTTGGCCGTCGCGCCATCCTGATCGCCCGATTTGCGGGCATCCAGACCCGCCTGGATGGCGTCCGCCAGCTCGGCCTGGCCCGTGTAGTGCGCCACCTGCGGGTTGATCGACGTCGACATGGCCAGGTCGTCCGTCCACACCGCCCGTACCAGTCCTTGAGACAGCGGGCGCGCGTCGCCGCCCGCCGGGTCCGGGGCGATCAGGGAGACCCGGGCCGCCAGCATCTCCTGGCCGACCGCGGCCCGCGGCACCCGCACGCTCACGTGGTAGTCGCGGGACTCGTCGCCCCACGAGCCCGTCGGGTAGTCCCCGGCGCGCGGCCCCGCCTCCGTGCGCCGCCCGGTGAGGTCCTCGACCGTCGGCGCCACCTGCTTCACGAACGCGATCTCCACCCCGACCGGGGTCCACAGGCGCAGCGCGACGTCCGCCACGCCCTTGCCCATCGCCTGCTCCATCATCGCCGTGAAGTCGGCCGCGAGGCCGGCCGGGTCGGCGACGATGTCGGCGGTGCCGAGGAGCGCCGAGGCGATCCCGGTGACCTCCTTGACCTCCCAGTCGGTGCCGACCCCGCGCGCGTCGCAGGTGAAGCGGCCCGCGCAGGCGTCGAGCGCGGCCCGCAGCTCCTCCGGGGACTCGTGCTCGTTGCGCCCGTCGGTGAGCAGGATGCCGTGCCGGATGGTGAGGTCGGCGGAGGAGAGCAGCCGGTCCGCGAGCCGCAGCCAGGTGCCGATCGCGGTGCCGCCGTTCGCGGAGAGCCGGCGCAGCGCCTCCTTGGCCTCGGCCCGGGTGCGGGCGTCGGCGACGGCGAGCCCTCCGTTCCCCGGGTAGACCTCCTTGGCCACGTGCGTGCCGGCGACGACGGCGAAGGAGGTGCCGTCGCGCAGGGTGTCGACGGCGGCGGCGGTCGCCTCCCGCGCCCCGCGCATCTTGGCGGCCGGGTAGTCCATCGAACCGGAGCAGTCGACCATGATCACGACGCCGGCCGGGCCGGGGGCGCCCGCGCCGACGGTGCCGCCGCCGGTCGAGGTGACGGTGACGATCGCGCTGACGTCCCTGCCGCCCTCCGGCAGGAACTCGTTCTGGTACACGTCCACCGAGAACTGGGGCACGGTCGACTTGGAGAAGTTCGCCATCTGTTCGGCTCCTCGGACAACGGCGGTGGGCTGGAAGGAGGGGACCGGCGGCCGGTCAGGCGGGTCCCGCCCCCTGGGGAGGGACGGCGAACGGGACGAGCGCGACCGTGACGTTGTCGTGGCCCCCGCCGTCCAGGGCGTGCCCGACCAGGACCCGGGCACTGTGCAGCGGGCGGTCCGCCGCGTCGGCCGGGACGACCCGGGCCATGTCCTCGGGGCCCTCCGCGTAGTTCCACAGGCCGTCCGTGCAGACCACCACCACGCCGGAGCGGTCCGGCTTGAACGCGGCCGTGTGCGGGTCCAGTTCGTACGCGTCGGCGCCGAGCCAGCCGGTGATCGCGTGGGCGCGCTCGTCCGCGTACGCCTCGGCCTCGTTCATCAGGCCCGCCGCGACCATCTGCGCGGCCCACGAGTCGTCCTCGGTGAGCCGGGCGGCCGGGGCGGCGCGGTCGTCCGGCACCCAGTAGGCGCGGCTGTCGCCGACCCAGCCCACGACGAGCAGGCCGTCCGCGACGACGGAGCCGACGATGGTGCACGCGGGCGCGTTGCGCTGGGGTTCGCCGTCCGCCGCCTTCTCCGCGAGGGAGTTCACGGCCCGGGAGGCGGCGACGATCGCCTCGTGCATGGCCTGCTGCGGGTGCGTGCCCCGGGGCAGCGCGGCGAGCAGCGCGGCGCCGGCCGCCTCCGCGGCGGCGGCGGAGGCCTCGTCGGGCCGGGTCGCCGAGGAGACGCCGTCGCAGACGACGGCGAGGGTGGCGGGGGAGCCGTCGGCCAGGGTGGTCGAGGAGACGGCGAACGCGTCCTCGTTGCGGTGGTGGCGCAGCCCCCGGTCGCTGACGGCGGCCACGCCGCCGAGCTCCCGCTCCATGTGGTCGCGCTCGCGGGGCTGCGCGTGCCCGCAGTTCTCGCAGTACCCGTCGGTGTCCACCCGTCCGGCCCGGCAGGCCACGCAGAGCGCGGGACCGTGCGCCGCCTCCTCCGGCGCCGGGGCGGCTTCCGGGGCCGGTGCCCGCTGTACCGGGGCCGGGGCCTGGGCTGCGGCGGGAGCCACCACCGGATCGTCGACCCGTACGGCCGCCCGGGGATCGGGCGCCGCCAGCTCGAAGTCCCCGGTGGGGGCGGCGGCCGGCGGCAGGTCGTGGCCGCCCGAGTCGGTGCCCGGCAGGTCGCCGGGGTGCTGGGTCATGGTCGAGAGCGAACCGGGTTCGCGCGGCGGCGCGTCCGGCCAGTTCACGGGGGTGCCGATCGCCACGGTCGGGCGGTCGGGACCCTCCCCGGCGGCCGGGACGGCCGACAGGTCGTAACCGCACGCCCCGCAGAACCGGTCACCCGAGTCCAGCGGCTCCGCGCAGCCCGGGCAGACGGCGAGTCCGTGCGACTGCTTCGGCTTCTGGGACATCCTCACACCCACGTCCGGGGGCGGAAGCGGTTGGCCCGCTCCACCAGTTCGATCCTTTCCCCGCCCTGCTGGGCGAGCCGGGCCAGCACCCGGTACGAGCGTTCGAGGCCGAAGCGCAGTCCGCGCTCGTCCAGTCCGCTCCCGAGCAGCAGCGCGCCGCCGCCCGGTGCCGCACCGGGACTCCCGGAGAGTACCCAGTCGAGGGCCGTTCCGAGGACCTCCGTCGACAACCGCTCCCGGCGCACCGCGTCCAGACCGAAGCCCCGGAGCGCCGAGACCTGCGCCGCGGCGGCCGTCAGGTCGGCGCCGAGCGGCTCGGACGGCGGGCGCCGCCGCAGCCGCGCCCGCACGGCCGCGACCCGGGCCGCCGTGTAGTGGATCGACGCCTCCGGCACGGACTCCAGGGTCCGTACCGCCCCGGCGCGGTCGCCCGCCGCGAGCCGCACCCGGGCGAGACCGAAGGCCGCGCTGACGAAACCGGGGTCGGTCGCCCACACCAGGCGGTAGTACTCGGCGGCGTTGTCGAGCTGGCCGAGGACCTCGGCGCAGATCCCCAGGGCCAGCTTCGGCGCCGGCTCGCCCGGGAAGGCGTCGTACACCGCGTCGAAGGCCAGCGCCGCGTGCTCGTGGTCCCCGGTCACCAGCGACGTGACGCCCCGGTACCAGACGACCCGCCAGTCGTCCGCGTCCCGCTCCTCCAGACCGGCGAGCGTCCGGGCGGCGGCCGGCAGGTCGCGCAGCTCCAGCTGGGCCCGCAGGGTGCGCAGCCGCAGCTCGACCGAGGGCGCGGGCGCGGCCTGGAGGGCCCCGAGCAGCTCGCCCGGCGCGGCGGCCGCCAGGCCCGCGAGGAAACCGGCGTTGGGATCGGCCGGGGAGACGTGCGGCACGGGCAGCGCGAGCGCGGTGGCGGGCGTGTCGAGCGGTGCGAGCAGCCCCCCGAGCCCGGCCCCCGGCGGAACCACGCCACCGGCACCCGGCACGACCACGCCACCGGCACCGGCGGCCGGCCCCGGACGCGCCCTCCGGCCGCCCCGGACCCGCCGGGCCCCCAACAGGGACACGTCCTCCGCCAGTTCGGCGAACAGTTCCGTGTCCGTAACCCGCACCTCCGTGCCGAACAGCGTCGACAGCGCCGGCCGGGGCCGCCCCGACTGGAGCGCCACCACCTCCCGCAGCACGCCCGTCAGCTGCTCGGCCATCTCCTGCGCGGAGGCGAACCGGCGCGCCGGGTCCGGGTCGGTGGCGCGGACCAGGAAGCGGTAGAACGACTCGTACGTCCGGAAGACCGCGATGTTGCCCGGGTCCGGCAGCGAGTCCACGAAGACGTTCGTGTAGCCCTGGAAGTCGAAGGTCATCACGGCGAGCGTGCGCGCCACCGTGTACAGGTCGCTCGCCACCGAGGGGCCGACCTCGGCCACCTCCGGCGCCTGGTAGCCGACGGTGCCGTAGATCGCTGACTCGTCGTCGTCCATCCGCCGGACCGCGCCCATGTCGATGAGCTTGAGCTGGTCCTCGGTCTGTATGGCGTTGTCGACCTTGAAGTCGCAGTACAGCAGGTTCCGGCTGTGCAGGTGCCCGAGCGCCTCCAGGGCCTCGATCCCGTACGCGCAGGCCTGCTCCACCGGCAGCGGATCGCGCCGCCCGTCCGGCGTCCGGCGCCCGTTGGCGATCTCCTTGAGCGACTTGCCGCCGACGTACTCCATGACGATGTAGCCGTCCAGGGAGCCGGTCCGCTGGTCGAGGTGCTCGACGAAGTTGTAGATCCGGACGATGTTGGAGTGCTCGATCTCGGCGAGGAAGCGGCGCTCGGAGATCGCCGCCGCCATGGCGTCCTGGTCGCCGGTGTCGAGCAGGCCCTTGAGGACGACCCACCGGTCCGAGACGGCCCGGTCGACGGCGAGGTAGACCCAGCCGAGACCGCCGTGCGCGAGACAGCCCGCCACCTCGTACTGGCCGTGGACGATGTCCCCGGAGCGCAGCTTCGGCACGAAGGAGTACGGGTGCCCGCAGCTGGTGCAGAAGCCCTCCGTGCGGCCCGGCCGGTCGCCCCGCGCCCGGCCCACCGGGGCCCCGCAGTCGGAGCGGGAGCAGAACCGCTTGCGCTCGGGGACCTCGGGGTTCTCCATGACCGCGCCCCGCGGGTTGGGGCGCGGCACCTCCGGGATCGCGACCAGGCCCGCGCCGAGCCGGTTCCGCGCGGACTGCCCGGTCGACGGGCCGGAGCTGCGCACCGACACCGAACGGCCCGTGGAGCTCCCCGAGAGCGAGCGCGACAGGCGCCCCGAGACCGACCGGCGCGAGGTCGAGGAGCGGGACGAGGCGCGCGAGGAGGCCCGCGAACCGCTCCGCGACGAGGCGGAGTCCGGCCCGCCGGTCCCCGTCCCCGTGCGGGAGGACCGGCCGGGCACGGCCACCCCGGTCGGCGTCGAGCCGATCATCCCGCCGGGCGCCACGACCGGCGCGAGCCCGCAGGTGTCGCAGTACAGCTCGCCGCCGCCCATGTCCTCGTACGAGCCCTCGCACGAAGGGCGCTGGCAGCTCCCCGCGCCCGTCTCCCCGCTCACCACTGTCGTCCTCCCGTGCCGTCCGCGTTCCCCGTGTCCTCGGGCCCGGAGAGCACCTCCGCCACCGCCCGCTGGTAGCGCAGCACCGCCTGCTCCGCGACCCGCAGGTCGCAGGGCGCGCTCCACAGCATCCGCCGGGCCGCGTCGTACCGCTCGACCAGGAGCGGGTCCTCCACCGCGCCGAGCCGCGCCGCCTTCGCCTTGTACGCGTCGAGCCGGCCGCGCAGTTCCGCCCGGACCGCGAGCGGCGCGGTGACCGCCGTCAACGACTCGCGGGCACGCAGCAGTTCCTCCTCCGCCTCCCGCTCCAGGGAGTCCAGGAGCGGGGACAGCCGGTGCCACCGGGCGTGCCTGCGGTACTCGGCGGCGGCCACGAGCCGCTCCTGGAGCGCCGTCGGCGGACCGCTGACGGCCGGCACCTCGGAGGCCGCGATCTTCGCAAGGACCTCGCCGCGCGCGGCCCGCGCCTCGGCGAGCGTCCGGTCCGCCCGCGACAGCACGTCCCGCAGGCGCAGCAGCCGGTCCTCGGAGTCCTGCCGGACCGCGAGGACGGCCTCGATCTCGCGCCGCACGTCCTCCAGGGCCAGGGCGGCCCGGTCGTACCGCGCGGTGTCCGGGCGGCCCCCGCCGGGCGCCGAACTCCCCGCCGCCGGACGCCAGAACGCCAGCGGGTCCGTGACCACCTGGGAGCGCAGCAGGCCCAGCTCGGCCGTGATCTCCTCCAGCTCGTCCCCGGCCGGGTGCTCCCCCGGCCGCACGCCCACCGAGTGCGCGAGGGACCGCGTCCGGCCCAGCTCGGCGGCGAGCAGGTCTATCCGGGCGGGCAGCGCCGACCAGACGGCGTCGGCGCTGACGACCAGGTCGAGCGAGGAGGCGTACAGCTCGTTCATCCGCCGCACCAGGCCCTCCAGGGTGAAGCGCTCGGACAGCAGCGCCTCCTCTCCCGCGCCGCCCGGGACGAGCACGCTCTCGCCGCGCAGCCGGTCGGTCAGCTCCACCAGCTCCTCCCGGCCGGGCCAGCGGCGCCGCGCGCGCACCTCACGGGCCTCCCGCAGGGCGTCGGTGTACACGTCGAAGCAGGTCCAGAGCAGGGTGATGCTCCGCTCGGCCGCCGCCCAGCGCTCCCGGGTCGTGCCGGTCAGCCCGGCCCCTTCGAGCAGCCTGCGGCCCGCGTGGTCCTGGAGCGCGAGCAGCGAGTCCTCGACCGCCTTGTGCTCGGCGCCGAGCCGCGCCAGCGCACGGTCCGCCTCGTCCCGGTCCATCACCGGCCCAGGGGGTCCCGCGACGCCCATCGGTCACCTCTTCCGCCGTGTGTACAAGGACTCTTGTGTGCAGGGCTGTTCGCGGCGGCTACTTGTACAGGGGAGCGGGCGGCCCGGGTATCCCGGGCAGGTCCTTCTCCAGCCACTGTCGGTACGCCGCCTGCCAGGGCCCCTGCCGGTACCCCACCAGGACGTGGTTGACCCGGCGCACCAGGTCGTCGGCGCCCAGCTTCGCCGCCACCCCGTAGTACTCCTTCGTGAACGGCTTCCCCTTCAGCTCGACCGCCGGGTCCTGGGCGGCCTGGCCGGCCGCGAGGGCGTTGTCGGTGACGACGGCGTCCACCTCGCCGAGCTGGAGCCTGGCCAGGCAGTCCAGCTGGTTGGGAACGGTCAGCAGGTCCGCGTCGTCCTTGGTGCCGTCGCCCTCGTCCTTGAAGACGGCGCCGAAGGAGTTCTCCTCCAGGGCCTCGTGGGCCGTGGAGCCCTCGGCGGTGCAGACCCGCTTGCCGCGCAGCGAGGAGTCGTAGCCGGTGATGTCGGAGCGCTTGGGCGCCAGGACCTGCTGCCCGGCCTGGAAGTAGGCGGTGGAGAAGGCGACCTGCTCGATCCGCTTGCAGTTGATCGTCATGGTGCGCACGACGAGGTCGACCTTGCCGCCGTCCAGGGCGGCGATCCGCTGGTTGGTGGGGATCGCGCGGAAGATGACGGCGTCCTCGTCGCCGAGGAGGTCCTTGGCGATCGCCCGGGCGAGGGCGATGTCGAACCCCTCCAGGACGCCCTTCTCCGGGTTCCGGTAGCCCCAGCGGTAGCTGGACTGGTCGACGCCGACGATCAGCTTCCCGCGCTCCTTGACCGCCCGGACCGACGGGCCGTCCTCCGTGGAGGGGGTGAGGGAGGCCTCCGGGTTCCGGCAGGTGTCCGCCTTGACCTGGACGCCGACCCCCGTGCCGCCGCCCGCACCACTGTTCGCGCCGGGCGCCGCCGCGTCGCTCCCCTCCCGGGCGAGCGGGAGCAGGGTGAGCGAGGCGGTGAGCCCGCAGGCCACGGCCATGGCCGCCACTCCGCCCCAGCCGCGCAGCCGCCGCGCCGCCCGCCGCACCAGCGGCTCCGTGTCCCCGGACATCCCTCCCCCTCTCACCGGTACTCCGACAGTCTGCGGTTGACGCCGAGCACGGCGCCCGCCGCCCCCAGGATCGCGAGGACCGCCGCGCCCGGGGGCAGCGCCGTCAGCGCGTCCCGGGCGTCCCCGGCGGAGCGGGTGAACTCGGCCTGCTCGTGCCCGAGGGCCCGCTCCAGGGCCGCGTCGACCTGGTCGAAGGACTGCCCGGTGGACTCCTTCGCGCCGACGATCCGGTCGAGGGCGCCCTCGTAGTCGCCGGCGTCGTCCTTCGCGCGCGCGTCCCCGTGGCGCCGCTGCCACTCGCCGGCGCGGGCGGCGGACTCGTCGACCGGGCCCCGGCCCGCCTCGTCGTCTGCGAGCTTCCGCGCCGAGGCGAGCGCCTTCGTCAGGGCCCGCATGCTCGCCGCGTACTCGGCCTCGTACTTGTCGTTCCCGCCGTCCTCGGTGAGGACGGCGCCCCGGGCGACCAGGGTCAGGTTCTCGTTGGCGCGGGCGGTGAGCGAGCTGATCCGGGCCGTGTTGAGGACCTGGAGGGACTCCTGCCCGCGCGCCCGCGCGTCCTCCAGGCCGGACCGGGTGACGGTGTGCGCGGCCAGGAGCCAGAGCAGGACGACGCCCGCGGCGGCGGTCGCGGCGAGCAGCCCGTGGTTGAAGACCCGGTGGGTGCGGAGGTAGGTGCGGCGCTGGGCCCAGCCCAGGGCGGCGAGGGCGACCAGGCCGACCGCGAGCGACAGGAGGGGCCAGGCACGGGCGGAGTCGTCGTCCCGGCGGAGCCGCTCCGTCTCCGCCGCGTACAGCCGCTCGGCGGCGGGCAGCAGGACGGTGGTCATCTGCTGGTTGGCGTACCGCAGATAGGCGCCGCCCAGCGGCAGGCCCTGCCGGTTGGCGGCCCGGGCGCGCTCCACGAGGCCCGTGTAGCGCGGCAGCTGCTCGCCGAGCGTGGTGATCTCGCGGGCCGCCTCCGGCGAACCGTCCGTGTGGGCCGCCGCCTTGACGAGGAGCCGGGAGGCGGTGGCGATGTCCTTCGCGTACCGCTCGCGCGATCCGGCCGGCTCCAGAGTGCCCGCGAGGAAGCCGCTGGCGGCGGTGGTGTCGGCGTCGGCGAGGGAGCGGTAGAGGGCGGCGGCGTCGGCGCTCAGCGGCTGGCTGCGGCCCACGACGTCGTCGGCGGCGGAGGCCCGGCCGGTGACCTCCAGGGCGGTGACGGCCCCGAACGCGACGACGAGCAGCGCCAGTACGGCCCCGAGGATCCTGAGCCGGCCCGGCTCGGTCGTCGCGGCCGTCCGCAGCAGCTCCCGCCCCACGGCCCAGGCCCCGCGCCCCGCGGGCGGCGCGGCGGGAGCCGCCGGCGGCACGGGCGCGGACGGCGTCCCCGCGGGCGACGGCTGCGCGGGCACACCGGCCGGGCGCGCGGGCGCCGGGTCCGTGCTCCGCGCCGCCGGTCCGGCGGGCGGGTCCGGCGGTTGTGTCACGTGACCTCCCCCTCGGTCGCCGACGAGCCGGTCCGCCCCGGAGCGCCGGCTCCGGTGGAGGACCACCCGGCGAGCAGTATGGCCGCACGGGCCCTTCCGCACACCGGGAATGACTGGATCTTGTTCCTGCCGGCTCCCATCGTGCCCCATGCCTCCCGCGCGACCGCGGGAGAACCCCCTCCTCATGAATACGTCCCCCGCCCGGGATCGGTTCCGGAGCGGGTGTCGCTCGAACAGGTGAACACGGGGGCGGGGCGCCCCGCCGGACCGGCGAGGACGCCCCGCGCCCGCATCCCCCTCGCGTTCCGCGCCCGCGCTCCCTCACGCCCCGCGCCCGTACCCGCTCACGCCCCGTAGTGCTCCCGCAGCCGCGCTGCGGCCGACGGGTCCGCCCGCCACGCGTCCAGGGCGAGGAGCCCCGCCCCGAGGACCGGCGGCGCCGTCACGAAGCCGACCACCGCCTTCGGGGCCCGCTCCGCGAGGAGTTCGCGGACGCGTTCCTCCAGCTGCGGGTGGCGGGCGGCGAGCACGCTGCCGCCCAGCAGCACCGGCACCGGCCCGTCGAGCAGCCCGAGCCGCCCGAGCGCCACCGACGACATGGCCACGACCTCCTCGGCCAGCCGGTGCACGAGCGACAGCGCGACCGGGTCGCCCGCCGCGCTCACCCGGAAGAGCACGGGCGCCAGTTCGTGCCGCCGCTCCATCGGGATCCGGCCCAGGTGCAGCGCCTCGATCAGCGCGTACATCGTCTCCAGGCCGAAGTGCGCGGGCAGCGCCCGCGACAGCTCGGTCGGCTCGCCGCGCCCGTCCTCGCCGCGCGCCGCGCACCACAGCGCCTCCTCGGCCAGGCCGCCCCCGCCGCCCCAGTCCCCGGAGAGCTTCCCGATCGCCGGGAAGCGGGCGGTCCGCCCGTCCGGGGTCATCCCGACGCAGTTGATCCCGGCCCCGCACACCACCGCCACGCCCCGGGGCTCGTCGACCCCGGCCCGCAGGATGGCGAAGGTGTCGTTGTGCACCCGGATCGACCGGCTCAGGTGCCGCGCGTGGAGGGCCCGTTCGAGCTCCAGCTCCTCCACGGGCAGGTCGGCGTTGGCGAGGCAGGCGGTGACGTGGGCGAACACCGGCGGGCGGTCCGCCGGGCCGCCGGCCGCCGCCCAGGCGCGCCCCACGGTCTCCACGAGCCCGTCAACCGCCGTCGCCACCCCCACCAGCGGGGGCTGGAACCCGCCGCCGCGGGCCGCCCCGAGGACGGAGCCGTCCGGGGAGAGGACCGCGACGTCGGTCTTGCTGTTCCCCGCGTCGACCGCGAGGAGCGTGTCCGCCCCCGCCGCGGGGAAGGTCCCGTTCACGCCCACGCGAGGTGCTCCCGGTTGTGCGCGATCAGCCGGTCCGTGAGGCCGTCGGCGTACGCGTACTGCCCGATCAGCGGGTGCGCGAGCAGTGCCTTGAAGACCCGGTCCCGGCCGCCGCGCAGCGCCGCTTCCAGGGCCAGGTCCTCGTAGGCCGTCACGTTCGCGATCAGACCGGCGTACAGCGGGTCCACCGGCGCGACCGCCAGCGGCACCGCGCCCTCCGGGCCGACCGCCGCCTGCGTCTCGATCACGGCGTCGTCCGGCAGGAACGGCAGCGTGCCGGCGTTGTACGTGTTCACCACCTGGTACGGCGAGCCGCCGCCGCCCAGGAGGGCCGCCGCCAGGTCCACGGCCGCCTCCGAGTAGAAGGCGCCGCCGCGCTTGGCGAGCAGGGCCGGCTTCTCGTCGAGCGCCGGGTCCCCGTACATCTCCAGGAGCTCCTTCTCCATCGCGGCGACCTCGGCGGCCCGCGAGGGCTTCTCGCCCAGCTCCCGCACCACCTCGTCGTGCGCGTAGAAGTAGCGCAGGTAGTACGACGGGACGACGCCGAGCCGGTCCAGGACCGGGCGCGGCAGCCGCAGGTCGGCGGCGATCGCGTCGCCGTGCCCGGCGAGCAGCCGGGGCAGCACGTCCTCGCCGCCGGGGCCCCCGATCCGTACCGCCCGCTCCCAGGTCAGGTGGTTGAGCCCGACGTGGTCCAGGTGCACGTCGGAGGGGGCCACGTCCAGGAGCGCGGCGAACTTGCGCTGGAAGCCGATGGCCACGTTGCACAGGCCGACGGCCTTGTGCCCGGCCCGGAGCAGCGCCCGCGTCACGATGCCCACGGGGTTGGTGAAGTCGATGATCCAGGCGTCCGGGTTGGCGCGCCGTACCCGCTCGGCGATGTCCAGGACCACCGGGACCGTGCGCAGCGCCTTGGCGAGGCCGCCGGCGCCGGTGGTCTCCTGGCCGACGCAGCCGCACTCCAGCGGCCAGGTCTCGTCCTTCTCCCGGGCGGCCTGTCCGCCGACCCGGAGCTGGAGCAGGACGGCGTCGGCGCCCTCGACCCCGGCGTCCAGGTCGGAGGTGGTGGTGATCCGCCCCTCGTGTCCCTGCCGGGCGAAGATCCGCCGGGCGAGCCCGCCGACCAGGTCGAGCCGGTCGGCGGCCGGGTCGACGAGAACGAGTTCGGTGACGGGCAGGGTGTCGCGCAGCCGCGCGAACCCGTCGATCAGTTCGGGGGTGTAGGTGGAACCGCCCCCCACGACAGTGAGCTTCATGTGTCGTTCAGCCCTTCACTCCGGTCAGTGTGACTCCCTCGACGAACGCCTTCTGGGCGAAGAAGAAGACGAGGATCACGGGGGCCATGACCAGGACGGTCGCGGCCATGGTCAGGTTCCAGTCGGTGTGGTGCGCGCCCTTGAAGGACTCCAGGCCGTAGCTCAGGGTCCAGGCGCCGGGGTTCTCGGAGGCGTAGATCTGCGGTCCGAAGTAGTCGTTCCAGCAGTAGAAGAACTGGAAGAGGGCCACGGCGGCGATGCCCGGCCTGGCCATCGGGACCACGACCCCGAGCAGGGTGCGCAGTTCGCCGCACCCGTCGATCCGCGCCGCCTCCACGTACTCGTCGGGGATGGTGAGGAGGAACTGGCGCAGCAGGAAGACGGCGAAGGCGTCCCCGAACGCCAGCGGGACGATCAGCGGCCACAGGGTGCCGGAGAGGTCCATCTGCTTCGCCCAGAACAGGTACATGGGGATGATCACGACCTGCGGCGGCAGCATCATCATCGAGATGACGAGCAGCATCGACAGGCGCCGTCCCCGGAAGCGGAACTTGGCGAGGGCGTACGCGACGGGGACCGAGGACACCACGACGAGGACGGTGCCGAGCCCGGCGTACAGCAGGGAGTTGCGCCACCAGGTGAGGAAGCCCTCGGTCTCGAAGACCCGGACGTAGTTGTCCCAGTGCCAGGAGTCCGGCGTCAGGTCCCGGGTGAGCGCCTGCTGGTCGCTCATCAGGGAGGTCAGGAACACGAAGACGAACGGCAGGACGAAGAACAGGGCGGCGGCGATGCCGAGCGCGTGCACGGCGATCCAGTGCAGCAGCGCCGTGCGGCGGGCCCGCTTCTCCGCCGGGGTCGGGACGGTGGCCGTGAGGGTCGTCATGGTTCAGTCACCCGAGCCGATCAGGCCGCCGCGCCGGCGCATCAGGAGCGCGGTGAAGGCCATGGAGAGGACGAAGAGCACCAGCGCGACCACGCAGGAGGCGCCGTAGTTGAACTGGCTGAAGCCGAGGCTGTGGACGAGCTGCGGCAGGGTGAGCGTGGAGTCGTCCGGGTAGCCGGGGACGAAGGTGACGCCGGAGCCGCCCATCGCGCCCGAGGCGACCTTGGAGGCCACGATCGGCTGCGTGTAGTACTGCATCGCGCCGATGATTCCGGTGACCACCGCGAAGAGGACGATCGGCGAGATGGTGGGCAGCGTGATGTGGCGGAACCGCTGCCACGGCGAGGCGCCGTCCAGTTCGGCGGCCTCGTACAACTCCTTCGGCACGTCGAGCAGCGCGGCCATGAAGATGACCATGAGGTCGCCGACGCCCCACACGGCGAGGACCGTGAGGGCCGGCTTGGACCAGGACGCGTCGTTGAACCAGGAGGGGGCGGGCAGGCCGGCCGCCTCCAGGAGCGAGTTGACCGGTCCGGTGCCGGGGTTGAGCAGGAAGACGAAGGCGAGCGTGGCGGCCACCGGCGGAGCCAGGTACGGCAGGTAGAAGAGGGTCCGGAAGATCCCGGTGCCCGTCTTGATCTTCGTGATCAGCAGGCCGACGCCGAGGCCGAGGACGACCCGGCAGGCGACCATGACCACGCAGAGCCAGAGGGTGTTGCGCAGGGCCGGCCAGAACTGCGGGAAGCCGGTGAAGACGTACGACCAGTTGTCGAGGCCCCGCCACTCGGGCGGGTTGAGGCCGTCGTACCGCATGAAGGAGAAGTAGACGGTGGAGACGAGCGGATAGACGAAGAAGACGCCGAATCCGATCAGCCAGGGCGACAGGAACGCCAGGGTGCGCAGCGCGTCGCGGCGGCGCCTGGACCGCAGGGTGTTCCGTCCTCCGGGGGAGGGGGCGGCCGGGGCGGCCGCCTCCTTCGCGGGCAGGGTGTCCGTGCTCATGGGCGGTGTCCGGCCGTCACTTCGCCGCGGCGATGTCGCGGTCGATCTGGGCCGCGGTGTCGGCGAGCCCCTTCTTCAGGTCGGTGACCAGGCCCTTCTCGTACTGCTGGGAGAACTTCTGGAGGGTGTCCTGGTAGGCGGAGCCGTTGACCGCGCCGTCCGAGGTGGTGGAGGCGGGGTGCCGGGCGATGTCCAGGAAGGTCTTGAAGCGCGGGTCGAACTTCAGGTCGGGGGACTTGAGCGCCTCCAGGGTGGAGGGCACGTTGCCGATGTCCTGGGCGAAGGCCACCACGGCGGCGGTGTCCGTGGTCATGAACTTCACCAGCTCCCAGGCCGCGTTCTGCTTCCGGCTCTGCGGCGCGATGCCCATGATCGTGCCGGAGAGGTAGCCCTTGCCGTACTCGGCCACCTCGTCGTCCGCGACCGGCAGCGGCGCGACGCCGATCTCGAAGCCGGGCTTCGCCTCCTCGGCGAACCTCAGCCGCCACTCGCCGTCGAGCTGCATGGCGACCCGGCCGGTGTGGAAGGGGTGCTCGGCGCCCCACTCGTCACCGAACGTGGTGCGGTACTTGTCGAGCTTCCGGAACCCGCCGAGGGCGTCCACCAGGGACTTCTGGTACGTCATCATCTCGGCGAACGCCGGGTCCTTCGCGACGGTCGACTTCCCCTCCCCGTCGAAGTACCCGCCGTGCCTCCACTGCGACATGTAGTGCGAGACGACCGTCTCGTAGCCGAGGTAGGTCGGCATGAAGCCGAGCCGCTCGTACGAGTCGCCCTTGGGCTTCGTCAGCCGCTTGGCGACCTCGGTGAACTCGGACCAGGTCTTCGGCGGCGCCTCGGGGTCGAGTCCGGCCTGCCGGAAGGCGTCCTTGTCGTAGTAGAGCCCGTACGCGTCGGAGAGCAGCGGCAGGCTGCACCGCCGGCCCTCGAACTGCGTGTAGTCCTGGAGGACCTTCGGGAAGGTCTTGTCCAGGTCCAGCTTCGACTTCTCGATGAAGGGCTTGAGGTCCGCCAGGGCGCCCGAGGCGCAGAACTTGCCGACGTTGGACGTGGTGAACGAGGAGACGACGTCCGGGCCGTTCGAGCCGCCCGCGCGCAGGGCCTGGCCGAGCTTGGCGTCGTCGATGCCGCCGACGAGCTTCACCTCGATGTGCGGGTGGGCCTTCTCGAAGCGGGCGACGTTGGCCTCGATCGCCTTGACCTCGGCGGGCGCCGACCAGCCGTGCCAGAAGGTGATCGTCGTCTCCGCGTTCGGGTCGTCGGCGGCCGCGTCGTTCGCGGAGCCGGTACACGCGGTGGCGAGGAGGGCTATGGAGGCGGTGGCGGCGAGCGCGGCGGCGGCTCTGCGCGGGCGTACGGGCATGGGGGTTCTCCCTGGGGCGGGCGGAGGGGAAGCGGGGTCAGCGGGACGTGTCGAAGAGCTCGTCGCGGGTGGCGGCGAGGGCGCTTTCGAGGGCCCCGCGCAGGACGGGGCGCCGGTGCACGGCGGCGAGGACCAGGCGCGGCCGGGACGCGGCGAGCTCGGCGAGCGCGGACTGCACGCGGGCGCGCAGGGGTTCGCCGCCGGCGACGAGGACCTCGCCGGAGAGGACGATCAGCTCGGGGTCGAGGACGGCGACCAGGGAGGAGAGGCCGACGGCGACCCGCTCGGCGTACCGGTCGAGGAGGGCCGCGTGCACGGGGTCCCCGGCCTCCTCCTCGGCGGCGCGCGCGAGCAGCCCGGACGCCACCGGCACGTACGGCTGCTCGGGGGTGTCGATGCCCAGGGCGCGGGCGATCCGGGGCACCGACTGGACCCCGGCGAGCTCCTGGTAGCCGCCGGAGTTGGCCTGGGCGACCCGCCGCACGAGCGGGGTGCCGGGCACGGGCATGAACCCGACCTCGCCGGCGCCGCCGGTGAAGCCCCGGTGCAGCCGCCCGCCGAGAACGAGGGCGGCGCCGATGCCCTCCTCGTTCCAGAGCAGGGCGAAGTCGGAGTGGCCCCGGGCGGCGCCCAGGCGCTGTTCGGCCAGGGCGACGAGGTTGACGTCGTTCTCGTACTCGAACGGCATCGGCAGGGCGGCGGCCAGCTCCTCCAGGAGGGTGGGGGAGTGCCAGCCGGGCAGGTGGGAGGCGTACCGCAGGCGCCCGGTGGCCGGGTCGAAGGCGCCGGGGGTGCCGATGACCAGGCGCCGCACGTCCGCGCGGGCGATCCCGGCCGCCTTCACGGCCCCGTCGAGGACCTCGGTGACCTGGCCGACGACCCCGGCGGCGGAGCGGCCGGGGGTGGGCAGCTCGGACTCGCCGACGATCTCGCCGGTGACGTCGGCGACGGCGGCGCGGATGCGGCGGGCGGTGACGTCGAGCCCGGCGGCGTACGCGGCGCGCGCGTTCACCGAGTACAGCTGGGCGTTCGGCCCGGGGCGGCCCTCGGTGGTGCCGGTGGCGACGACGAGCCCGGCCGCTTCGAGGCGGGCGAGGAGCTGGGAGGCGGTCGGCTTGGAGAGACCGGTGAGCTTGCCGATGCGGGTCCGCGAGAGCGGGCCGTGCTCCAGGAGCAGGTCCAGGGCGGCGCGGTCGTTCATGGCCCGCAGCACGCGCGGCGTGCCGGGGGTTCCCGGGGTCGTACCGGCCATGGGTGCGCACCTGCCCTTGCACTGTTAGGAAAGTTTCCTATTGAGTGGAAGGAAAATAATTCGCCCGTCACCGGCCCGTCAATACCCGGGGGCGCGCGAATGCCTGAGAACGCGCGAAACCCCCGCGGGCAACGAAAGCGTTGCCCGCGGGGGCTCCGGGTGAGGGCTTGAACAGATAAAGCCGGGACCTACTTGGAGAGGTCCTTCGGCAGCGGGGTCGCCGCCGCCGACTGCGGCGAGGTCGCGTTGCCGAAGACCGAGGGGGCCGCCATGCCCGCCGTCGGGTCGGCCGCCGCCTCCTCGGCCGGGGCCGGGAGCCCGCCCACGATCCGGATGCCGGCCTCGTCCAGGCCCCGTTTGATCCGCCAGCGCAGCTCGCGCTCCACGCCGAGCGCCTTGCCCGGCATCGTCTTCGCCGCGACCCGGATCGTCATGGAGTCGATCAGCACCTCGTTCAGGCCGAGCACCTCCACCGGACCCCACAGGCGCTCGTTCCACGGCTCCTCCTTGGCCATGGCCTCCGCCGCCTCGGTGATCACCGACCGCACCCGGTCCAGGTCCTCCGTCGGCCGGACCGTCACGTCCACGGCCGCCGTCGCCCAGCCCTGGCTGAGGTTCCCTATCCGCTTGATCTCGCCGTTGCGCACGTACCAGATCTCACCGTCCACCCCGCGCAGCTTGGTCACCCGCAGGCCCACCTCGACGACCTCGCCGGAGGCCACGCCCGCGTCGACCGAGTCACCGACGCCGTACTGGTCCTCCAGGATCATGAAGACGCCGGACAGGAAGTCGGTCACCAGGTTCCGCGCGCCGAAGCCGATCGCCACACCGGCCACACCGGCCGAGGCGAGCAGCGGCGCCAGGTCGATCTTGAAGGCGCCGAGGATCATCAGCCCGGCCGTGCCCAGGATCAGGAAGGACGCCACCGAGCGCAGCACCGACCCGATCGCCTCCGAGCGCTGCCGCCGCCGCTCGGTGTTGACGAGCAGACCGCCCAGGGCCGTCCCCTCCACCGCCTGCGCCGAACGGTTCATCCGTTCGATCAGCTTCGTCAGGGCCCGGCGGACGGCCATCCGCAGGAGGAGCGCGACGACCAGGATGAGGAGGATGCGCAGGCCGGTGTTCAGCCAGGTGGACCAGTTCTCCTCCACCCAGGTGGCGGCGTTCGTGGCTCGCTCCGCGGCCTCGTCCAGGGTCACCGGCATCGGTTCGGGTTCGGTGGCAGCCGCCAGGGCGGACCAGGACACGGGACAACCTCCAGGCATCGCGTACGCAGGCCATCCACAGTAACGGGGCGCCGGACGTGGTCCCGTGGTCCCGCCCGGCGGAGAGACGGACCTCACCAGGGAGGGAAGGGGAGGTGCGCGTGCGGCCGGTGTGGTCGAGAACACTCCGGACCCCGTCACCCCGATCGCGATACGTGGTGGCGCTCCGACCAGGCATGAGGACAAACTGAGAGCAGTTCGTCCCGGCGCGAGCCACGCGCCGCCGGCGCCATAGGAGGCATCCGTGCCGCATGTCCTGGTCCTCAACGCGTCGTACGAGCCGCTCGGCGTCGTACCGCTCCGCCGCGCACTCGTCCTCGTCCTGGAGAACAAGGCTCTCTGCCTCGAGGAGTCCGGTGCCTTCCTGCACAGCGAGACCCAAGTCGTCCCCGCGCCCAGCGTGGTGCGACTGAAGCGCTTCGTGCGGGTCCCCTACCGGGGGCCCGTTCCCTTGACCCGCCGGGCCCTCTTCGCCCGCGACGGCGGGCGCTGCGCGTACTGCGGGGGCGTCGCGACCAGCGTCGACCACGTGATCCCGCGCAGCCGCGGGGGCACGCACGCCTGGGAGAACGTGGTGGCGGCCTGCCGCCGCTGCAACCACGTCAAGGCCGACCGGCACCTGCGCGAGCTCGGCTGGCGGCTGCGCCACCAACCGGCCCCGCCGACCGGCCTGGCCTGGCGGATCATCGGAACCGGCCACCGGGACCCCCGCTGGCTGCCGTACCTGCAGCCGTACGGCGCCGAGGACGTGATGGCCCGGATCGACTCCGTCGCGGAGACCCCCGTAGGGGCGCTCACGACGGGTTGAGCCGGGCCTTTCGCGTACGCGGGAGCCTTCGCACGGCCCGCGGCACGGAGCGGCGCGCCCCTCAGGGAGCGGGCCGCTCCTCCGGCACGTCCGGGGGCGCGGTCTCGGGGGCTTCAGGGGCCTCCGGAGCCGTCACGGGCTTCTCCGGCTGCCCCTTCTCGGGCTCTTCGGGGGCCTCCGGCTTCCCCGGATCCTCCGGCTTCCCCGGCTTCTCAGCGGGAGCCACCGCATACGTCTCCACCGACCAGAGCGAGTAGCCGAAACGGGTCGCCCGCTTCTCGCCCTGGACCCGCAGGAAGCGCGTGTCCGCCGCGTCCATCCGGACCGACTCCCGGCCGCCCCTGCCCTCCGCGACCGTCGCCGCCGTGCGCCACACCCGGCCGTCCGCCGAGACCTGGACGCGGTAGCGGGAGGCGTACGCGTCCTGCCAGTGCAGCACCACCTGCCCTATCCGGGCCGGCGCGGGCAGCTCCAGCTGCCACCAGGCGCCGTCCTCCTCCGGGGAGGACCAGCGGGTGGCCGGATCGCCGTCCGCCGCCGAGGAGGCCGGGAAGTCGGCGGTCTCGTCGCCCGACGAGGAGACCCGCGCCGTCCGCGCCAGGTCCGGGCCCGCCGTACGGGGGAAGGCCCGGACCGTCAGGACCCGCTCCTCGCCCGCGAAGGACACCGGCACCCGGTACGAGCCGACCGGCACGTCCGCCGCCACCGACACCTCCAGGGGGACGCGGGTCCGGGCGCCGCGCTCCACCGAGGCCTGCTCCGGCAGCCGGACCGCGATCCCCTTCGGGGCCCGTGCCGTCAGCGGCCCGCGCACCCCGCCCGCGCGCCGGCCCGTCAGCTCCACGTCCACCCGCTGTGCCGGGCCGCCGATCTCCGCGTCCGTCTCCGCGCGGGCGAGGGCGACGTCGGCGCGCGGCCCGTCCGCGAACCACGGCACCAGGGACCGCACCTCGGGGGCCGGGCCCCCCGCGCTCCACGCGACCCGCAGGGCCTCGGCCCGCAGCCCCTTCAGATCGGTCTGCGTCCACCCCGACGGCGACAGCGGGCCGAGCGGCCGCCAGCCCTCGCCGGGGACGTACGCCTCCACGCGCGCGTCCGTGCCCGCGCGGCCGCCCTCCGGACCCGGTGCGGCGAGCACCGTCAGGGCCTCCACGGCCCGCGCCCGGTCGAGCCGCACGGTGTACGAGCCGGTGGCCCGCTCGGCCCGCGCCGCCGGGGCCCGGTCGGCGCCCGTCCAGGCCGCCGTCTCCTTCAGCGCCCGCGTGAGGAACGGGTCGAGGACCCCCGCGCCGACCGTCACCCGGCTCGTGCCCAGGTCCTTCCGCAGCTCTTCGAGCTCCCGCTGCGCCCGCCAGGCCGCCGCGCCGTCGCCGCGCCCCTGGGCGAGCAGCATGTCGACCGCCGTCTCGCCCGCCAGGCCGTACCGGGAGAGCTGCTCCAGCCACGGCCCCGTCTCGTCGCCGAGGGCGCCGCCCGCGGTGTCCGCCAGCCGCTCGGGGGCCCGCCGCATCACGGTGAACGCGTCCCGCAGCCCGCGCGCCGCCTCCTCACGCGCGCGCGTGTCCGCGCCGCCGCGCGCCTCCCAGAAGGCGGCCAGGAGCGGCTTCAGATAGGCCGACTCGCCCGCCGGGGCGAGGATCGAGGAGGCGCCGTTCCCGGCGAGCGCCCGCAGCGCCCCGCGGGCGGCCGGGTCCGGGCCCGCGAGGTCGTCGACGGCGGCCCGCCAGGACTCCTCGGGCCGGTAGCCCTTCGGGTTCCAGGCGTAGTCGGCGGTGGTGAACAGCGGCACGCGGGAGGCCGCCGCCTGCTCCATGGCGTGGGCGAGGAAGGCGGCGGAACCGGCGGCCACGGCCGGCTCCCGGCCCGTCGCGGGGCCGAGGAACAGCCGGTCCTGCGCGTAGTCGTTGACCGGGTAGTTGTCCATGGTGACCAGCGGGTGGCCCAGCGCCTTCCGGGCGCCCGTCAGCTCGCCGCCGGTGATCGTGCGCGGCACGACGCCGACCCCGGTCCACGCCACCCGCACGCCCGCGTCCAGCGCCTCGGCGAACTTCGCCCGGTACGCGGTCGACCCGTCCTGGTAGTACTCCGTGGGCATCACCGTCAGAGGCTCGCCGTCCGGGTGCCGTTCGGCCAGGTGCCGGGCGACCGTGTTCGCCACGCGCGCGTGGGCGGCGGCGGCCGCCTCGGGACCGCGCCCGAAGGCGTCGGCGTCCCGCGAGCAGTGCCACTCGTCGTACGAGGCGTCCTGGAACTGGAGCTGGAAGGAGCGCACCCCGAGCGCCCACATGTCGTCGAGCTTCCGGGTCAGCGCCGCCACGTCGGCGGACGAGGCCAGGCACATGGACTGGGCGGGCGACACGGCCCAGCCGAGCGTCACGTGGTTGGCCCGGGCCCGCTCCGCGAGCGCGCGGAACTCCGCCCGCTGCGCGGCCGGGTAGGGCTCCCGCCACTGGAGCTGGCGGTACGGGTCGTCCCCGGGCGCGTACAGATAGCGGTTCTGCTTGGTCCGGCCCAGGAAGTCGAGCTGTCCGAGCCGCTGTTCCAGGGTCCACGGGCTCCCGTAGAAGCCCTCGGTGACACCGCGCTCGGCCGTGCCGGGCCAGTCCCGGACGACGACCCCGGGCACCTCCCGGCCGGAGCCGAGGAGCTGACGCAGCGTCTGCACGGCGTGGAACAGGCCGTCCTCGCCGACCCCGTCCAGGACGACGGTGTCCCGCCCCCGGAACCGGCCCGTGGCGAGCCGGTAGCCGCCGCGCGGCAGGTCGAGGCGCTCGGGCACGCCCAGGGCGGTCAGCGCCTCCTCCGCGCCCTCCCCGGCGGGCCCGGCGGCCCGGACCACCGGGCCCCGGCCCGGAAGCCCGGTGTGGACGGTCCGCACCCCGGCCGCCCGCAGCAGCCCGCGCAGCGCGTCGAGGGCGTACGGATCGGCGTCCGCGTCCGCGAGCAGCGTCACCTCGTCCCCGAGCCGTACGGCGGGCCCGGCCGCCGCCAGGGACTGCGGCCGGGGCCAGACGGCGGGCACGCGCGCGGGGACCTGCCGGGCGGGGGTCCGGGCGGCGTCCGCCGGGGGAGGGGCGGGGGTCGCGGGGGTCCGTGCGGGGGTGGGGGCCGTCGGGGCCGCGGGCACCCTCGGGAGGGCCTGCGCCGCGCCGGGGACGGCGCCGCCGAGGAGGCCGCCGATGACCGCGGCGGCGACGGCCGTGGCCGTCCGCTTCCTGCGCCCGAGGTGCACGGGTGTCTCCCTTCGGCGGGGCCGGCCGCTCCGCCGGTTGGTCACGAGTGGGTCACGAGCCCACCACCAGTCGCACGCGAGTGTCAATGCGCATGGCCGATGTGTCGGCTTTGCCCGGTGCGTCGTCGGCGAGGTGACGCCACTCCACCGTTTCGCGCCGGTAAAACGAGGTGCGGTGGGTAGGTCTCATTCGTTGTCCAGGTCCCACCTGCCGAGACGAACCGGGAGACCCCCGTGACCACGACCGCCCGCCACGGACGGATACGGATTCCGCAGCAGTCGGTGCCCGCCGGCGAACCGCTGACCAGCGAGCCGCTGACCAGCGAACCGCCCCTGCCCGAAGCGTCCCCCCTCACCAGCGAGCCCCCGCTGACCGCGGAGGCCCACCTGACCAGCGAACCCACCGCCCCCGTCAACGCGGGCGGCCCGGAGTCCCCCGGAGTGTGAAGTGACCCTGGCCCGTCTCGCCGCCCGTCACGGCGTCGCCACCGTCCACAGCCCCGCCGACGGCGGTGACGTGCCCGTGCCCGAGGCCACCGTGGTGGCCGTCCTCGCCGCCCTGGGCGTGGACGCGTCCACGCCGGAGGCGGTCGCGGCCGCCCTCGCGGCGGCGGAACGAGCGGACCGGGAGAGCCTGTTGCCCCCGACCCTGGTCCACTGGCGGACCGGGGCCGGGAGCGAGGGACCCGGCGCGGCCGGGGACCGCGCCCCCGGCACCGACCCGCTCGGGGAAACGGCCGGGAGGGCGGGCGGGGAAGCGGACGAAGGGCCGGTCGCGGAGGCACGCGGGGAAGCCGGCGAAGAGCCGGTCACGGGCGCGCGCGAGGGAACGGGCGCGTACGGCGACTCCCTCCGCCCCCCGTCCCACCTCCCGCCCGGCACCCGGCTCCAGGTCACCACCGAGGACGGCGCCGTCGTCCTCGGCGACGACTGGTCGGAGCTGCCCCTCGGCGTCCACGCGGTCGAGGCCGAGGCCCCCGACGGGCGCACGGCCACCGCCACCCTGATCGTGAGCCCCGCGCGCGTGCCCGGGCCGGACCGGCGCGCCTACGGACTGCTCGTCCAGCTCTACTCGCTGCTCTCCGACCGCTCCTGGGGCATGGGCGACCTCGGCGACCTGCGCGAGCTCGTCACCTGGGCGGGCCGGCGGCACGGCGCCGGGTTCGTCCAGGTCAACCCGCTCCACGCGGGCGTGCCCGGCGCGCCCACCGACCCCTCCCCGTACCGCCCCTCCTCGCGCCGCTTCCCGGACCCCGTCCACCTGCGGATCGAGGAGATCCCCGAGTACGCCCTGATCGGCCCCGAGCGCCGCGAGGAGCTGGACCGGATCCTCGCCGACGCGGCCGAGCTGCGCGAGCGGGTCCTCGGCAAGGGGGCCCTGATCGACCGGGACGCGGTCTGGGAGGTCAAGCGGCGGGCCCTGGAGCTGCTCCTCACGAGCGTGGAGCTCGGCCCCGGGAGGCGCGCCGACTTCCACGACTTCCTGGCCGGGCGGGGCCGCGCCCTGGAGGACCACGCCACCTACCAGGCCCTCGCGGAGCGGCACGGCCCCCACTGGCGCGCCTGGCCCGACGCCCTGCGCACCCCGCGCGCGGCGGAGGCGGCCGTGCGCGCCGACCCGGCCCTGGCCGCCCGGGTCGACTTCCACTGCCGGCTCGCCTGGCTGACGGACCGGCAGCTCGCGGACGCGGCCGGGGCCGCCCGCGAGGCCGGGATGGCGGTCGGGATCGTCCACGACCTGGCGGTCGGCGTCCACCCGGAGGGTTCGGACGCCTGGGCCGGTCAGGAGGCCTTCGCCGCCGGCATGTCGGTCGGAGCCCCGCCCGACGCCTTCAACGCCCGCGGCCAGGACTGGGGCCTGCCGCCCTGGCGGCCCGACGCCCTCGCCGCCGCGGCCTACGCCCCGTACCGGGGACTCCTGCGCGAACTCCTGCGCCACGCGGGCGCGCTGCGCATCGACCACGTGATGGGCCTCTTCCGGCTCTGGTGGGTGCCGGAGGGCCGCGAGCCCACCGAGGGCACGTACGTCCGGTACGACGCCGAGGCGATGCTCGCCGTCCTCGTCCTGGAGGCGCACCGCGCCGGGGCCCTGGTCATCGGCGAGGACCTCGGCACGGTCGAGCCGGGGGTCCGGGAGGCGCTGGCCCGGCGCGGGGTGTTCGGGACCTCCGTGCTCTGGTTCGAGCGGGACTGGACGGGCACCGGCCATCCGCTGCCCCCGGAGGAGTGGCGCGCGGAGTGCGTGGCCACCGCCACCACCCACGACCTGCCCTCCACCGCGGCCCGGCTCTCCGGCGACCACGTCGTGCTGCGGCACCGGCTCGGGCTGCTCCCCGGCGACCTGGAGCGCGCGCGGGTGGCGGACCGGGCCGAGACCGCCGAGTGGCGCGGCCTGTTCGAGCGGCTCGGCCTCCTCCCGGAGGGACCGGGGGAGGAGGCCGAGATCCGGGCCGTCCACCGGTACCTGCTGGCCACCCCGGCCCGGATGGTCGGGGTGTGGCTGCCGGACGCCGTGGGCGACCGCAGACCGCAGAACCTGCCGGGCACCTGGGACGAGTACCCCAACTGGCGACTGCCGGTCGCGGGCCCCGACGGACAGCCGCTCACCCTGGAGCGGCTGGCCGCCTCGCCCCGGGCGCACGCCCTCCTGAGCGAGCTGCACGCCCGTACGGCACCCCCGGGCGCGCGGCGCGTTTAGGCGTTCGCTACGTTTGCACCGTGGACAAGAAGAACGCCCTGCGCGCCGGCGCCGTCGCGGCCGGTACGACGCTGATGATGCTGCTCATGTCGTCCCCCGCGCTCGCGCTCACCCGCGACGACGGTGACGACCCGGCCCCCAAGCTGGAGGTCATCGAGACCCTCGGCCTGTTCGTGGCCGCCCCGCTGGCGCTGTTCCTGGTCATCACCGGCCTGGTGATGGTGCTCGACAAGTCCAAGAAGGCGTAACTCCTTCCTCCGGCTCCGTCGAGGGCGCCGCACGGTACCGACGTACCGTGCGGCGCCTTCGCGCGCCCGCGCGCCCCGCCCTCGTCAGGCCGAGGCCGCGAGCAGCCTGCGCAGCAGCCCGGCCAGCTGCTCCGCCTCCTCCGCGCCGAGCGCCGCCTCCAGGGCGGCCCGCTGCTCCGCGAGGCCGTCCGCGACCGCCCGGTCCACCAGCTCCCTGCCGCGCTCGCTGAGGGTGACCCGCAGTCCGCGCCGGTCGTTCGGGTCGGGGCTGCGGCTGAGCAGCCCGGCCTTCTCCAGCCGGTCGAGCCGGCCCGTCATGCCCCCCGTGGTGATCATCAGGGTGGCGGACAGCTCGCGCGGCGAGAGCGTGTACGGCGCCCCCGACCTGCGCAGGGTCGCGAGCACGTCGAACTCCCCGCGCGCCACGCCGTGGGGCGCGTACGCCCGGGCCACCCGGTCGCCCATGGCGTCGGACAGCCGGTAGATCCGGCCGAAGACGGCCATCGGGACCGTGTCCAGGTCGGGCCGGACGGCCGCCCACTGGTCGGTGATGGCGTCGACGGCGTCGTGGGCGGGGCCGGGTCCGGGGCCTTCGGCTCGGCCGGGGCCGGGGGTCTTCGTGTCCATGCGCCCAGTCTCCCCTTCCGTACGGCTCCCGTACGAGGCGGCCGGCACTCCCGTACGAGATGGTCGGCACTCCCGTACGAGAGGGTCGGCAGAAGAACCTTGCGAGTAAATAGCTTAGTGCTAAGTTAATTAGCGCCAAGCGAATTCGGGGTCTCCGCACCCCGGCGCACCGGCACTCGCACCCAGGGGGAGCCCGCATGTCCCGCCAGAGCACCACCCCTCACCAGACCGCCACGTCCCGCGAGACGGGCGCGTCCCGCAAGGCCGCCTTGGTCGCGCTGACCGCCCTCGCCCCGATCTCCTGGGGCTCCACCTACTACGTCACCACCGAGTTCCTGCCGCCCGACCGGCCCCTCTTCACCGGTCTGATGCGCGCCCTGCCCGCCGGGCTCCTGCTCCTGGCGCTCACCCGCACGCTCCCGAAGGGCGCCTGGTGGGGGAAGGCCGCCGCCCTCGGCGCCCTCAACATCGGCGCCTTCTTCCCGCTGCTCTTCCTCGCCGCCTACCGGCTCCCCGGCGGGGTCGCCGCCGTCGTCGGCTCCGTCGGCCCGCTCTTCGTCGTCGGCCTCGCCGCCCCCCTCCTGGGCGACCGGCCCACCGTCAGGTCCCTGGTCGCCGCCGTCGCCGCGGCCTTCGGCGTCAGCCTCGTGGTCCTCAAGGCCGGGGCCGCGCTCGACCTCGTCGGCGTGGTCGCCGGACTGCTCTCCGCCCTCTCCATGTCGGCGGGCGTCGTCCTCACCAAGCGCTGGGGCCGCCCCGAGGGCGTCGGCGCCCTCGCCGCCACCGGCTGGCAGCTCACCGCGGGCGGCCTCGTCATCCTGCCGGTCGCCCTCCTGATCGAGGGCGCCCCACCGGCCCTGACCGGCACGAACCTGGCCGGCTACGCCTACCTGGCGCTCGGCAACACCGCCGTCTCGTACGTCCTCTGGTTCCGCGGCATCGAGCGGCTGGGCGCCTCCTCGGTCACCCTCCTCGGCCCCCTCTCGCCGGTCACCGCCGCGATCATCGGCTGGGCGGCGCTCGGCCAGGCGCTCGGCCCGGTCCAGCTCCTCGGCGTCGCGATCGCCCTCGGCGCCACCCTGGCGGGCCAGCTCACCCCCCGTACGCCCGGGGCCCCGGTGGAGGTCTTCGGCACGCGCGAACGGAAGGAGCCGGAAGTCCCGGCCGAACCGGAGGCCCGCCAGGTGCCCCGATAGGTTGCGCCCATGACCGAGTGGGACATCAAGAAGCTCCGGATCCTCCGCACCCTCCGCGACCGCGGCACCGTCACCGCGACCGCGGAGGCCCTGCTCATGACCCCCTCGGCCGTCTCGCAGCAGCTCGCCAACCTCGCCAGGCAGCTCGGGGTGACGCTCCTGGAGGCCCAGGGCCGCCGGGTCCGGCTCACCGACGCCGCCCATCTGGTGCTGCGCCACGCGGAGGCGGTCTTCGCGCAGCTGGAGCGCGCCGACGCCGAACTCGACGCCCATCTGCGGGGCGAGGCCGGGCGGGTGCGGGTAGCGGCCTTCCCCACCGCCGTGCCCGCGCTCGTCGTCCCCGCCGTACGGCACCTGCGGACCGCCCACCCCCGGCTCGACGTCCGGGTCCGGGAGGCCGAGGCGGCGGAGGCGTACGAACTGCTCACGGCCGGCGAGGTCGACCTCGCCCTCTCGCTCGCCGCCCACGCGCCCTCCGCCCGCGACCCCAAGTTCGGCCGGACGCCGCTGCTCGCCGATCCGCTCGACGTGGCCCTGCCCGCCGGGCACCCGCTCGCCGGCGCCCCCGGCCTGCGGCTCGCGGACCTCGCCGCCGAACCCTGGATCTACGGCGGCTCCGGCCCCTGGTCCGAGATCACCACCGCCGCCTGCGAGGCCGCCGGCTTCACGCCCGAGCAGGCCCACAGCGCCTCGGGCTGGACCGCGATCCTCGCCATGGTCGAGGCCGGGATGGGCGTCGCGCTCGTGCCCCGCATGGCCTCCGCCGAACGCCGGGGAGGCACCGGGGTCGTCATGCGCGTCCTCTCCGCCGACCAGCCGCGCCGCCACGTCGTCGCGGCGGTGCGGAGCGGCGCGGAGGAGGGCCCGGCGGTGGCCCGGGTCCTCACCGCGCTCCGGCGCGCGGCGGCGGAACGCGAAACCGTCCAAGCGGAACGGTTCAGCACGACTGACCGGCAGGCCGCGGCAGAGCACCAAACCGTTCAGCACAGCTGAAAGGAATCATCGAAAACATTCGATGGACCTGGAAGGGCCGGACGCGGGAAGGTCGGTCCATGAGCAGCTTCGACGAGAACCAGGACCCGCACGCCAACGACGCCGCCCCCTACTCCGGCGGAGACCCCTACGCCGACTACCGCACCGGGGACTTCCCCTTCACCGAGCTCGTCGACCTCGCCGACCGCCGCCTCGGCGCCGGGGTCGTCGCCGCCAACGACGAGTTCTTCGCCGAGCGGGAGAACCTCCTCGTCCGCGAGCGCGCCGTCTTCGACCCCGAGCACTTCGGCCACAAGGGCAAGATCATGGACGGCTGGGAGACCCGCCGCCGCCGGGGCGCCGACGCCGGGAACGTCTTCCCCGCCCCCGAGGACCACGACTGGGCGATCGTCCGCCTCGGCGCCCCCGGCGTCGTCCGGGGGATCGTCGTCGACACCGCCCACTTCCGGGGCAACTACCCGCAGAAGGTGTCAGTCCAGGCCGCCGCCGTCGAGGGCAGCCCGAGCCCGGCCGAACTCCTCGACGCCAAGTGGGAGGAGCTCGTCCCGCCCACCCCCGTCCGCGGCCACGCCGCCAACGGCTTCGCGATCGACGCCGAGCGCCGCTTCACCCACGTCCGCCTCCGCCAGCACCCCGACGGCGGCGTCGCCCGCCTCCGCGTCCACGGCGAGGTCGTGCCCGACCCCGAGTGGCTGGAGCTCCTCGGCACCCTCGACCTGGTCTCCGTACTGAACGGCGGCACGTACGAGGACGCCTCGGACCGCTTCTACTCCTCGCCCACCCAGATCATCCTGCCCGGCACCTCCCGCAAGATGGACGACGGCTGGGAGAACCGCCGCCGCCGGGTCCGCGACACCAACGACTGGGTGCGCTTCCGGCTCGCCGCCCAGGGCGCCGTCCGCGCCGTCGAGATCGACACCGCCTACCTCAAGGGCAACTCGGCGGGCTGGATCGCTCTCCAGGGGCGCAACGGCGAGACGGGCGAGTGGTCCGAGATCATCCCCAGGACCCGGCTCCAGCCCGACACCCTGCACCGCTTCAAGCTGCCCGCGCGGGCCGTGGTCACCCATGTGCGCCTGGACGCCTTCCCGGACGGCGGCGTCGCCCGGATGCGCCTCCACGGCACACTGACGGAGCAGGGCGCGGCCGATCTGCGCGCCCGCTTCACGGCGCTCGGCGGCTGACGCCCCGGCAGGGCACGGAAAAGGGGCGCCCCACCGGGGAGGGCGCCCCTTCTCACGTACTCACGTACGGCCTACCGGTGGTCTCAGACCGCCGCCGCCGAATCCGCCGCCTGCGCCTTCAGGGCGCGCTCGACGCCCGCGCGGCACTCCGTCACCAGGCGCCGCAGCGCCGGGGCCGGCCGGTGCTCCGCGAGCCACGCGTCTGTCGCGTCCAGCGTCTCCCGCGACACCTGGAGCCTCGGGTAGAGGCCGACCACGATCTGCTGCACGATCTCGTGGCTGCGGGTCTCCGCGACGCCCTTGATCGCCCCGAAGTACCGCGCGGTGTACGGGGCGAGCAGCTCGCGCTGGTCGGACTGGACGAAGCCGCCGATCACGGCCTCCTGCACGGCGTTCGCCAGCTTGTCGTCCTCGACGACCGACGCCCAGGCCTCGGCCTTGGCCTCCTCCGACGGACGGGCCGCCCGCGCGGTCGCCGCGTGCCGCTCGCCCGCCGCCGTGCGGTCGCGCTCCAGCTCGGCCGCGATCTCCGCCTCGTCGTAGTCCCCGGTCGCCGCGAGCCGCTGCACGAACGCCCAGCGCAGCTCGGTGTCCACCGCCAGGCCCTCGATCGTCTCGCGCCCCTCCAGGAGGGACGCGAGCAGGTCGAGCTGCTGCGGGGTGCGGGCGGTCGCCGCGAAGGCGCGCGCCCACGCCAGCTGGTGGTCGCTCGCCGGCTCGGCCGCGCGCAGGTGCGCGAGCGTCGCCTCGGTCCAGCGGGAGAGCCCGGCCTCGCGCCACTCCGGCGCCGCGTACAGGTCGAGCGCCGCCTTGACCTGACCCTGGAGCGACTGCACCACGCCGATGTCGGACTCCTTGGCGATGCCCGAGAGCACCAGCTCCAGGTAGTCGCGGGTGGCCAGCTCGCCGTCGCGGGTCATGTCCCAGGCCGAGGCCCAGCACAGCGCGCGCGGCAGCGACTCGGCGAAGTCGCCCAAGTGCTCGGTGACGTTGGCCAGCGACACGTCGTCCAGGCGCACCTTGGCGTACGACAGGTCGTCGTCGTTGAGGAGGACGACCGCCGGACGGCTCTTGCCGGCCAGCTGCGGCACCTCGGTCCGCGCGGCCGCCGCGATGTCCAGCTCCAGGCGGTCGGTGCGCACGAGGCGGCCGGTCTCGTCGAGGTCGTAGAAGCCGATCGCGATCCGGTGCGGGCGCAGGACGGCCTCGCCCTTGGCGCCGGCGGGCAGCGCCGGGGCCTCCTGGAGGACCGTGAAGGCGGTGACGACGCCGTCCGCGTCGGTCTCGATCTCCGGGCGCAGGACGTTGATGCCGGCCGTCTCCAGCCACGCCTTCGACCAGGCGGTCAGGTCGCGGCCCGAGGTCTTCTCCAGGGCGCCGAGCAGGTCCGACAGGCGCGTGTTGCCGAAGGCGTGCGCCTTGAAGTACGCCTGCACGCCCTTGAAGAACTCGTCCTGGCCGACGTAGGCGACGAGCTGCTTGAGGACCGAGGCGCCCTTGGCGTACGTGATGCCGTCGAAGTTGACGAGCACGTCCTCCAGGTCGTTGATCTCGGCCATGATCGGGTGCGTGGAGGGCAGCTGGTCCTGGCGGTAGGCCCAGGTCTTCTCCGCGTTGGCGAAGGTGGTCCAGGCGTTCGGCCAGCGGGTGCCGGGCACGGCGGCCTGGCAGGCGACCGAGGTGTAGGTGGCGAACGACTCGTTCAGCCACAGGTCGTTCCACCACTCCATGGTGACGAGGTCGCCGAACCACATGTGGGCGAGCTCGTGCAGGATGGTCTCGGCCCGCCGCTCGTACGCCGCGTCCGTCACCTTCGAGCGGAAGACGTACTGGTCGCGGATGGTGACCGCGCCCGCGTTCTCCATCGCGCCCGCGTTGAACTCCGGCACGAAGAGCTGGTCGTACTTGGCGAACGGGTAGTCGTACGCGAACTTCTCCTGGAACCAGTCGAAGCCCTGGCGCGTGACGTCGAAGATGTGGTCCGCGTCGAGGAACTCGGCGAGCGACGGACGGCAGTAGATGCCGAGCGGGACGGTCTGCCCGTCCTTCTCGTACGCCGAGTGCACCGAGTGGTACGGGCCGACGATCAGGGCCGTGATGTACGTGGAGATCCGGGGCGTGGGCTCGAAGTGCCATACCGTCGAATCGGGGCCCTTGGGCTCCGGCGTCGGAGAGTTCGAGATGACCTTCCACCCGGCCGGGGCCTTCACGGTGAACTGGAAGGTCGCCTTGAGGTCGGGCTGCTCGAAGGAGGCGAACACGCGCCGCGCGTCCGGCACCTCGAACTGGGTGTACAGGTAGGCCTGGTCGTCGACCGGGTCGACGAAGCGGTGCAGGCCCTCACCGGTGTTGGTGTACGCGCAGTCGGCGACGACCTTGAGCTCGTTGCGGCCCTCCCGCAGGTGCGGCAGAGCGATCCGCGAGTCGCGGAAGACGGCGGCGACGTCCAGCGCGTGTCCGTTCAGGACGGCCTCGTGGACGGCGGGGGCGACGAGGTCGATGAAGGTCTCGGCGCCCGCCTCGGCGGAATCGAAGCGGACGGTGGTGACGGACCGGTAGGTGCCGCCCTCCTGCGCACCGGAGAGGTCGAGTTCGACCTCGTACGCGTCCACGGTCAGCAGCGCCGCCCGCTGCCGGGCCTCTTCACGGGTCAGGTTCGTACCAGGCACCCGGTCAACTCCTCTGTTTCATGACGATTGGCCCCATCCTTCCACGCGGCGGCTCAGCGGCGCACGGCACATTTCCACGGCCCGTCGCCGCTGATCCGGAGCAGCCCGGGACCCGCCACGGGGGCGCTCACCCGGACCTCGCCGATCTCGTTGACCAGCTGGATCCGCTCCTCGTCGTCGTGGAGCGGGTCCTCCGGCGGGGCGTGCCGGTGCACGGCGAAGTGGCCCTCCCCGTGGTGCAGGAAGTCGAGGACCCCGGGCGGCCCCTCGTAGACCACGAGGTCGTGCGCGATCCCCTCGACGTGGCTGTCGAAGCGGCGCGCGTGGGAGAGCGGGAGGACCCGCAGCGTCCAGGGGGCGTCGGCGTCCACCCGCAGGGTCAGCGGGCGGGAGCGCGGGACGAGGGCGACGGTCCGGGCCCGGACGTCGTCCTCGTACGCCATGAGCAGGAAGTCCTCGGCCCGCCCGTAGGCGTCGCAGGACTGCACCGTGGTGAGGAGCGAGTGGTACGACTCCACCTCCAGGAGCACCCAGCAGCCCCCGGGCAGCCCCGGGTCGCAGTGCACGGTCTCCTTGCCGCGCCCCTGGTACACGGCGGGCCGGAACTCGGGGCCGTACGGGACGGGCGGGGGCGGGGGCCCCGGACGCTCGTACTCCCGGTAAGCCGGGTACTCCGGGTACTCCCGGACCGGGGCCGCCGGAGCCGCATACGGAGGAGGCGGTACGTACCCCGGCCCCGGGATCGGGGGCGGCGGGGGCTCCACCACGATGCCGAAGTCCGTCGCGAGCCCGGCGAGCCCGGAGCCGTACCCCCGGCCGCCCGCGTGGAACCGCCAGCCGTCGCCCCACCGGTGGAACGCGCCGAGAACGAAGGCGGTCTCCGTCGTCGCCTCCCCGACCACCCGGTAGGCGACGGGCGCCCCCGCCGCGTCCGTGACCCGCACGTCGAGGCCGGGCACCCGCCCGAAGCCGCCCCCGTCGACGGAGGCGGCGACCACCAGCCGCCCCACGTCCGGCTCCACGCGCGCGAGGTCCAGCCACAGCCAGTCGGCGGCCCGGTCGCCGGGCGCGCCGGGCGCCGACCCGCCCAGGTGCCGCACGGCCCCCGAGGGGTGCTCGGGGTGGTTGCAGAAGACCAGGTCGGCGTCGCCCCGCACCCGCCCCGCGGGGCCCAGGAGCAGTAACGACACGTCCACGTCGGGCACCCCGTGCCCGGTCTGCCAGCCGATCGCCACATGGAGGGGCTGCGGGGGCACCGGCACGCCGTCCCCCTCGGGTATCCGGTTCATGGGGGAACTCTGGCACGGCCGGACGCGCCGGAGGGGCGGCTCCCACAACGGGAGACCGCCCCTCCGGTACGCGTACCGCAGGCTCTCAGCCCTTCAGCTCGGCCGCGACCAGCTCCGCGATCTGCACGGCGTTCAGCGCCGCGCCCTTGCGCAGGTTGTCGTTGGAGACGAAGAGCGCGAGGCCGTTGTCGACGGTCTCGTCCACGCGGATGCGGCCGACGTACGAGGCGTCCTTGCCGGCGGCCTGGAGCGGGGTCGGGATCTCGGAGAGCTCGACGCCCTCCGCGCCCTTCAGCAGCTCGTGGGCGCGCTCGACGCCGATCGGGCGCTCGAAGCGGGCGTTGACCTGGAGGGAGTGGCCGGAGAAGACCGGGACGCGCACACAGGTGCCGGAGACCTTGAGCTCCGGGATCTCCAGGATCTTGCGGGACTCGTTGCGGAGCTTCTGCTCCTCGTCGGTCTCGAAGGTGCCGTCGTCGACGATCGAGCCGGCCAGCGGGACCACGTTGAAGGCGATCGGGCGCCGGTAGACGCCGGGCTCCGGGAAGTCGACGGCCCCGCCGTCGTGGGCGAGCGCGGCGGCGTCCTGGGCGACGGCCTTGACCTGGCCGTCCAGCTCGGCCACACCGGCCACGCCCGAGCCGGAGACGGCCTGGTAGGTGGTGGCGACGAGGGCGACGAGGCCGGCCTCCTCGTGGAGCGGCTTGAGGACCGGCATCGCGGCCATCGTGGTGCAGTTCGGGTTGGCGATGATGCCCTTGGGGCGGTCCTTGACCGCGTGCGGGTTCACCTCGGAGACGACGAGGGGGACCTCGGGGTCGCGGCGCCAGGCGGAGGAGTTGTCGATCACGACGGCGCCCTGGGAGGCGACCTTCTCGGCGAGGGCCTTGGAGGTGGCGCCGCCGGCGGAGAAGAGCACGATGTCCAGGCCGGTGTAGTCGGCGGTGGAGGCGTCCTCGACCGTGACGCCGTCCACGACGGTGCCGGCGGAGCGGGCGGAGGCGAAGAGCCGCAGCTCGTCGAGCGGGAACTTCCGCTCGGCCAGGATGGTGCGCATGACTGTGCCGACCTGACCGGTGGCTCCGACGATTCCGACCTTCACGGGGACTCCTCCGTGCTCATGGGGACGTATGGGCGGGGGTGCTGCTCGTCCATCATGCGGGCGACCACGGTCGCCTTGTCCAATCCATTGTCCAAGGTCCGGGACGGAGACGGGGGAAACGGGGGAGGGGCGGGTGCCGGAACCGGCACCCGCCCCTCCCCGTCACGCGGTGTTACGGGGTGACCGCGCCGATCACGACGCTGCCGGTGCCCGCGACGGTGCCGCGGGCGTTGACGAGCTGCACCTCGCCGAAGAACTGGCGTCCCTCGGGAGCGGCGCCGGCGACGACGACCTCGGCCGTCACCGTGGCGGACCCGCCGTTGGGCAGGGCGGCCGGCTTCGAGCCGTCGACCTTCACGGTGCCGAGCGCGGACGAGTAGTACACGTCCTTGTAGTCGTACGTGGTGCCGCCCTCGGCCTGGACCGAGTAGCCGTCGACCACGACGGTGTACGTGCCCGCGGCCGGCTTCACCAGGGAGACGGCCTCCTCCGAGTCGCCGTCGGCGGCCTGCGCGACCTGCTTGCCGTTGAGCAGCACGGTCAGGTCGAGGTCGGCGGCGCGGTCGGAGGTGTTGCCGATGCCGATGTCGAGCCGCTCGACGCCCTCGCCGATGGTGACGGTCCGGGTGTGCGTCTCGTGGTGCCGGATGGTCGGCGTCTCGGTCTTCTGCGAGCCGAGGGAGCCGCCCTTGAGGGTGCCCTCGATGCCCGCGAAGCGGTTGGTGACCCTCCACTGGACGGGGGCCGGGGTGCCGACCTTCGCCTCGGGGACGGTCTGGACGGCCGGGTCGAAGTCGACGCCGAGCGCCGAGACGCCCAGGGTGTACGGGTTGTCCAGGTCCGGCGACGTGCGGCGGGCCTCGACCTCGATCTCCCAGACGCCCGGCGTCGGGTTCGGGTAGGAGCGCAGGTCGGGGCGGCAGGTGTTCGCCGGGTTGTAGTGCGGGTAGCAGCCCGTGGTCGCGGTCGGGTCGACCGGGACGCCGACCGGGTGGATCGCGATGAACCGGGTCTGGCTCTTCTCCTTCAGACCGGACAGCGCGACCTCCAGCGTCTTGGCGCCCTGGGGCACGGTGACGAAGTGGGAGGTGGTGCTGTTGCGCTGCACGGAGCCCCTGGCGGTGTAGCCGTAGGCCGGGGCGGCCAGGTCGTGCGCGACGACCGAGGTGGCGAGGATCTGCTTGTCGACGCCCTCGGTGCGCTCGTCGTCGGCCTCCAGGATGACGCTGTGCACGCCCGCGGAGGATGCCTTGGCCTGGAGCCTGACCGTGACCGGCTTGTTCAGCGGCAGGTAGATCCGGTCGTCACTGACGATGCGGAAGGTGCCGTCGTTGTACTTGAGGTCCAGGTCGTGCCGGACGGGACGGTCCGGGCCGCTGGTGCGCGTGACGGTGACGTCGTAGACCCGCTTCTGGCCGACCTTGAGGTCGCCCTCGCGGTCGTAGACGCCGGTGCCGGTGCGCGGGGCCGGGAAGATCAGGGTGTCGACCGGGGCCTGCACCGTGTAGTCGTGCGCCGTGGCGCCGTCCTTGATGGACTCCCAGGCCTCTTCGATGTCGATGCGGCCGGCGCCCTGCTCGTGCGCGGCGACCCCCGGGATCCGCTGGGCGGTGGAGGTCAGGGCGGTGCGCAGGGTGAGCGGGGAGAGCGCGATGCCCTTCTGCCTGGCGGCCGAGAGCAGCAGCGCGCTCGCGCCCGCCGCCTGCGGCGAGGACATCGAGGTGCCGTTGAGCATGCCGTAGCCGGCGGGCAGCGTGTAGCCCGACTCGGCGAGGCCGGCGCCCGGCAGCCAGGTCGGGATGGTGTTCACGGCCGAGCCGGGGGCGGTGATCGTCGGGGTGAAGCCGCCGTCCTCGCGCGGGCCGCGCGAGGAGAAGGGGAACATGGCGTACTTCTTGTCGACGGCCGAGCCGTAGTTGGCGGCCCAGGTGTCCTTGGAGACGGCCGCGCCGACCGAGAGGACCTTGTCGGCCAGGCCGGGGTCGCCGATCGTGTTGATGCCGGGGCCCGAGTTGCCGGCCGAGATGACCAGCTGGACGCCGTACTGGTCGATCAGGCGGGTGTAGAGGCGGGCGCGGACGTTGTCGCCGTCGTTCTGCTGCGGCAGGCCGCCGATCGACATGTTGACGATGTCGACGCCGCGGTTGACGACGAGGTCCGTCATGCCCTCGGTGAGGGCGGTGTTGGTGCAGCCGCCGGTCCAGGTGCACGCGCGCGAGGAGACGATCTTCGCGCCGGGCGCCGCGCCGTTCATCCTGCCGCCGAAGAGGCCGTGGGCGGCGGTGATGCCGGCGACGTGGGTGCCGTGCGAGGACTCGACGAGGCCGACGTTGACGAAGTCGGCCTTCTTGCCGACCCAGGTGCCGCCGGCCGGGTCCATCGGGACGTCCTTGCGGATCTCCACGACGAACGGGGTCTTCTCGACGACCTCGGTGGCCGGGTCGTCGGTACCGAAGTAGCCGATCTGGTACCCGTCCTTGTACGGCTTCATCGGCGCGTTGTCCGTGAAGTCGTTGTTCTGGTCGGTGTCCACGCGGACGGTTCCGGCGGCCGGGTCGTACAGCAGGCCGAAGACGTCGGTGGTGTCGCCGTCCCGGTTGATGTCACCGGCCGGGTCGCCGCCCGCGGTGATCGACTCGGTGAAGCGGCTGAACTGGTACGAGCCCTCCGGGGCCTTCCAGCTCTGCGCGGAGGAGGTGAAGACGGGGCCGGCGACCGGGGTGATCTGGGGACGCCAGGTGGCGTCGCCCTCGGTCAGCGGGTCCGTGGCGGTCACCCAGTCGACGATCTTGCGCTCGCCGGTGGTGGTCTTCTGCAGGGCCGGGTGACCGAGGTCGACGCCGGAGTCCAGGACGCCGATGGTCACGCCGCGGCCGTCGGCCTTGGGGTGGCTCTCGACGAAGTCGACCGCGCCCGTCTCGTGCGAGGGGTTGTACGGGTTCCTCGCCGGGGTCTTGCTGCTGGGGGCCGGGTACGTCTTCTTGACCGTGGTGCCCTCGACGGGGCCCTTCGAGCCGCCCGTGTCCGGACGCGGGTCGTCGAGCGGGATCTCGGCCTGGAGGTCGACGGCCTGGACCGAGGAGAGCGCGGTGGCGGCCCGGATGGCGGCCTCGGCCTTGGCGGTCGGCAGGGTGGCGCGGACGTAGCCGAGCGCGTCCTGCCGCTTGCCCACCGAGGCACCGGCGACGGCGTCCAGCTGGGCGGCGACCTGCTCGGTGGCGCCGGGGGCGGTGGCGACGAGGACGGTGACGTTCTTCTCGCCGCTCTCCTGCGCCTCGACGAGGCGCTGGGCGTCGACGGCGCCGAGCTTGTCGGCGGAGTCCGAGGACTTGACCGGGGGAGTGGTGCCCGGGTCGTCGGAGGCGAACGCGGGCACGGTGCCGGCCGCGACGAGCGCGGCGACGAGACCGGTGGCGGCCGCGATGCGCGCGGCGCGTCTCTGTCCGGGCACCGGGCGCCGGGCTATGAGGCCCGGAGTCTGGGGGGTGGCCATGTACATCCCTGTCTGTGAAGGAGAGGGTCCGGATATCGGTTCCGGATGACCGCTCAGCCTTTCGCAAATGACAGGGTTTTGGGGAGAGTTGACAGGGAGAAGGTGTGCGTCATGGCGTGAATCCGCCAGCGCGCCCGATGCGCCACCGGGGGCAAAGCGGTACCGACCGGGGCGTCACGCCTCCTTGGAGCGGGCGTGGTGCCGGGAGGCCTTGGCCCGGTTGCCGCAGACCGCCATCGAGCACCAGCGGCGGGTGCCGTTCCGCGAGGTGTCGAAGAAGTGCAGGACGCACGCCTCGTGGGCGCAGGCCCGGATCCGGTCGGGCGCGGTGCGCAGCAGGTCGAGGTGGTCGCGGGCGGCGGTCCAGCCCGGCCCCCACGCCGGGTCCGCGAACTCGGGCTCCTCGCCGGGGCCCTCGGCGGTGAGCGTGGCCCGGATGCGGCCGTGGCCGAGGACGGCGTCGACGCGGGCGGTGGCGGCGGGGTCGCCGGGGCGGTCGACGAGCGCGGCGAGCGCGTCCCGGGCGGCGAGGGTGTGGCGCAGGGTGGTGGCGTCGGCGGTGAACCGCCCCGCCAGACCGTTGGCGGCGAGCCAGACGGCGAGCCCGTCGACGCCGGTGAGCAGGTCCCGGCGGGCGCCCTCCTCGATCCAGCGGGTGTTGAGCAGGTCGAGGGAGACGGGCTCGCCGGTGAGCGGCCGGGGGTCGACGGCGGTCATGGGCGGGCACCCTCCTCGTTCTCCTCGCACACTAACCCCTCAAGAGTACGTGAGCGGTTGACGCCTGCTTCGACTAACCCTTAATGTCGAATTAGAGGGTTAGCTCACACAGGGCGGCCCGCACGGGAGGGAACCGTCATGTCCGCGATCGGCACGCTCACCACCCACCACGTCGGCATCAACGTCACGGACCTGGAGCGCTCGCTCGCCTTCTACGCCGAGGTGCTCGGCTTCGAGGTGCTCGGGAGGGGCGCGGAGGGGGAGCGCGGCCACGCCTTCCTCGGCCGGGACGGCCGCCTGGTGATCACCCTCTGGCAGCAGGCCGAGGGCGCCTACGACTCCGGCCGCCCCGGCCTCCACCACCTCGCCTTCGAGGCCGAGTCCGTCGACCACGTCCGCGCCGCCGAGGCCGCGCTCACCGCGCGCGGCGCCACGTTCGCGTACGAGGGCCTCGTCGCCCACCGGGAGGGCGCGGCCGCCGGCGGCATCTTCTTCCACGACCCCGACGGCACCCGCCTGGAGATCTCCGTCCCGAAGGGCGCCGAGACGGCCCCGGCCCCGTCGGGCACGGCCCCCGCCTGCGGCTTCTTCTAGGGCCTGTCCGACCCTGATCGCCGGACAGGCCCCGGACGGAACCCGGCCCACACCCCCCGGAGGAACCCCATGGACGCCTACCACCCCGGATCACTCGCCGTGCAGGAGCGCGTCGGCGTCCGTGACCTCGCCGAGCACGTGGGCCGCTCCGTCGGCGCCGGCATCCGCCCGGTCGCCGCCGCCTTCCTGGAGGCCCAGCCGATGCTGGTGATCGGCGCGGCGGACGCCGCCGGGCACGTCTGGGCGAGCCTGCTCACCGGCCCGCCCGGCTTCGCCCGCGCCACCGGCCCGCACACCGTCTCCGTCGCCGGCGGCGTCCCCGCCCACGACCCGCTCGCCGGCGCGATCACCGAGGCCGGCACGCCCGTCGGCACCCTCGCCCTCGATCCCCGCACCCGCCGCCGCATGCGCCTCAACGGCACCGCCCGCCCCAGCCGCCGCGGCTTCACCGTCGAGGCGGAACAGGTCTTCTCCAACTGCCCCAAGTACCTCCAGAAGAGGGAGTGGTACGGCTCCGAGCCCGCGGGCCCCGGAACCGGCACCCCGCACCACGGCGCGACGCTCACCCCCGCCCAGGCGGACCGCGTCCGGACGGCGGACACCTTCTTCGTGGCCACCGCCGCCCCCGACGGGGCCGACACGAGCCACCGGGGCGGCAACCCCGGCTTCGTCCGGGTCGACGGGCCCCGGGAGCTGAGCTGGCGGGACTACCCGGGCAACGCGATGTTCCTGACCCTGGGCAACCTGGAGTCGGACGGCCGCACCGGCCTGCTCTTCCTGGACTGGGAGACCGGGACGACCCTCCAGCTCGGCGGCCTCGCGCGCACCGAGTACGGCTCCGGGGAGCGGGTGGTCCGCTTCCGCGTCGACCGCGTGGTGGAGACGCCGGGGGCCAGCCCCCTGCGCTGGTCGCCCCCGGAGTACTCCCCGGCGAACCCGGCCACGCCCTGACGACGGGGCCCACGCGAACGTCCCACCCGGGCCCCCCGTCCCCGGCCGCCCGCCCGGCCCCGCCCCCGGGTCCTCCTCGGCGCCACCGCCGCCACGGCCGTCGTCGTCGCCCTCCGGGCCACGCCCTTCTGGTCGTTTATCGGCCTTCTCGCCCTCGCCTGCCTCCTCCTGGTCGCCGCCGGCCTCGCGGCCGCCCCCGCGACGGGACGGACGTGTCCCGCGTACTGGGTCTAACCTCGTTTCATGAAGCAGGAGTTGAGGGTGGCGGCCTACGCCGTGTGCGTCCGGGACGACGAGATCCTCCTCGCCCGCTGGGTGGCGGGCGACGGCAGCAGGCTGTGGACCCTGCCGGGCGGCGGCATGGACCACGGCGAGGAGCCCGCCCGGACCATGGTCCGGGAAGTGGAGGAGGAGACCGGCTACACCGCCGAACCCGTCGCCCTCCTCGGCATCGACTCCGTCCGGCGCTCCTGGCCGCGCCGCTTCGCCGGACCCGGCGACTTCCAGGGCCTCCGGATCGTCTACGAGGCCCGGATCGCAGGCGGCGAACTGCGCCACGAGACCGGCGGCTCCACCGACCTGGCCGCCTGGCACCCGCTCTCCGCCGTGTCCGGACTGCCCCGCGTCGAACTCGTCGACATCGGCCTCGACCTGTGGCGCGAGCGGCCCCCGACCGGCCGTTCCCGGCTGAGCGTGCCGCGCGACCCCGCCCTTCCGGCGAACGGCTGAAAACGGCTCAACCACCCCCGGTCCGCTCAACCCTCCCGGCACCCCGGCGAGTCCTGCCCGCCGACCGAGGCACACGCCGCGCAGAGTCCCAGGGGAGCCCGCATGCCAGCCGTACGCACCACCCGTACCCTCCGCACCACCGTCGCCGCCGTCCTCGCGGCGGGCCTCACCGCCACCGCCCTCGCCACCCCCGCCCTCGCGGCCTCCGAACCCCGGCAGCGGGGCCACGCGGCCACCCAGCGCGCGCTCCAGGCGCAGGTCGACGCGGGCGTGCCCGGCGCCGTCGCGCAGGCCCGCGACGGACGGGGGAACTGGACCGGCACCGCCGGCGAGCGCGGAGGCGACGACCGCTACCGCGTCGGCTCCCTCACCAAGACCTTCGTCTCCACCGTCCTCCTCCAGCTCCAGGCCGAGCGCCGGATCGACCTCGACGACCCGGTCGAGAAGTGGCTGCCCGGCGTCGTCCGGGGCAACGGCCACGACGGCCGGCGGATCACCGTGCGCCAGCTCCTCAACCACACCAGCGGCGTCTTCGACGTCACCTCCGACCCCGGCTTCCAGGAGAAGGTCTTCGGCCCCGGCTTCCTGGAGCACCGCTACGACACCTGGACCCCGCGCCGGCTCGTCGACGTGGCGCTTGCCCACCCCGCCGACTTCGAGCCCGGCACGAGCTGGAGCTACTCCAACACCAACTACGTCCTCGCCGGCATGATCATCGAGAAGGTCACCGGCCGCCCCTACGGGAAGGCCGTCGAGAACCGGATCATCAAGCCCCTGAAGCTGCGCGCCACCAGCGTTCCCGGCACCCGCCCGTCGATGCCGAGGCCCAGCAGCCCGGCCTGGTCCACGCTCTCCCAGGACCCCGGCGCGCCCGTCCACGACGTCTCCCGGCTCAATCCGTCCATCGCCGGAGCGGCGGGCGAGATCATCTCCGACTCGAACGACCTCCAGACCTTCTACCGGGCCCTGCTCAAGGGCCGGCTGCTGCCGAAGGCGGAGATGCGGGAGCTGACCACCACCGTCCAGATCGCCCCGGAGGTCCCGCGGATCCGGTACGGGCTCGGGATCATGTGGGAGAAGCTGAGCTGCGGCGAGGAGATCTGGGGCCACGCCGGCGGCATCCACGGCTCCTCCACCGAGGGCCGGGTCACCCGCGACGGCGAGCACTCCCTCGCCCTGAACCTCAACGCCGACTGGACCGGCGACGGCGCCGCCGTCCTGGAGGCCGAGTTCTGCGGCACCTCCCCCCGGAGCTAGCTCACCGGGGCAGGACGACGACGTACGCGGCGGGGTGCCGGTCCGGCGCGGCCATCAGGGCCGTGCGGACCACGGCGGCCTGCTGGTCCGTCGCCTCGCGCAGCTTGCGCGGGGTGAGGTGGACGACCGTGATGCCGAGCCGCTCCAGGTGCTCGCGCTTGCGGGCGTGCTCGGACCACAGCTCGTCGTCGTCCTGCCGGGGCGCCCGGGTGTCCAGCTCGACGGCCACCGCCTGGTCGGGCCAGTAGGCGTCCACCCCGCCCAGGTGCGGGCCGCCCGGCAGCCGCAGGTCCACGTTCCACAGCGGGTCCGGAAGGCCGAACTCCCGCACCAGCGCGTACAGCCGCTCCTCGGAGAGCGAGCGCCCCTCGGAGAGCAGCGCGTCCACCGCGTCCACCACGTGCGGCCGGGAGAGCAGCCGGGCCCGGCTCAGCTCCCGCACGATCAAACCCGGTTCGCAGTGTCCGCCGCGCACCGCCTCGGTGAGCAGCGCGCGGACCGCCTCCGCCTCCGCCTCCGAGAGGCCCGACACCGCGTCGGCGACGGCGCGGGCGACCGGGGCGACGGGGACACCGGTGAGCTGGACGGGCTCCGGCACCTCCGGGGCGCGCACCACCCGCACCCAGCCGGTCGAGCGCAGCCGCCGGGTGCGCGGCACCAGGACGTCGATCCGCTCCAGGGCGGTGAGCGGGGGAGCGGAGGAGAAGCGGTGCAGGGTCAGGGCGGCGAGCCCGGTGATCATCGCCTCCGGACCCTGCTGCGGCAGGGTCCCGGGCCTGCGGGCGTAGAGCAGCGCGGCGTGCAGCCGGTCCTCGCTGGTGGGCGGACCCGGCTGGAGCAGGAAGACGCCGGGCAGCACCTGCTGCCACCCGCCGGGCCGGCACCGCGCGGCGACGTCGGCGGCGGGAACGCCCTGCGCCCTCAACTGGTCGGAACTGGCGAGGCGCTGGGGCTTCCCGGTGCGGGAGGAGAGGGGGAGGGGCCGGGGGGTGAGGGGGGCGTTGTGGTTCATGCCGGGGGTCTTCCGCTTCCGAAGGCTCCCCTAACCCCTGTTACACGCTCGTCGACAATTGGGGACAAGCTCGCCCTAAAGTACGCGCGTTCGAATGCCGATGGGGCACGTCCCCGCCCCGCGCACGCGATGGCGGGGGCCGCGGGCCGAAGCCCGCGACCCCCGCCGCGTTCAGCCGGGCGTCACTCCGCCGCGCGGTCGCACTCCTGCGCGCGCAGGGCCCGCGCCAGGTCGTCGCGGGCCTCCAGGACCAGGCGCCGCAGGGCCGGCGCGGCCGACTCGTGGGACGACAGCCAGGCGTCCGTGGCGGCCAGCGTCGCGTCGTCGTCCTGGAGCCCCGGGAACAGGCCCCGGACCACGTCCATGCCGATCTGGATCGACCGCTCGGCCCAGATCCGCTCGATCGTCGCGAAGTACTTCTCGGCGTACGGGGCGATCAGCTCGCGCTGCGAGGGCTGCGCGAAGCCCGTGATCGTCGCCTCGACCAGCGCGTTCGACAGGGCGTCCGACTCGACGACCTGCGCCCAGGCCTGCGCCTTGACCGCCGCCGAGGGGCGCGAGGCGAGCAGCCGCACCTGGTGGCGCTTGCCCGTCGCCGTGTCGTCCCGGGTCAGCTCCTCGCCGATCCGGACCTCGTCCGCCCGCCCGTGCGCGGCGAGCGGCGAGAGCAGCGCCCAGCGCAGCTCCTGGTCGACGTCCAGGCCGTCGATCCGCGCCGTGCCGTCGAGCAGCCCCTCCAGGAGCTGGAGGTCGGCGTCCGAGGAGGCCGTCGCCGCGAGGAACCGCGCCCAGGTGAGCTGGTGCTCGCTGCCCGGCTCCGCCGCCCGCAGCTCGCGCAGCCCGCCCTCCGCGAGCAGCCGGCCGCCCTCCTCGCGCCACTCGGGAGCCGCGTACAGGGTGACGGCCGACTTCGTCCAGGCGTGCACCATCTGGAGCACGCCGATCTCGGTCTCGCGGCCCGCGAAGGCCAGTACGACGGCGACGAAGTCCCGGGCGGGCATCAGCCCGTCGCGGGTCAGGTTCCACAGCGCCGACCAGCACAGGGCGCGGGCCAGCGGGTCGGTGACGTCGCCGAGGTGCTCCCGCAGGGTGGCGAGCGAGCCCTCGTCGAAGCGCATCTTGCAGTAGGTGAGGTCGTCGTCGTTGACGAGCACCAGGTCCGGCCGCTCCTCGCCCGCCAGGTCGGCCACCACCGTGCGGACGCCGGTGACGTCCGCCTCGGCCCGCGCGTACCGGGTGAGCGCGCCGTCCGCGTCCAGCCGGTAGAGGCCCACGGCCGTCCGGTGCGGACGCAGTTCGTCGCCCTCCTGGAGGACGGCGAGCTCGGTGATCCGGCCCTCGGCGTCGTAGGTGACGTCCGGCGCCAGGACGTTCACGCCCGAGGTCTGGAGCCAGGACTTCGCCCACGCCCGCATGTCGCGCCCGGAGGTCTCCTCCAGGATCGTGAGCAGGTCGCCCAGGCGCGTGTTCCCGTACGCGTGGCGCTTGAAGTAGCGGCGCGCGCCCTCCAGGAACGCGTCCCGCCCGGCGTACGCCACGAGCTGCTTGAGCACCGAGGCGCCCTTGGCGTACGTGATGCCGTCGAAGTTCAGCTTGGCGTCCTCCAGGTCACGGATGTCGGCCGTGATCGGATGGGTGGACGGCAGCTGGTCGGCGCGGTACGCCCAGGACTTGCGGTTGTTGGCGAAGGTCACCCAGCTGTTCGTGAAGCGGGTCGCCTCGGCGTTCACGAAGGAGCCCATGAAGTCCGCGAAGGACTCCTTCAGCCACAGGTCGTCCCACCACACCATGGTGACCAGGTCGCCGAACCACATGTGCGCCATCTCGTGCAGGACGACGTTGGCCCGCGCCTCGTACGAGGCCTGCGTGACCTTGCCCCGGAAGACGTACTCCTCGCGGAAGGTCACCATGCCCGGGTTCTCCATCGCGCCGAGGTTGTACTCGGGGACGAAGGCCTGGTCGTACTTCCCGAAGGGGTACGGGTAGTCGAAGTTGTCGTGGAAGAAGTCGAAGCCCTGCTTGGTGATCAGGAAGACGTCGTCCGCGTCGAAGTGCTTCGCGAGCCCCTTGCGGCACATCGCCCCGAGCGGGATCTCCAGGTCCCCGCGCCGGTAGGTGTCGGTCACGTAGTGGTACGGACCGGCGACCACGCAGGTGATGTACGTGGAGATCGGCGCCGTCTCGGCGAACCGCCACACGCCCTCCGCGTCCCGCTCGCCCGCGCCGTTCGACCAGACCGTCCACTCCTCCGGCGCGGTCACCGAGAAGCGGTACGGCGCCTTCAGGTCGGGCTGCTCGAAGTTGGCGTAGACCCGGCGGGCGTCGGCCGGCTCGTACTGCGTGTAGAGGTAGACCTCGCCGTCCTCCGGGTCGACGAAGCGGTGCATGCCCTCGCCGGTCCGGCTGTAGGCGCACCGCGCCTCCACGACGAGCGTGTTCTCGTCCTCCAGGCCGTCGAGCGCGATCCGCGCGCCGTCGAAGACCTCCGCCGGGTCCAGGGACCGCCCGTTCAGGGTCACCGCCTCCACGGACGGGGCGATCAGGTCCGCGAAGGTGCTCGTGCCCGTCCCCGTGCGGCGGAAGCGGATCGTCGTCACCGAGCGGAAGGTGCGCACCGCCTCGTCGGACTCGCCGACCGCCGAGCGCAGGTCGAGGTCGACCTCGTACCCGTCGACGGACAGCAGTGCCGCCCGCTCGTGGGCCTCGTCGCGGGACAGATTCTCACCGGGCACGGTCACTCCTTCGTGGCACGTTCGAAACAGCACCGATCCTCCCATGTGCCCCTGTCGCCCGGTACACGGGAATGCCCATCCGGGTCCGTGGCGTTCTCCCCCTTCGGCGCACCACCTTCTTCTTCCCGCGGCCGTACCGAGGAGTGACATGTCCGAGAGCAGGACCACCGCAGACTTCTACTTCGACCCGCTGTGCCCCTGGGCCTGGATGACCTCCCGCTGGATGCTGGAGGTGGAGAAGGTGCGCCCGGTCGACGTGCGCTGGAAGGTGATGAGCCTGGCGGTGCTCAACGAGGACCGGCTCGACGAGCTCCCGCAGGAGTACCGGGAGATGCTGGAGACCAAGGCCTGGGGCCCGGTCCGCGTGGTGATCGCCGCCCGCGAGCTGCACGGCGACGAGGTCGTCGGAAAGCTCTACACCGCGCTCGGCACCCGCTTCCACAACAACGGCGAGGGCCCGACCCGCGAGGCGCTCGTCGGCGCGCTGAAGGACGTCGGCCTGCCCGAGGACCTGGTGGAGTACGCGGACAAGGACACGTACGACGCCGAGCTGCGCGCCTCCCACAAGGAGGGCATTGACAAGGTCGGCCAGGACGTCGGCACCCCGGTGATCGCGGTGCCCGGCCCGGACGGCGAGGAGGTCGCCTTCTTCGGACCGGTCGTCACCCCGGCCCCGCGCGGCGAGGCGGCGGCCCGGCTGTGGGACGGCACGCTGCTCGTGGCGGCGACGCCGGGCTTCTACGAGATCAAGCGCACCCGGACGGCGGCGCCGAGCTTCGAGTAGTCACCGCCGCAGGCACAGAAGAACCCCCGCGATTCACGTCATCGCGGGGGTTCTTCCTCATTCCGCCCGCACGTGAAGGTTGAGAAGACGATCACGAGTGGGACGACGGAGGGCCGATCAGAAGGAGATCAGCGGGACCGAGGCCTTGGCGGCGTGGTAGCGCTTGTTCACGTCCTGCCAGTTGACGACCTGCCACATGGCCTCGATGAAGTCGACCTTCTGGTTCTTGTACTGGAGGTAGAAGGCGTGCTCCCAGGCGTCGAAGACCAGGATCGGGACCGAGCCCTGGCCGACGTTGCCCTGGTGGTCGTAGACCTGCTCGACGATGAGGCGGCCGCTGATCGGCTCGTACGCGAGGACGCCCCAGCCGGAGCCCTGGGTGGTCGCGGAGGCCTTGGTCAGCTGGGCCTTGAACTTCGCGAAGGAGCCGAAGGACTCGGTGATCGCGTCCGCGAGGTCACCGACGCCGTCGGCGGCCAGCGGCTCGCCGCCGCCGCCCTCCTTCGGGCTGTTCATGTTGTTCCAGTAGATGGAGTGGAGGATGTGGCCCGAGAGGTGGAACGCGAGGTTCTTCTCCAGCCCGTTGATAGACCCCCACTGGTCCTTGTCGCGGGCTTCCTCCAGCTGCTCCAGGGTGTCGTTCGCGCCCTTGACGTAAGCCGCGTGGTGCTTGTCGTGGTGCAGCTCGATGATCTGCGGATTGATCACCGGCTCCAGCGCCGCGTAGTCGTACGGCAGCTCGGGAAGTGTGTAGATCGGCATGTGCCCGGCCCTTCGACTGCTCCTGCTTATTGCAACCTGTATGCAGGTGCAGGCTAACAGTAGGTGCGTCCCGTAGTTGATCAGCCCTTCGTCCTAGGTCCCGTGTCCCGGCATGGAGAAACCCCCGGACCGGGTGCGGTCCGGGGGTCTCCCGTCGGTGCGGGGCGCGCTCAGGAGGCGCGGTCCCCTGCCCTCCTCTGGCGTACGAGGCCGACGGCGGCGAGCAGCACGGTCAGGCCGCCCGTGAAGTACAGCTGCACCCGGGTGTCCTCCTCGCGGGCCATCAGGACGAAGACCGCCGCCATGCCGAGCAGCGCCACCCAGGTCAGGTAGGGGAAGGCCCACATCCGCACGACCAGCTTCCCGGGCTCCTCGCGCTCGGTGCGGCGGCGCAGCACCAGCTGGGAGGCGGCGATGAAGAACCAGACGACCAGGATGACCGCGCCGATGGTGTTGAGCAGCCAGACGAAGACGTCGTCCGGCCGCCAGTAGCTCAGCAGCACGCAGCCGAAGCCGAAGACGGAGGAGGCGAGCACGGCCGGACGGGGGACGCCGGCGGAGGTGCGGCCGAGCGCCTTCGGTCCCTGGCCGCGCGCGACCAGCGAGCGGGCCATGCGGGAGGCGCCGTAGACGTTGGCGTTCATCGCGGAGAGCAGGGCGACGAGCACGACCACGTTCATGATCTGCCCGGCGGCGGGGATGCCCAGGTGGTCGAGGGCGGCGACGTACGGGCCCTTCTCGACGACCTTCGGGTCGTCCCACGGTACCAGGGTGACGATGACCGCCATGGAGCCGACGTAGAAGAGCGCGATCCGCCACATCGCCGTGCGGACGGCCTTGGCGACGCCCTGCACCGGGTGCTCCGACTCGGCCGCCGCGATGGTGACCGTCTCCAGGCCGCCGTAGGCGAAGACCGAGGCGAGCAGACCCACGATCAGGCCCTCGGAGCCGTTCGGGAGGAACCCGCCGTCGCCGGTGAGGTTGGCGGTGCCGGGGGCGTCCGTGCCCGGCAGCAGACCGGTGATCGCCAGGACGCCGATGCCCAGGAAGAGGACGATCGCGCCGACCTTGAGGGCGGCGAACCAGAACTCGAACTCGCCGAAGTTCTTCACGGCCGCCAGGTTGGTGGCGCAGAAGACCACCATGAAGAGCGCGACCCAGGCCCACTCGGGGCTGCCGGGGAACCAGCCGGTCATGATCTTCGCCGCGCCGATGCCCTCCAGGCCGACGGCGACGCAGAGCAGGAACCAGAAGGCCCAGCCCGAGGTGAAGCCCGCCCAGGAGCCGAAGGCGCGCTCGGCATGGACGGAGAAGGAGCCCGAGGCCGGGTTCGCGGCCGACATCTCGCCGAGCATCCGCATCACCAGCATCACGAGGATGCCGGAGAGGGCGTAGGCGATGACGATGGAGGGGCCGGCGGCGGCGATGCCGGCGCCGGAGCCGACGAAGAGGCCGGCGCCGATGACGCCGCCGAGGGCGATCATCGAGAGGTGGCGCTGCTTGAGGCCGTGGGAGAGCCCCTCGGCGGGGGCCGCGCCGTCGTCCTCGCGGTCGACGGGCGCGGGCGCGGTGGTCCGGGACATGGGCCGCCCTGTTCACTGGCTGGGACGGGGAACGGGCCACAGTCTGGGCGGGCGCACCGCTGAGGGGGAACCGGTGTCCGCTATACGGGCACGGGCTTCACACAAGGTGAAGATTCGGTTCCGTTTCGTACGCGGCCCTCACTCGTCCCTCAGTCCCGTCCCGCGCGCAGCTCCCGCACCCACGCCACGAGCAGCACCGCGCCGGTCGCCGCCGCCGACCACAGCACCTGCGGCCGCGCCCCGTCGTCGTACAGCATCAGGACGAGCACCGCGCCCATCGCCGCGAGGGCCACCCACGTCAGCCAGGGGAAGCCCCACATGCGCAGCGTCAGCGTCTCCGGCGCCTCCCGCTCGATCCGGCGCCGCAGCCGCAGCTCCGAGACCGCGATCAGGCCCCACACGAAGAGCAGCACCGCGCCGACCGCGTTGAGCATGTAGAGGAAGACGGAGTCCGGCCACTTCAGATTGAGCAGGACGGAGACGAACCCGAAGGCCACCGAGGCGAGCACCGCCCGGCGCGGCACCCCTCCGCCCGAGATCTTCAGGAGCCCCCGCGGCGCCTCCCCGCGCTCGGCGAGCGAGAACACCATCCGCGAGGAGCCGTACAGGTTCGCGTTGAGCGCCGAGAGCAGCGCCACGAACACCACCACGTTCATGATCTGGCCCGCCGCCGGCACCCCGATCGCGTCCAGGACCGCCACGTACGGCGACTCGCCCGGCTCCATCGACGTCCACGGCAGCAGGGTCACGATCACCAGCATCGAGCCCACGTAGAAGAGGAGGATCCGCCACACGGCGCTGCGCACCGCCCGCGCCACGTTCCGCGCCGGGTCGTCCGACTCGGCCGCCGCGATCGTGACGACCTCCAGGCCGCCGAAGGCGAAGACGACGGCGAGCACCCCCGACACCACCCCGGACCAGCCGTTCGGCAGGAAGCCGCCCTGCCCGGTGAGGTTCGCGAGCCCGACCGGGTCGGTGTCCGGGAGCCAGCCGGCGATCGCGAGGACGCCCAGGACCAGGAAGAGGACGATCGCGCCGACCTTGAGCGCGGCGAACCAGAACTCGAACTCGCCGAAGTTCTTCACCGCCGCCAGGTTGGCGAGGGTGAACACGACCATGAAGACGAGCACCCAGCCCCACTGCGGGACCCCCGGCACCCAGCCGTGCGCGATCCGGGCCGCGCCCGTCGCCTCCACCGCGAGGACCACGACGAGCAGGAACCAGTACAGCCAGCCCACCGAGAAGCCCGCCCAGCGGCCGAGCGCCCGCTCCGCGTGCACCGAGAAGGCGCCCGACGCGGGCATTGCCGCCGACATCTCGCCCAGCATCCGCATCACCAGCATCGCGAGCGCGCCCGCGATCAGGTACGAGAGCACGATGGCCGGCCCGGCGACGGCGATCCCGGCACCCGAACCCACGAAGAGCCCCGCGCCGATCACCCCGCCGAGCCCCAGCATCGTCAGGTGACGCTGCTTCAGACCGTGGGAGAGGGGCTCCGGTTCGGTGAGCGGAGGGGGCGGCGGGGCGTCGCGCATGGTGGGGCTCGTGCTCTCGGGAGGTGGTGCTTTATGGAGACCCCACAGTCTCTCTGCTGACCTCCCTCTGACGCAAAAGGGGCGTCTCCCAGCGAGTTGCCAGTGACAAGGGTCACGTGGCGCGTGGAGTGAAAGGCGTCCTTTGTGAGAACTCCATGAAGCGGTCGGCTCCGGCTTTGTCGGCCGCTGACGGTGATCGGACGTTCACTCCTGGCATAGCGTCAACCTGTCCCTCCACCCTCACCCCCGCGGAGTACCGATGAGCATCGCCGCCCCCGCCCGCTCCCTCCGGCCGGGCATCGTCCTCGCCGACCTGATCCCGGCGAGCCGCGCCCGCGACATCGCCCTCGTCGTCGGCGGCGCCGCCCTCACCGGCCTCGCCGCGCAGATCTCGGTCCCGGTCCCCGGCTCCCCGGTCCCGGTCTCCGGCCAGACCTTCGCCGCCCTGCTCGTCGGCACCGCCCTCGGCGCCCGCCGCGGCTTCCTGGCCCTCGCGCTGTACGCGGTGGCCGGCACGGCGGGCGTGCCCTGGTTCGCCCAGGCCACCTCCGGCTACGGCATGCCGTCCTTCGGCTACATCCTCGGCATGCTCCTGGCCGCCACCGTCGTCGGCGCCCTCGCCCGCCGCGGCGCCGACCGCTCGGTGCTCCGCACGGCCGGCGCGATGGTCCTCGGCTCCGCGATCATCTACGCCGTCGGCGTGCCCTACCTGGCCCTCGCCACCGGCATGACCCTCGGCCAGGCCGTCGCCGCCGGCCTCGTCCCGTTCCTCATCGGCGACGCCCTCAAGGCCGCCCTCGCCATGGGCGCCCTCCCGACCGCCTGGAAGCTCGCCGGCCGCAGGGACTGAGCCCGGCACGGCACGTGAGAGGGCCCCGGCGCGGAGTGCGCCGGGGCCCTTTCGCGTACACGCGGTCAGAGCTTCGCGGAGGACTTCCCGATCCGCTCGCGGACCAGCGCGACCGCGATCACGAGCGCGGCCACGAGCAGCGAGAGCACGACCTGCTCCCGGGCGCTGCCGCCGTCGTAGATCATGTAGCCGAGGACGAAGACGATCATGCCGATCGTCGCCCAGGTCAGGTACGGGAAGAGCCACATCCGCACGACCAGCTTCTCCGGCGACTCGCGCAGGATGATGCCGCGCATCCGCAGCTGGGTCACGCAGATGACCAGCCAGACGAAGAGCGCCACCGCGCCGGAGGAGTTCAGCAGGAAGGCGAAGACGGTGTCCGGCCACTTGTAGTTGAAGAAGACCGCGACGAAGCCGAAGACGACCGAGCCGAGGATCGCCGCCCGCGGCACGCCCCGCGCGGTGGTGCGGGCGAAGGCCTTCGGCGCGTCGCCGCGCCGCCCGAGCGAGAAGGCCATCCGCGAGGCGGTGTAGAGGCCCGAGTTCAGGCAGGACAGGACGGCCGTCAGGACGATCACGTTCATGATCTGGCCGGCGGCCGGGATGCCGATGGAGTCGAGGGCGGCGACGTACGAGCCCTTCTCGACGATCGACTTGTCGTTCCACGGCAGCAGGGTCAGGACCACGAAGATCGAGCCCAGGTAGAAGACGCCGATCCGCCAGATCACGCTGTTGGTGGCCTTGGTGACCGCGCGCTGCGGGTCCTCCGACTCGCCGGCGGCCAGGGTGACGATCTCGCTGCCCATGAAGGAGAAGACGACCATCAGCACGCCGGTGAGGATCGCGCCCGCGCCCATCGGGAGGAAGCCCCCGCTGTCGGTGAGGTGCGCGAACCCGGCGCCCGGGTTGTCCGAGCCGGGCAGCACGCCGAAGACCGCGAGCAGGCCGATGACGACGAAGGCGCCGATGGCGACGACCTTGATGCCGGCGAACCAGAACTCGAACTCGCCGTAGGAGGCGACCGAGGCGAGGTTGGTGGCGGTGAGCACCACCATCACGATGAGCGCCCAGGCCCACTGCGGGACGGCCGGGACCCAGCTCTCCAGGATCACCGCGCCCGCGGTCGCCTCGACGGCGAGCACGACCACCCAGAAGAACCAGTACAGCCAGCCGATGCTGAAGCCGGCCCAGCGGCCGAGGGCCTGGTCCGCGTAGGCGGAGAAGGAGCCGGAGGAGGGCCGCGCGGCGGCCATCTCGCCCAGCATCCGCATCACGAAGACGACCATGGTGCCGACGAGCGCGTAGGAGAGCAGGATCGCGGGGCCGGCCGCGGCGATGCCGGAGCCGGAGCCGACGAAGAGGCCGGCGCCGATGACGCCGCCGATCGCGATCATCGAGAGGTGGCGGTTCTTGAGACCGGCCTTGAGACCGTCGGAGGAGTCGGGCGTGCCGGTGGTGCCGGTCGTGCCGTCGTCCTTCGTCAGGGTCGGTTGCGTGTTCATGGACGCTTCCTCGGGTGTGGGGGTCGCTCGGGTCGCGAGCCCGGGCATTTAACCCTGTCGGCGGGGCTGATCGGAAGACCCCATTCCGGATCGTTGTACGGACGGACACGCGAGGGCCGAAGGTCCGTACCAGGCCGGGCGAAGGCCCCGACCCCGCTGCCCACTACCCCGGCCCGGACGTGCCACACTCGGCACCATGCGCGTCTACCTCGGTTCCGACCACGCCGGCTACGAACTCAAGAACCACCTCGTCGAGTGGCTGAAGGCCCACGGCCACGAGCCCGTCGACTGCGGTCCCCACGTCTACGACGCCCTCGACGACTACCCGCCGTTCTGCCTGCGCGCCGCCGAGAGGACGGCCGCGGACCCGGACGCCCTCGGCATCGTCATCGGCGGCTCCGGCAACGGCGAGCAGATCGCCGCGAACAAGGTGAAGGGGGTGCGCGCCGCCCTCGCCTGGAGCGAGCAGACCGCCGCCCTCGGCCGCGAGCACAACAACGCCAACGTGATCTCCGTCGGCGGCCGGATGCACACGCGGGAAGAGGCGACCAAGTTCGTCGAGATCTTCCTCGGCACCCCGTACTCCGGTGACGAGCGTCACACCCGCCGGATCGACATGCTCACCGCCTACGAGAACACCGGCGAGCTCCCCCCGATCCCGGCCCACCACCCGCAGGAGCCGACCGCCTGATGCCCGAGGGGCACACCATCCACCGGCTGGCCGCCGACCACCGCGAGCGGTTCGGCGGCCGGCCCGTGCGCGTCTCCAGCCCGCAGGGCAGGTTCACCGACTCGGCCGCCCTGCTCGACGGCGCCGTCCTGGAGACCGCAGAGGCCCACGGCAAGCACCTCTTCCTGGGCTTCGGCGGCCGGGGCTGGATCCACATCCACCTCGGCCTCTTCGGCAAGGTGGCCTTCGGCGACGCCCCCGCCCCGCCGCCCGCCGACACGGTGCGGCTGCGGCTCGCGAACCCCGAGTCGTACGTCGACCTGCGCGGCCCCACCACCTGCGCCCTGATCACCGACGCCGAGAAGCGGGCGATACACGACCGGCTCGGACCCGACCCGCTCCGCGACGGCGACGACCCGGACAAGGCCTGGCGCCGGATCTCCACGTCCCGCACCACCGTCGCCGCCCTCCTCATGGACCAGAAGGTCGTCGCCGGCGTCGGCAACGTCTACCGCGCCGAGGTCCTCTTCCGTCACGGCATCGACCCGTACCGCGCCGGCAAGGACCTCACGAAGCGGGAGTGGGACGCGATCTGGGCCGACCTCGCGGTCCTGATGCGCGAGGGCGTACGGCTCAACCGCATCGACACCGTACGGCCCGAGCACACCCCCGAGGCGATGGGCCGCCCGCCGCGCGTCGACGACCACGGCGGCGAGGTGTACGTCTACCGGCGCGCCCGGATGGCCTGCCACGTCTGCGGCACCGACATCCGCACGGCGGACCTGGCCGCCCGCAACCTCTTCTGGTGCCCGGGCTGCCAGACCCGCTAGGGGCTCTCCCTCAGGGCCTGTTCGGCGGATCAGGGTCGGACACGCCCTAGAACCCGTGCGGCAGCCACGGCGCGACCGGCGAGCCGAACGCCACCGACGCCTCCACGAGCGCGCCCTCCCGCAGCTCCCGCACCCGCCCGGCCGCCGCCAGGGACGTCAGCGGTACGCCGCCCAGGTACGCCGCCCCCAGCTCCCGCACCGAGAGCGACAGGTCCGCCGGGTCCGAGGTCCGCACGCAGACCGCGCCCTTCGCGTCCCCGGTCAGCCGCCAACGCCCCTCGTTCCACGGGCAGAACGCGTCCTCCACCTCGAACACCACGTCCACCGGTGCCTGGTACGTCCGCGCCTCCAGGGCCGGACCCACCTCCACCAGGCGCACGTGCAATCCGTCCCGCAGCGTCGGCGCGCACCGCCGCACGTCGCTCACCAGGTGCTGCCAGCCGTCGTCCACCGGCCGCCCCTGGAGCCGTACCGACGCCGTCAGGTCCACCGACCACAGGAAGCGCCACAGCGCCGCCTCCGCCGCCGGGTCGAGCCCCATCAGCTCGTGCACGTGCACCGAGCCGTCGGCCCCCGCGGGCGACCAGTCCGGCTTGACCGCGTAGTGCGCGAACCCCACGACCTCCCCGTCCCGCTCCGCGAGCACGCACAGCCGCGGCGACGCCCCGCCCCGCTCGGCCGGGGGATCGATCAGCGGCAGCCGCTCCCAGCCCGGCCGCCGGGCGAGCATCCCCGGCCGCGAGGCCACCCGGCGCGCGTACACCGCCTCGCACGCCGCCGAGGACTCCACCGGGTCCGCCTGCCGCAGCGCCACCCCGTCCGTGCCCTCCGGCACCGCGAGCCGCACCCGGTTCGTGTCGATCGAGGCCCGCAGCGAGTACGACGCGATCCCGTAGCCGAACCGCCCGTAGATCCCCGGCTCCGACGCCGTGAGCACCGCGAGGCACTCGCCCGCCGCCCGCAGGTCGTCCAGCTGCCGCCGCATCATCGAGGTCAGGATCCCGCGCCGCCGGTGCGTCCCCGCCACGCTCACCATCGTCACCCCGGCCGCCGGCACCGACGTCCCGCCCGGAACCGTCAGCCGGAAGGAGAACGACCCCGCCGTCCCCACGCACAGCTCGCCGTCCCAGGCGCCCAGGGAACGGTCGAACTCGGTCAGGTCCCGCCACAGCCGTCGCTCCTCCGGCGCCTCGGCCACCCCTCCGAACGCGAGCTCGAGCACTCCGTACCAGTGGTCCCATTCGGCCGGGTCGAGAACCCGCAATTCCGTAGTCATATGCCATCGATATCAGCGGCGCCCGCCCGGGGCGACCCGATTTCGCGCACATTGTCACAGGGGCACCCCTGCACGACGCCGGACGGGATGGATAAGGTCCAGGCCCATGGGACACCGCGACGGAGTGAGCGCGTACGCGGCCCGGACACGCAGGCGCGTGCGCCGGGCCCGCGTCGCGCTGCGCAAGTCCGGCGTGGACTACTTCCGCGGGGACGGCGCCGACTGGATCGCGCTCGCCGGGCTCCTCCTGATGATCCCGGCCATCACCCTCGGCACCCTCGTCGACCCCGTCTGGTGCGCGCCCACCGCGCTCGCCCTGCCCATCGTGGCCGGCGGCCTGCTGCTGCGCCCCGCCAGCCTGCTCGGCCTGTACGCCGCCGCCGCGGGCGCCCTCATCGTCGAGTCCGTCGTCCTCGGCCCGTACACCCAGGGCCCCGCCCGGGTCACCCCCGGCACCGTCCTCGTCGTCGCCGCCTGCGGCCTCTTCGGACTCCTCATCGCCCAGTTCCGGGCCCGCGTCGGCGTGCCCTGGCGGCGCGGCGGCACCATGCTCTTCGACCTGCGCGAACGCATCCGGGTCCAGAGCGCCCTGCCCCGGCTCCCGCAGGGCTGGCACCGCGAGATGGCGCTGCGCCCGGCCGGCGGCCAGTCCTTCTCCGGGGACTTCGTCGTCGCCGCGCGCACCCACGGCGGGCGCACCCTGGAGGTCGTCCTCACCGACGTCTCCGGCAAGGGCATGGACGCGGCCTCCCGCTCCCTGCTGCTCTCCGGCGCCTTCGGCGGCCTCCTCGGCTCGCTCCCGCCGCACGGCTTCCTGCCCGCCGCCAACGGCTACCTGCTGCGCCAGAACTGGGACGAGGGCTTCGCCACCTCGATCCACCTCGTCCTCGACCTGGAGTCCGGCGACTACGAGCTCTACTCGGCCGGCCACCTGCCCGCCCTCCAGCTCCACGCGGGCAGCGGCCGCTGGGAGGAGAAGGACGCCGAGGGACCCCTCCTCGGCGTCTACGACGGCGCCGAGTTCCACCCGGCCAAGGGCTCCCTGCGCCCCGGCGACGTCCTGATGCTCTTCACCGACGGCCTGGTCGAGGCCGCAGACCGGGACATCGCCGAGGGCATCGACCGGCTCACCGGCGAGGCCGACCGCTGCGTCACCGACGGCTTCGACGGCGTCGCCTGGGACCTGATCGAGGCCGTCGCCAAGGACGTCAACGACGACCGGGCCCTGCTCCTGATCAGCCGCCGCCCCTGACGGCCCGTCGGGGGTGGACGTGATCTTCTGCACGACGATTCGTCACCGGGCAGCGAGGGCATGGGGGTTGGTGGCACGATGGAGGCAGCGGGGGGTGTCCGGGACACGGGCTCCCTGGTGGGCAAGGCGGGACCGACCGAGGGTGTGATCAGTTGTGGCCATTTCGCTGTCTGTGGTGTTGCTCCTGGCAATCATCATGGTGGTGCTGATCCGCGGGGGGAACCTCAAGGCGGGTCCGGCCGTCGTGGCGGTCCTCTTCGGCTTCTTCCTCGCCTCCACCGGCATGGCGGACGACATCCAGCGCTTCCTGGACTCGATAACGCAGACCGTGGCCTCCATCAAGTTCTGAGGACGCCCCCGGAGGGCGCCCGGGCGCCCTCCGCCGGCCGGATCGCTCCGTCCGTCGCCGCACGGGCCGGCACCGGCGCGGCAATGAGCGGCAATAAGCGGTGACGAACGGCGACGAACGGGCCCCGTGGCGGGGGAGAGCACGTCGGACGCGGCCGGAAACGCCTCGGGGCCGGTCCGGAGAGGAATCTCCGGACCGGCCCCGAGGGCGTGGAGCGGGTGACGGGAATCGAACCCGCGTAGCTAGTTTGGAAGACTAGTGCTCTACCATTGAGCTACACCCGCACAGCATCGCGCCGCAGGTCACGAGGACCGCGGCACGAAGAGCATGGTACCGGGTCTGCGGCCGTCTTCGCACACCCCCGCAAGAAGGGGCGCCGCACAGTCCCCGTGCATGTACCCTACGTGTCGCACCGACGGGGTGTGGCGCAGCTTGGTAGCGCGTCCGCTTTGGGAGCGGAAGGCCGTGGGTTCAAATCCCGCCACCCCGACCATGACCACCACGCGCCCGTCCCGGGCGTTCTTGATCATGTTGTGGGCGTCCTCCCGCTTGCGGTTACTATGCAAGCTGCGTGCCCGTGTGTCTCTCTGACCGGGCCGATCGGCCGGACCCGCCTCGCGCGGCCCGGCGGAATCCAGGAATCAGCCACAAGGAGACCGAACCGTGAAGAGCGCCGTGGAGACCCTGAACCCGACCCGGGTTCGGCTCACTGTCGAGGTGCCCTTCGAGGAGCTCAAGGACAGCCTCGACGCGGCGTACAAGAAGATCAACCAGCAGGTCACGGTCAAGGGCTTCCGCAAGGGCAAGATCCCGGCTCGCGTGATCGACCAGCGGTTCGGCCGCGGCGCCGTGCTGGAGGAGGCCGTCAACGACGCGCTCCCGAAGTTCTACACCGAGGCCGTCAACGAGGCCGAGGTCAACCCGCTCGGCCAGCCCGAGGTCGACATCACCGAGCTGAAGGACGGCGAGCTGCTGGCCTTCACCGCCGAGGTCGACATCCGCCCGACGATCGAGATCCCGGACTACTCCGGCATCGAGGTCACCGTCGACGCGGTCGAGGTCACCGACGAGGACGTCGAGAAGTCCGTGGAGCAGCTCCGCGAGCGCTTCGCCTCGACCTCCCCGGTCGAGCGCGCCGCCCAGGACGGCGACGTCGTCACCATCGACCTCGAGGCCAAGGTCGACGGCGAGGTCCTGCCCGACGGTGTCGCGAGCGACGTCTCGTACACCATCGGTTCCGGCGAGCTGCTCGACGGCATCGACGAGGCCGTCAAGGGCCTGGAGGCCGGCGGCGAGGCCACCTTCACCTCGCAGCTGAAGGGCGGCTCCGCCGAGGGCAAGGACGCGGAGGTCACCGTCAAGGTCACCGCCGTCGCCGCCCGTGAGCTCCCCGAGCTGGACGACGAGTTCGCCCAGCTCGCCTCGGAGTTCGACACCCTCGACGAGCTCAAGGCCGACAGCCGCAAGCGCCTCGAGAACATGAAGCAGTTCGACCAGGCCACCCAGGCCCAGGAGCGCGTCCTCGACGAGCTCCTCAAGCTGGTCGAGGTCCCGATGCCCGAGAAGCTCCTCGAGGACGAGATCAACACCCGCAAGCACAACCTGGAGCACCACCAGCTCGGCCAGATGGGCCTCGACCTCGGGAAGTACCTGGAGATCCAGGGCAAGACCGAGGAGGAGTTCCTGGCCGAGACCAAGGAGCAGGCCGAGAAGGGCATCAAGACCCAGTTCATCCTCGACGAGCTGGTCAACCGGGAGAAGCTCGACGTCTCCCGCGAGGAGCTCACCGAGCACCTGTTCCGCCGTGCCGCCTCCTCCGGCATGAGCCCCGACCAGTTCGCCCAGGCCGTGGCCCAGGGCGGCCAGGTGCCGATGCTCGTCGGCGAGGTCGCCCGCGGCAAGGCCCTCGCGGTCGTCGTCGAGGCCGCCAAGGTCACCGACTCCAACGGCGAGGTCGTCGACCTCTCCGACGACGAGGACGAGGCCGCCGAGACCGCCGTCGAGGCGGCCGAGGGCGCCGAGGCCGAGGCCTCCGAGGACAAGTAGGTCCGGAAGCGGCGAGGGGGCCGGCCCTCCCCGCCGCACCGCTCCGCGGGCCCGTGCGCACGGCTGTGCGCACGGGCCCGCGGACGTACCGGGACCCCCTCACGCGCCCCCAACTACCTTGCGCTCCCAGCGAACAGTTCGGGAACCGGGATGGCGTTGTCCCACCTGCGCGTTAGGGTCCATGAATACGAGGGCAGTGCCTTCTGAGCGAGACGCAGTGCCTTCAGGACAAGACGCGGAGACGGCCCGGGGCCGTCGGAGACGAGCAGGTGGATACGTGACGAATCTGAAGCCTTACGCCGCGGGTGAGCCGTCCATCGGTGGCGGCCTCGGCGACCATGTCTACAACCGGCTGCTCGGCGAGCGCATCGTCTTCCTCGGCCAGCAGGTCGACGACGACATCGCCAACAAGATCACCGCCCAGATGCTCCTCCTGGCCGCCGAGCCGGACAAGGACATCTACCTCTACATCAACAGCCCCGGTGGCTCGGTGACGGCCGGTATGGCCGTCTACGACACCATGCAGTACATCCCGAACGACGTCGTCACCATCGGCATGGGCATGGCGGCCTCCATGGGCCAGTTCCTGCTGACCGGCGGCGCCCCCGGCAAGCGCTTCGCGCTGCCGAACACCGACATCCTGATGCACCAGGGCTCCGCCGGCATCGGCGGCACCGCCTCGGACATCAAGATCCAGGCCGAGTACCTCCTGCGCACCAAGAAGCGCATGGCCGAGATCACCGCGCACCACTCCGGGCAGACCGTCGAGGCGATCATCCGCGACGGCGACCGCGACCGCTGGTTCACCGCGGAGGAGGCCAAGGACTACGGCCTCATCGACGAGATCATCTCCGCCGCCTCGGGCGTTCCGGGCGGTGGCGGCACGGGCGCCTGAGCCCCGCCGGACCGCTCAAGAGCCCCAGCCCACCGAACGCCACCAGGACGGTGAACACCCAGATGCAGAACAACCTCTCCGCGAGCGGCCTCTACACCGGCGCGCCGATGGACAACCGCTACATCGTGCCGCGCTTCGTGGAGCGCACCTCGCAGGGCGTGCGCGAGTACGACCCGTACGCGAAGCTGTTCGAGGAGCGCGTGATCTTCCTCGGCGTGCAGATCGACGACGCCTCCGCCAACGACGTCATGGCGCAGCTCCTGTGCCTGGAGTCGATGGACCCGGACCGCGACATCTCGATCTACATCAACAGCCCCGGCGGCTCCTTCACCGCGCTCACGGCGATCTACGACACGATGCAGTTCGTGAAGCCGGACATCCAGACGGTCTGCATGGGTCAGGCGGCCTCCGCCGCGGCCGTGCTGCTCGCCGCCGGCACCCCCGGCAAGCGGATGGCCCTGCCGAACGCCCGCGTGCTGATCCACCAGCCCTCCGGCGGCACCGGCCGCGAGCAGCTCTCCGACCTGGAGATCGCGGCCAACGAGATCCTGCGGATGCGCGGCCAGCTGGAGGACATGCTGGCCAAGCACTCCTCGACCCCGATCGAGAAGATCCGCGACGACATCGAGCGCGACAAGATCCTGACCGCCGAGGACGCCCTCGCGTACGGTCTGGTCGACCAGATCGTCTCGACCCGCAAGAGCGCGGCCGCCGCGGTCTGACGCCCGACCTTCCCCTGGCACGGCTCGCGTGGCCGAATCGCGACCGTGTGAACCGTGCCAAGGGGGGCCCGAACGGGGGGCCCGGCAAGGTACCGTCGAATATGAGGCACCAGGAGCCGCCGAACCACGCGGCTCCCAGGCGAAGGGGAAGCACCTCGTGGCACGCATCGGTGATGGCGGCGACCTGCTCAAGTGCTCGTTCTGCGGAAAGAGCCAGAAGCAGGTGAAGAAGCTCATCGCGGGACCCGGTGTGTACATCTGCGACGAGTGCATCGACCTCTGCAACGAGATCATCGAGGAAGAACTCGCGGAGACGAGCGAGGTGCGCTGGGAGGAACTCCCCAAGCCCCGCGAGATCTACGAGTTCCTCGAGGGGTACGTCGTCGGGCAGGAGCCCGCGAAGAAGGCACTCTCGGTCGCGGTGTACAACCACTACAAGCGCGTCCAGGCCGGCGAGAACGGCGGCGCGCAGGGCCGTGACGACGCCATCGAGCTGGCGAAGTCCAACATTCTGCTGCTCGGCCCCACGGGCTCCGGGAAGACGCTGCTCGCACAGACCCTGGCCCGCATGCTCAACGTCCCGTTCGCCATCGCCGACGCGACGGCGCTCACGGAGGCCGGCTACGTCGGCGAGGACGTCGAGAACATCCTGCTGAAGCTGATCCAGGCGGCCGACTACGACGTCAAGAAGGCCGAGACCGGGATCATCTACATCGACGAGATCGACAAGGTCGCCCGCAAGAGCGAGAACCCGTCGATCACGCGCGACGTCTCCGGCGAGGGCGTGCAGCAGGCCCTCCTGAAGATCCTGGAGGGCACCACCGCCTCCGTGCCGCCGCAGGGCGGACGGAAGCACCCCCACCAGGAGTTCATCCAGATCGACACGACGAACGTGCTCTTCATCGTGGGCGGCGCCTTCGCCGGCCTGGAGAAGATCATCGAGTCGCGGGCGGGCGCCAAGGGCATCGGCTTCGGGGCGACCATCCGCTCCAAGCGCGAGATCGAGGCGAGCGACCAGTTCCAGGAGGTCATGCCGGAGGACCTGGTGAAGTTCGGGATGATCCCCGAGTTCATCGGCCGTCTCCCCGTCCTCACCTCCGTCCACAACCTGGACCGCGAGGCGCTCCTCCAGATCCTGGTCGAGCCGCGCAACGCGCTGGTGAAGCAGTACCAGCGCCTCTTCGAACTCGACGGCGTGGAGCTGGACTTCGACCGCCCGGCCCTGGAGGCCATCGCCGACCAGGCGATCCTGCGCGGCACCGGCGCGCGCGGCCTGCGCGCCATCATGGAGGAGGTCCTCCAGTCGGTGATGTACGAGGTCCCGTCCCGCAAGGACGTGGCCCGGGTCGTCATCACGGCCGACGTGGTCCGCGACAACGTCAACCCGACGCTGGTCCCGCGGATCGTGAAGAACGACGGCAGGCACGAGAAGTCGGCCTGACGCCGGACGAACGACGGTGAGGGGGTCCCGCCCGAAGGCGGGACCCCCTCACGCGTGTGCGGGCCGTCCGGTCAGAGCTTGACGCGAACTTCCTTGCGGAGCTTGGCGGTGAGGGAGGCGGCCTCCTCGGCCGAGCCGCCCGCGCCGGTCATCATGGAGGCCATGTCGGCCGGGACCACGAAGCCCACGGTGCTGTGGTCGGCCCAGACGCACATGGTGATGGTGAACGCGGGCGCGCCGTTGGCGGTGTCGGCCTTCGTCTTGGCCTGCTGGCACTTCAGGACCGCGCCGTCGAGCTCCGCCGGCTCGTACTCCTGCGGGCTGCCCTCCATCTGGGGCGTGCCGGCCTTGCCCGCGTCCTTGACGGACTCCGCCTTGGCGGCGGCGAAGATGGTGTCGACGACCTTCTCGGGGTCCTCGATCTCGCCGTAGAGGCCGTTGAAGGAGATGAACTTGCCCGCCAGCGGGTTCGTCTTGTTCTCCACCTTGTACGAGGCGCTGACCTGCCGGGCGTTCTTGACGCCGTTCTGCTGGGCCTCCTTGAGGGAGTCCTCACCGCTCGACTTGCCGCCGGCGGCGTCCTTCTTGTACTCGGTGAGCACCGTGTCCGGAGTGATCAGCTTGTGCGGGCCGTCGTCCGCGACCGAGGAACCGCCGCCCCCGCCGATCACGAAGTACGCGCCCACCGCGATCGCCACGACCGCGGCCACGCCGCCGATGATCCAGCCCGCCTTGGACTTCTTGGGGGCCGGCGGGGGCGGCGGGAAGCCGCCGGGGCCCTGGGGGCCGCCGTACGGGGGCTGCTGGCCGTACGGGCCGGGCTGCTGCTGCGGGTAGCCGTACGGGGGCTGCTGCGGCGGAACGCCCTGCGGGGCCTGCTGGGGGTATCCGTAGCCCGGCTGGGCGCCGTACGGCCCCGGCTGCTGCGGCTGCTGGCCGTAGGGGCCCGGCTGGCCGTAGGGCCCGGGCTGCTGGGGCGGCTGGCCGCCGTACGGGCCCGGCTGGTTGTAGCTCATGGACAGGTTCCCCTCACAGGATGTTTATGCCTGCCGGACATCCTGGCGGAACCCTCGGACAGTCGGTGCGGCAGGGGCCACACCGTTACCGAACCAAAGCGTTTCAGGACAGGGTCGGTACACCCCTAAACTGGCCCCGTGACCGAGAACACTCAGCAGCAGACAGCGCCCACCACCGAACTGCCGACCCAGTACGCGCCGGCCGAGGTAGAGGGGCCGCTGTACGAGCGCTGGGTGGAGCGCGGGTACTTCGAGGCGGACGCGAAGAGCGAGAAGCCGCCGTACACCATCGTCATCCCGCCGCCGAACGTCACCGGATCGCTCCACCTGGGCCACGCCTTCGAGCACACGCTGATCGACGCCCTCACCCGCCGCAAGCGGATGCAGGGCTTCGAGACGCTGTGGCAGCCGGGCATGGACCACGCCGGCATCGCCACCCAGAACGTCGTCGAGCGCGAGCTCGCCAAGGAGGGCAAGTCCCGCCACGACCTGGGCCGCGAGGCGTTCGTCGAGCGCGTCTGGCAGTGGAAGGCCGAGTCCGGCGGCCAGATCTCCGGCCAGATGAAGCGCCTGGGCGACGGCGTCGCCTGGTCCCGCGAGCGGTTCACCATGGACGAGGGCCTGTCCCAGGCCGTCCAGACCATCTTCAAGAAGCTCTACGACGACGAGCTGATCTACCGCGCCGAGCGGATCATCAACTGGTGCCCGCGCTGTCTGACGGCCATCTCGGACATCGAGGTCGAATACCAGGACGACGACGGCGAGCTCGTCTCCATCCGGTACGGCGAGGACGAGGACTCCCTGGTCGTCGCCACCACCCGGGCCGAGACGATGCTCGGCGACACGGCCGTCGCCGTCCACCCCGACGACGAGCGGTACAGGCACCTGGTCGGCAAGCGGATCAAGCTGCCGCTGACCGACCGCACGATCCCGGTCGTCGCCGACACCCACGTCGACCCCGAGTTCGGCACCGGCGCCGTCAAGGTGACCCCGGCGCACGACCCGAACGACTTCGAGATCGGCCAGCGCCACGACCTGCCGAACCTCGCCGTCATGGACGAGCGCGCGGTCATCACCGCCCACGGCCCCTTCCAGGGCCTGGACCGCCTGGAGGCCCGCTCCGCCATCGTCGCCGCGCTGCGCGCCGAGGGCCGGATCGTCGCCGAGAAGCGTCCGTACACCCACTCCGTCGGCCACTGCTCGCGCTGCAAGACCACCATCGAGCCGCGCCTGTCGATGCAGTGGTGGGTCAAGGTCGGCCCGCTCGCGCAGGCCGCCGGCGACGCGGTCCGCGACGGCAAGGTCACGATCCACCCGCAGGAGATGGAGAAGCGGTACTTCGACTGGGTCGACAACCTGCACGACTGGTGCATCTCACGCCAGCTCTGGTGGGGCCACCGCATCCCCGTCTGGTACGGCCCGGACGGCGAGGTCGTCTGCGTCGGACCCGACGAGCAGCCGCCGTCCGGCGAGGGCTGGCACCAGGACACCGACGTCCTGGACACCTGGTTCTCCTCCGGCCTGTGGCCGTTCTCCACGCTGGGCTGGCCGGAGCGGACCGAGTCGCTCGCGAAGTTCTATCCGAACTCCGTCCTGGTCACCGGCTACGACATCCTCTTCTTCTGGGTCGCCCGGATGATGATGTTCGGTCTGTACGCGATGGACGGCACCCCGCCGTTCCACACCATCGCCCTGCACGGCATGGTCCGTGACCAGAACGGCAAGAAGATGTCGAAGTCCTTCGGCAACGTGGTCAACCCGCTGGACTGGATGGACGAGTACGGCTCCGACGCCGTCCGCTTCACCCTGGCCAACGGCGCCAACCCGGGCGTCGACGTCCCGATCGGCGAGGACTGGGTCAAGGCGTCCCGGAACTTCGCCAACAAGATCTGGAACGCGACCCGCTTCGCGCTCATGAACGGCGCGACGATCGAGGGCGACCTGCCCCCGGTCGAGCGGCTGTCCGCCACCGACCGCTGGATCCTGTCCCGCCTCAACGCGACGGTCGCGCAGGTCGACGCGTACTACGAGGACTACCAGTTCGCGAAGCTCAGCGACGCGCTCTACCACTTCGCGTGGGACGAGGTCTTCGACTGGTACGTCGAGCTGTCGAAGACGACGTTCTTCGCGGGCGGCGAGCAGGCCAAGGTCTCCGGCCGGGTCCTGGGCGAGGTCCTGGACGTCATGCTGCGGCTGCTGCACCCGATCGTCCCGTTCGTCACCGAGGCCCTGTGGACCACGCTGACCGGGCGCGAGTCCGTCGTGATCGCCGACTGGCCGAAGGACTCGGGCTTCCGGGACCCGGCCGCCGAGGCGGAGATCGAGAACCTCCAGCAGGTCGTCACCGAGGTCCGCCGCTTCCGGGCCGACCAGGGCCTCCAGCCCGGCCAGAAGGTCCCGGCACGTCTGGAGCTCGGCGGCACCGCGCTCGCCGCGCACGAGGCCGCGATCCGTCAGCTGCTGCGCCTCCAGCCGGAGGGCGAGGACTTCTCCGCCACCGCCTCCCTGCCGGTCGGCGGGGCCACCGTCGCGCTCGACCTGTCGGGCACGATCGACGTGGAGGCGGAGCGCAAGCGCCTCACGAAGGACCTCGCGGCGGCGGAGAAGGAGAAGGCCCAGGCGAACGGCAAGCTCGGCAACGAGGCGTTCCTGGCGAAGGCGCCGGACAACGTGGTCGAGAAGATCCGCACCCGCCTCGCCAAGGCGGACGAGGACATCGCCCGCATCCAGGCCCAGCTGGCGAACCTGCCGCAGGCCTGACGGCCCGGCACGACACGGCACGGTACTTACGGGAAAGGCTCCCGCTCCGGATGATCCTCCGGAGCGGGAGCCTTCTTCGTCGTCCGGCCCGTCGCCGGGCCGGATCTGTTGTCGGGCCGTCTGTCGCCGGAGCGGGCCCGTCGCCGGGTCAGGCCCGGCGGCGCCGGACGGCTCCGGCGACCAGCACCCCGGCGAGGACCAGGGCGCCCGCGCCCGTGCCGCCGAGGCCGGCCTTCAGGCCCGGCGGGGTGTACGAGCAGGAGAAGCGGTCGGCGCCCGCCCCGAGCGGGACGCCGAGCAGACCCCGGTGGGAGACCGGCGCCCGCGACGCGCCGCCGTCGACGGAGCAGGACCAGCCCTGGATGGCGGGCGTCGCCACGACGACGGTTCCGGTGGAACCCTTCGGCAGCTCCGCCCCGACCGAGTGGCCGCCGACGGACGGGTTCACCGGCGCCGAGGCGCGCAGGGCCTGTACGGCGTCCTGGAACTTCTTCGGGTCCATGCAGCCGACGGCGCCGTGCGGCAGCACCTGGTCCGGCTGGGTCGCACCGATCGCGAACCGCAGCGTCCCGTCCGCCGGGACCGTCCCCAGCGGGTTCACCGGACTCACGACGGCCGGCGGCCGGCCGCTGTTGCCCATGGCCTTGGAGCCGGTGGCCATGGACACGGCGGAGAGGGCGGGCGCGTACAGATAGGCCTCGTCGCCGGGGGCGCACCGCGCGGTGAAACCGGTCCAGGCCTGCCCCTTCCCGTGCCGGGGCAGGCGCCAGCCGCCCGGTTCGCGCACGGCCTCCGGGCCCTTGGCGTAGTGGATCTCGGGCACGGTGTACACCCGCGCGCCCAGTGCCGCGTGGCGGTTGGCCCAGACCGAGCCGGCCGGCGCGCCGTACGCCCGGTCGCTGCCGGGGGCGCGGAGGCTGACGAGGGGCACGCCGGGGACAGAACGGGCGGTGATCTGTGCCCCCTTCGTCCGCTCCAGGAGGGTGCCCACGCCCATCAGGGCGTTGAAGTACGGGTCGCGGGGGATTCCCAGGTTGCGCCCGCCCATCGCGTAACCGATGCCCAGTTCGCGCAGGCCGGCGGCGGCCTCCTTGGTGACGTAGCTGCTGTAGTAGCCGCCGCTCTGGACGCCGAGGAGCATGGGGTCGTTGTTGGTGACGTAGAGGGAGGAGGCGACGCCGACGCGGGAGTCCGGCCAGTCGTCGTTCTCGGCGGCCGCCCGGTGCACGTTCCTGGTCAGCAGGTTCGTCGTGGTGGTCGTGTCGCGCGCGTAGCGGGCCGGGTCGTAGGTGGTCTGGGCGCCGTAGACCGCGTACGCGGTGGTCGCGAGGACCGACAGGACGAGCGCCGGGACCACCAGGGCCCGGCCCCTGCGGCCCAGGCCGCGGGCGTGGAGCAGGAGCAGCCCCCCGACGAGCGCGCCGCCGATCACCGTGCCCTTGACGGCGTACGCGGTGACGGGCTCGGCCGAGCGGGTGAGGAGCACCAGGCCGGCCAGGAGCGCCCCGCCGCCGAGCAGCGCCCGGGGCCTGGGGGAGTGGGCGAGGCAGATCCAGGCGGCCATGGCCAGCAGTCCGGTGAGGACGAAGCTCTCCCGGAAGGGCGCGCCGTGGGGGAGCGTGAAGCCCTGCCACACCTTGGCAGTGGGCGTGACGACGAAGGAGAGGGCCGTCAGGACGAGCAGCGCGAGCCAGGCGGCGCGCTCGCGGACCCCGACCCTGGACTGGAACGGGAGCGCGAGGACCAGCAGCAGGACGAGGACGCCGGCGAAGATGTTGGGCGCCGGGTACAGGGGGATGCTGCCGGGGAGGAGGAGCCCCAGGTAGACGAGGGGCTCGGTGGCGACGTCGACGACGTAGCTCGTGGTCGGCTGCGCCTGCTTGTTGGCCACGGCGGGGACGACGATCGCGGGAGCGGCGAGCAGGAGTCCGGTGGCGGCCGTGCCGGCGGCCCGGCCGACGGCGCGGGCGCGGGCGCGCCAGGTGGTGTCGCTCAGGAGCAGCCGGAGCAGCAGGACGAGCGTCGCGCCGATGGTGGCCATCGCGGCGCTGTAGAAGTTCGAGAACCAGCACAGGGCGAAGAGGAGGGTGCCCAGCACCCAGTGGCGTTCGTTCAGGCAGTCGTCGACGGCGATGCAGAGCAGGGGGAGCGCGATGAGGCCGGTCATCCACATGGGGATGATGCCGCCCTCCGTCATGGTCCAGCCGGAGACGGCGTAGCCGGTGCCGAGCAGGGCCCGCAGCCAGGGGGAGCCGGGGCGCAGGCGGCCGAGGAAGACCGTCATGGCGGCCGCGGCGAGGCCGATGCCGAGCAGGGTGACGAGGAAGACCGGGAAGTCGACGTACTGACGGGGGAACAGTCCGGTGAGCCAGGACAGCGGGTTGCTCAGGTAGGTGAAGAACTCCCCGAGGAACCCGTTGCCGTAGCCGCTCTGCCAGTTGAACAGCAGGTCGCCCTTGGCCGTTCCGTGCTGGATGTCCCACAGGTGCGCGTGGAACGGCACGTACTGGTGGCGCAGGTCGTTCAGCGCGCGCGGGCTGGGCCCGAAGGGGTACGTGCCGTGGGCGGCCATGCCCAGGCAGAAGGCCGCCATGGACAGGAACGCGGCGAACAGCGCCGCCGTCTTCTCCCCGAAGCGCGGACGGGTGACGGGCCGTCGGCCGTTCGTCGTGGAGGTTCTGCCCCGTTGCTCCGGGATGCGGGCACCCGGAACGGTCACTATTGGAGCGGTCATGATGAAGTTGTCCCCGTGGTGGTCGTGTCCGGCCGCTCCCACAGGGGCCGAAACTTAGACGATTATCATATGTGGACGTCGTGTAAATGATGGGCCGGCGGGTGAGCGGGCGGGGGGCCCGGGCGGGTCGGGGCACGGCGGACCGGAAATCCCGGAACGGGGTGGGTTCGCGGTCCCGCCGGAGCCGCTCCGTAGACTGGCCCCGTGAGTGAGCCCCGCGACCCGTCCGACACGCCCGACGACCCCGACGCCTTCGACGAGATCGTCGACAACGAGACCACCCGCGATCCCGACCTGGCGGTGATCGAGGCCGGCAGCCGCACCCTGCGCGCCCAGGCCGGACCGCCCCAGGGCGACCCCGTGCCGAGCCGCCCCGAGGACCCGGAGCTGGACGCGGCGCTGCGCGAGGTCGAGACCGAGCTGTCCACCCGCTGGGGCGAGACCAAGCTGGAGCCCTCGGTCACCCGGATCGCGGCCCTGATGGACGTCCTCGGCGAGCCGCAGCGCGCGTACCCCACCATCCACATCACCGGCACCAACGGCAAGACGTCGACGGCCCGCATGATCGAGGCCCTGCTCGGCGCCTTCGACCTGCGCACCGGCCGCTACACCTCGCCGCACGTGCAGACCATCACCGAGCGCATCAGCCTCGACGGCGCCCCGATCTCCGCCGAGCGGTTCATCGAGACGTACCGGGACGTCGCGCCGTACGTGGAGCTCGTCGACGCCCGCGAGGAGTACCGGCTCTCCTTCTTCGAGGTCCTCACCGGAATGGCGTACGCGGCCTTCGCCGACGCCCCGGTCGACGTGGCCGTGATCGAGGTCGGGATGGGCGGCACCTGGGACGCCACCAACGTCATCGACGCCTCCGTCGCCGTCGTCACCCCCATCGACCTCGACCACACCGACCGGCTCGGCGACACGCCCGCCGCGATCGCGGGCGAGAAGTCCGGGATCATCAAGCCGGGCGCGACCGTCGTCCTGGCCCAGCAGCCGGTCGACGCGGCCCAGGTCCTCCTGAAGAAGGCCGTCGAGGCGGACGCCACCGTGGCCCGCGAGGGCATGGAGTTCGGCGTCGCCTCCCGCGAGGTCGCGGTCGGCGGCCAGCTCCTCACCCTGCGCGGACTCGGCGGCGAGTACGACGAGGTCTTCCTGCCGCTGCACGGCGCCTACCAGGCGCACAACGCGGCCGTGGCGCTCGCGGCCGTCGAGGCCTTCTTCGGCATCGGCGCGCAGCACGCCCGCACCCTCGACGTGGACACGGTCCGCCGGGCGTTCGCGCGGGTGGCCTCGCCCGGCCGCCTGGAGATCGTCCGCTCCTCCCCGACGGTCGTCCTGGACGCCGCGCACAACCCGCACGGCGCGCGGGCGACCGCCGAGGGCATCAGCGAGGCCTTCGGCTTCTCCCGGCTCGTCGGCGTGGTCGCCACCAGCGCCGACAAGGACGCCCGGGGGGTCCTGGAGGCGTTCGAGCCGATCCTCGCGGAGGTCGTGGTCACCACGAACTCCAACCCCCGCTCCACCGACGTGGACGCGCTCGCCGCGCTCGCGGTCGAGGTCTTCGGCGAGGACCGGGTCGTCGTCGAGCCGCGGCTGCCCGACGCCATCGAGGCGGCGATCACCCTCGCGGAGGAAGAGGCCGAGTACGGTGGCGCGGGCGTCCTCGTGACCGGTTCGATCTTCACGGTCGGCGACGCCCGGCTGCTGCTCCGGAGGGGCTGAATCCCATGCGCACGCTCTGTTCCTCGACGCTCATCGGCGAGTTCTTCGTCATCGGCTTCGCCGGCCTCGTCGCCATGAAGGACGACACGCTGACGACGTCCACCGTCTGGTGGGTCTGCGGGATCGGGATGGTCTTCTCGGTCCTGCTGTGCGGGATGGTCACCCGGCCCGGCGGCGTGCAGCTCGGCTGGGCGCTCCAGCTCGGCCTGGTCGCCAGCGGCTTCTTCGTCCCGGTCATGTTCTTCCTCGGGGTGGCCTTCGCCGCCCTGTGGTGGGCCTCGGTGCACTACGGGCGGAAGGTCGACGAGGTCAAGGCCCGCTGGGCCGCCCAGGCCGCCCAGGGCCCGGCAGAGCCTGACGCTGCGTAATCGGGGCACGTGCGGGCCCTGTAGCCTCGGAGGCCCGCACACCGCTTTCCCCGAAGGAGTTCCCCCGTGAGCCAGCGCACGCTCGTCCTGCTCAAGCCCGACGCCGTCCGCCGCGGCCTGGTCGGCGAGATCATCGGCCGCATCGAGCGCAAGGCCGGCTGGACGCTCGCGGCCCTGGAGCTGCGCGAGCTGGACCAGGAGACGCTGGAGCAGCACTACGGCGAGCACAAGGGCAAGCCCTTCTACGAGCCGCTGATGGGCTTCATGGCCTCCGGCCCGGTCGTCGCGCTCGTCGTCGAGGGCGAGCGGGTCGTCGAGGGCGTCCGGCAGCTCGCCGGCCCGACCGACCCGATCGCCGCCGCGCCGGGCTCCATCCGGGGCGACTTCGGCACCATCGTCCGTGAGAACCTGATCCACGCCTCGGACTCCGAGGAGTCGGCGCTCCGCGAGCTGAAGCTCTTCTTCCCGGGTCTCGTCTGATCCGTACTCCGTCCGATCGGTGCTCCGTCCGATCAGTACTCCGTCTGTCCCGGGTCCCGCCTGATCCGGTGTCAGCCGAACGCACCATCCCGGTGGGGCGACCGAAGGAATTTCGGTCGCCCCCAGGCATATGAACGACAATCCCGGGAACGGATCGCCGCATCCTGCCGTCACCTGTACAGAGGCGGACCACCGCGCGGCATCCGGGCGGGCAGCACTACGATGGAAAACTCCACGCCGCACCACCTCTCAGCCATGGGAAATCAAGGGGAACTCAATGTCGTTCATCGGCCGTGACATGGCTGTCGACCTCGGGACCGCCAACACGCTGGTGTACGTCAGGGGTCGAGGCATCGTTCTGAACGAGCCGTCCGTCGTCGCCATCAACACCAACACCGGCGGCATCCTCGCGGTGGGCGCCGAGGCGAAGAAGATGATCGGCCGGACCCCCGGCAACATCGTCGCCGTGCGCCCGCTCAAGGACGGCGTGATCGCCGACTTCGAGATCACCGAGCGGATGCTCCGCTACTTCATCCTCAAGATCCACAAGCGCCGCTACCTGGCCCGCCCCCGGGTCGTCGTCTGCGTGCCGTCCGGCATCACCGGAGTGGAGCGCCGCGCCGTCATCGAGGCCTCCACCCAGGCCGGCGCCCGCCAGGTGCACATCATCGAGGAGCCCATGGCGGCGGCCATCGGCTCGGGCCTCCCCGTCCACGAGGCCACCGGCAACATGGTCGTCGACATCGGCGGCGGCACCACCGAGGTCGCCGTCATCTCCCTCGGCGGAATCGTCACGGCACAGTCCATCCGGGTGGCCGGCGACGAGCTGGACAACGCCATCATCCAGCACGTCAAGAAGGAGTACTCGCTCCTCCTCGGCGAGCGCACGGCCGAACAGATCAAGATCACCATCGGCTCCGCCTACGACCTGGAGAAGGACGAGCACACCGAGATCCGCGGCCGCGACCTCGTCTCCGGTCTGCCCAAGACCGTGGTCATCTCCGCCGCCGAGGTCCGCAAGGCCATCGAGGAACCGGTCAACGCGATCGTCGACGCGGTGAAGACCACCCTCGACAAGTGCCCGCCGGAGCTCTCCGGTGACGTCATGGACCGCGGCATCGTTCTCACCGGTGGCGGCGCCCTGCTGCGCGGCCTCGACGAGCGGCTCCGCCACGAGACCGGCATGCCGATCCACATCGCCGAGGACCCGCTGGACTCGGTGGCGCTCGGCTCCGGCAAGTGCGTGGAGGAGTTCGAGGCCCTCCAGCAGGTCCTCGACGCGCAGCCGCGCCGCTAGCACCACGGACCGGGCCGGTGCGGTAGAACTACCGCACCGACCCCCGTCCACCCACTCGCACCACGGCACAACGGAACAGACGAACCACGAGGAAAGGCACGGCCGCCGCACGTGAGGGACACACGAGAGAGCCGGCTGCTCCTGGTACTGCTGATCGCCATCGCGTTCGCGCTGATCACGGTGGACATCCGCGGCGGCCAGGAGTCACCCGTCGACGGTGCCCGGCAGGCCGCGGCGGCGGTCTTCGGACCGGTCGAGAACGGTGTGGCCGCCGCCGTCGACCCCGTCGGCAACGCCATAGGGGCGGTACGGGACTCCGGCGAGCGGCACACCCGGATCTCCGCCCTGGAGAAGGAGAACGCCGAACTCAAGGCGAAGCTCGGCAGCGACGACCGCAACCGCAACCGGCTGAACGAGCTCGACACCCTGCTCAAGACCGCCGGAGCCGGCCAGTACGGCATCAAGGGCGCCCAGGTCGTCGCCATAGGAGCGGCCCAGGGCTTCTCCTGGACCGTCACCATCGACGTCGGCGCCCGCGACGGCATCCAGCGGGACATGACGGTGCTCAACGGCGCCGGACTCGTCGGCCGCGTCACCACCGTCGGCCCCTCCACCGCCACCGTCCTCCTCGCCAACGACCCCGACTTCACCGTCGGCACCCGCATGGAGAAGAGCGACGAACTCGGCTTCGCCACCGGCCAGGGCAACAGCCCGCTCCGCGTCCAGCTCCTCAACGGCAAGGCCAAGGTCAAGCCCGGCGACCGGCTCGTCACCTTCGGCTCGCGCGCCGACAAGCCCTTCGTGCCCGGTGTCCCGGTCGGCGAGATCGTCCGCGTCGACCCGATGGGCGGCGGCCTGACCCGCAACGTCTACGTCCGCCCGTACGTCGGCTTCACCAAGCTCGACATCGTCGGCGTCGTCGTCCAGGCCCCGCGCTCCGACCCGCGCGACGCGGTCCTGCCGCAGAAGCCCCGGCCCGCGCCGACCGTCACCGTCACGGCCACGCCGAAACCGACGGGCAGCGGGCAGCCGGAACGGGAACAGGCACAGAACCAGGATCAGAACCAGGCCGGTCAGAACCGGGACCAGGGGGACACGACACCGTGAAGTTCAACCGGATCCTCCTCTCCGCCGCGCTGATCGCGGTCGCCCTGGTCGTCCAGGTATCCGTCCTCGCCCGCCTCCAGCTCCCCGGCGCCGTCCCCGACCTCGTCCTCCTCACCGTCGTCGGCCTCGCCCTCGTCTACGGACACGTCAGCGGCGCCCTCATCGGCTTCACCGCGGGACTCCTCGCCGACCTCGCCCCGCCCGCCGACCACGCCGCCGGCCGCTACGCCCTCGTGCTCTGCCTCGTCGGCTACCTCGTCGGCCTGGCCCGCCCGGAGAACGGCCGGCTGACCTCCGCGGCCGGCCCCATGGCCGTCGTCGCCGTCGCGGCCGTCGGCTCCACGCTCCTCTACGCGGGCGTCGGCGCCCTCGTCGGCGACACCGCCGCCCGCCACGTGGGCCTGGGCTTCCTGCTGTTCACCGCGGCCCTGTACGACCTGCTCCTCGCGCCCTTCGTGGTGCCGCTCGTCATGGCCCTGGCCCGCCGCGCCGAGAACGACCCGCTCGCCGACGCGGGCGGGGGCGCCGGTACCGACGTCGCCTCCGGCTGGCTCGCCTCCGGCACCGGCCTGAGCATCGGTGCCCAGCGCGGCGGCCTGCGCGTGAAGGCCGCCAGGAACCGGGCCGCACGGGCCGGACGCATCAAGGGAGTCAAGCGACTGTGACCGAGGGGGCAACGGCAGTATGAGCAACATCCCCGAGACCGGACGGACCCCCCGGGTCCGGATCCGGCTCGTCGTCATCCAGATCCTCGTCTTCTCCCTGCTCCTCACCCTGGGGGGACGGCTCTGGTACCTCCAGATCCGCAACGGCAAGGAGTACACGGACGAGGCCAGGAACAACCACGTCCAGCAGGTCGTCCAGCCCGCCGTCCGCGGCTCGATCCTGGACGCCCGCGGCGTGCCGCTCGCCGACAACGAGACCCGGCTCGTGGTCTCCGCGTCCCGCACCGAGCTGATGAAGATGAAGGACGACGGCAAGGCCGTCCTCACCCGGCTCGCCGGGGTGCTCGGGATGAAGTCCGAGGACGTCATCAACGCGATCCGGCTCTGCGACTCCAAGACCCCCAAGCCCTGCTGGAACGGTTCCCCGTACCAGCCGATCCCGGTCACGGACGAGGCCACCACGCAGCAGGCGCTGACGATCCGTGAGAGCTCCGAGGACTTCCCCGGCATCACCGCCGAGCCCACCGCCGTCCGCCGCTACCCGGCACCGGGCAAGGCCCGCACCGCGCAGGTGCTCGGCTACCTCTCGCCCGTCACCGACTCCGAGATCGAGAAGGCCAAGGACACCGACTCGCCGTTCCTCCGCTCCGACCAGGTCGGCCGCTCCGGCATCGAGCGCACGTACGACAAGGAGCTGCGGGGCAAGGCGGGCGTGACCCGCTACGAGGTCGACAACCTCGGCCGCGTCATGGGCCAGGCCAAGGCCGACCCCGGGGTGGCCGGCTCCACCCTCGTCACCAGCATCGACGCACGCGTCCAGGCCGTCGCCGAGTACGAGCTCCACGACGCGATGAAGGTCGTCCGCAAGGAGACCGACAAGATCACCGGCCGCAAGTACGAGGCCGACGCGGGCGCCGTCGTCGTCATGGAGACCAAGACCGGCCGCGTCGTCGCCATGGCCTCCCAGCCCGACTACGACCCCAACGCCTGGGTCGGGGGCATCTCGGCCGCGGACTACTCCACCCTGACCAGCAAGAAGTCCAACTACCCGCTGCTCAACCGCGCCATCCAGGGCCAGGCCGCCGCTGGCTCCATCTTCAAGGTGATCTCGGCGAGCGCCGCCGTGCGGGCCGGCCACGACTTCAACGACAAGTACAACTGCAGCAGCTCCTACAGCCTCGGCAGCCGCAGCTTCGCCAACTTCGAGTCCCAGGGACACGGCCCCATCACCCTCGGCGAGGCCCTCAAGTACTCCTGCAACACCGTCTTCTACGCCCTCGGGCACCAGGAGTGGCAGCGCGACGGCGGAATAAAGCCCAAAAAGGACGCCAAGGACTGGTTCTACCGCACCGCCCGCGACTTCGGGCTCGGCGCCGAGACCGGCATCGACCTGCCGAACGAGGTGACGGGCCGCGTCCCCGACCGCCAGTGGAAGCAGAACTTCTGGGCGGCCAACAAGGACGTCTGGTGCAAGCAGGGCAAGAAGGGCGGCAGCTACGTCCAGCAGATCGCCTACGAGAGCTGCCTCGAAGGCAACCAGCTGAAGGCGTACGACAGCATCAACTTCGCCATCGGCCAGGGCGACGTCCTCGTCACCCCCATCCAGATGGCCACCATCTACGCCGCCATCTCCAACGGCGGCACCCTCTACGACCCCACCGTCGGCAAGGCCGTGATCAGCCCCGACGGCAAGGAGGTCCGGGAGATCAAGCCCACGTCCCACGGCAGGCTCCCGGTCAACGCCAAGACCGTCAGCGACCTCGACAAGGGCCTGCGCTCCGTCGTCGAGCCCGGCGGCACCGCCGCCTGGCGGTTCGGCGGCTGGCCCCAGGACAAGATCCCGATGCGGGCCAAGACCGGCACCGCCCAGGTGTACGGCAAGCAGACCACCTCCTGGCTGGCCACCTACACCGACGACTTCACCATCGTCATGACGATCTCCCAGGGCGGCACCGGCTCCGGCGCCTCCGGCCCCGCCGTGCGCAACATCTACGACGCCCTCTACGGCCTCGACGACGAGGGCAACCAGGACCTCAAGCGGGCCCTGCTGCCGAAGCCGCAGAAGGCCCTGCCGAAGATCAACCGCTACGGCACCATCGACGCCCCCGCGATCAAGCCGTACGACCCCGCCTCGCAGAAGCCCGTCCCCGCACGGGACGGCGACCCCGCGGGGGAGAACGACGGACAGCCGCCCCTCGCGGGACCGCCGCCCGGCCGGAGGGACTGACCCGATGACGACCCGCACCAGCTTCTCCGTCTCCCGCTACGCCCCCCAGCGCGGGCCGCTCCTGAAGCTCACCGCCCGCGACTCCGTGCTGCGCCGCCTCGACTGGCCGATGCTGCTCTCGGCGCTCACCCTCTCCCTGCTCGGCGCCCTGCTCGTCTGGTCGGCCACCCGGGGCCGCACCCAGCTCAACCAGGGAGACCCGTACTACTTCCTCTTCCGGCACCTCCTCAACACCGGCATCGGCCTCGCCCTGATGGTCGGCACGATCTGGCTCGGCCACCGCACCCTGCGCGGCGCGGTGCCGGTCCTCTACGGCATCTCGATCCTGCTGATCCTCGCCGTCCTCACCCCGCTCGGCGCCACCATCAACGGCGCCCACGCGTGGATCGTGATCGGCGGCGGCTTCTCCCTCCAGCCCAGCGAGTTCGTCAAGATCACGATCATCCTGATCATGGCGATGCTGCTCGCGGCCAAGGTCGACGCCGGGGACCAGCTCCACCCCGACCACGGGACCGTCGCCAAGGCCCTCGTCCTCGCCGCCCTGCCCATGGGCATCGTCATGCTGATGCCCGACCTCGGCTCGGTCATGGTGATGGCGGTCATCGTCCTCGGCGTGCTGCTCGCCTCCGGGGCGTCCAACCGCTGGGTCCTCGGCCTGATCGGCACGGGCGTCCTCGGCGCGGTGCTCGTCACCGCGCTCGGCATGCTCGACGAGTACCAGATCAACCGCTTCGCGGCCTTCGCCAACCCCGACCTCGACCCGGCGGGCGTCGGCTACAACACCAACCAGGCCCGCATCGCGATCGGATCCGGCGGCCTCTACGGCACCGGCCTCTTCAAGGGGCACCAGACCAGCGGCCAGTTCGTCCCCGAGCAGCAGACCGACTTCATCTTCACCGTCGCGGGGGAGGAGCTGGGCTTCGTCGGCGCCGGCCTCATCCTCGTCCTGCTCGGGATCGTCCTCTGGCGGGCCTGCCGGATCGCCCGCGAGACCACCGAGCTGTACGGCACGGTCGTCGCCGCCGGCATCATCGCCTGGTTCGCCTTCCAGTCCTTCGAGAACATCGGCATGACCCTCGGCATCATGCCGGTCGCGGGCCTGCCGCTGCCGTTCGTCTCGTACGGCGGCTCGTCGATGTTCGCGGTGTGGGTGGCGATCGGACTCCTCCAGTCGATCCGCGTCCAGCGTCCGATGACGGCCTGAGACCGGACCGGTTCGAAACCGGCTTTTCCGCCCGCCGCACCGAGTAAGCGGGCCCGTCGGCGGTTAGACGAGGGGTATGGCCGAGACGAAGCGCGAGATCGAGCGGAAGTACGAAGCCACGGCGGGAACCGGCGTCCCGGACCTCACCCGGGTCCGGGACGTCGCGACCGTCGTCGACGAGGGCGTCGTGGAACTCGACGCCACCTACCACGACACCCCCGACCTGCGCCTGGCCGCCGAGTCGATCACCCTGCGCCGCCGCACCGGCGGCTCGGACGCCGGCTGGCACCTCAAGTTCCCCGTCGCCGCCGGCGTCCGCGACGAGATCAGGGCCCCGCTCTCCGACACCCTCCCCGCCGACCTCGCGGCCCTCCTGCGCTCCCGCGTCCGCGGCGGCGAGGTCGTCCCCGTCGTCCGCCTCCGCTCCGCCCGCGACGTCCGCCGCCTCCTCGACGCCGACGGCGACCTCCTCGCCGAACTCTCCGTCGACACCGTCCGCGCCCGGCGCCTGCCAGGAGGCCCCCGGGCCTCCTGGACCGAGATCGAGGTCGAGGCCGCCGACGACGCGGACCCCGGCATCCTCGACGCCGTCGAGAAGCGCCTGCGGAAGGCCGGCGTCCACCCCTCCGACGCCCCCTCCAAACTGGCCAGGGCCCTCGCGGAGACCGCCCCGGAGGAGGACCGCCCCGACGCCCCGCAGCAGCCCTGCGCGCCCGGCACCGCCGGAGCCGCCGTTCTCGCCTACGCACGGGAGCAGGCCGAGGCGATCGTCGCGCTCGACCCCGCCGTCCGCCGCGACCTGCCCGACGCCGTGCACCAGCTCCGCGTCGCCTGCCGCCGCCTGCGCAGCGCCCTCAAGACGTACCGCTCCCTCCTCGACCGGGACGCCACCGACCCCCTCGGCGCCGAACTCAAGTGGCTCGCGGGCGAACTGGGCGCCGCCCGCGACCAGGAGGTGCTCGCCGAACGGCTGCGCGCCCGGCTCGGCGACGTGCCCCGGACCCTGCGCCGCGGCCCGGTGAAGGCCCGGCTGCGGGTCTGGGACACCGCCCGCACCGAGGACGCCCGCCGCAGGGCCGTCGCCGCCCTCGACTCCGACCGCCACCTCGCCCTGCTCGACCGGCTCGACGCCCTGCTCGCCGACCCGCCCCTGCGGAAGGCCGCCTCCCGCGACGCCGCGAAGGTCCTCGCCCGCGCCGTCCGCAAGGACCACGCCCGGCTCGCCGCCCGCGTCGACCACGCGCTCTCCCTCGCCCCCGGCCACGAGCGCGACCTCGCCCTCCACGAGGCCCGCAAGGCCGCCAAACGCGCCCGCTACGCCGGCGACGCGGCCCGCCCCACCCTCGGGAAGCCCGCGAAGAAGTTCTCCGAACGTGTGAAGAAGGTGCAGTCCCTGCTCGGCGAGCACCAGGACAGCGTGGTCACCCGCGCCACCCTCCGCGACCTCGCCGCCCAGGCCCACGCGGCCGGCGAGACCGCCTTCACCTGGGGACTCCTGTACGGCAGGGAGGAGGCCGCGGCGGACGCGGCCGAGCGCGGCCTGCCGGAGGTCTGGGCGCGGGCCGCCTCCCTCTGAGCCCGGGGATTCCGGGGCGGCTCGGGGCCGCCGGGCACCGGGGTACGCTTGAGAGTCGCCCCCCTGCCCGCTCACGAAGGTTCGAGATGTCTGCTGCCGAGTCTGTCTTCCCGCAGCTCGAAGCCCTGCTCCCGCACGTGCAGAAGCCGATCCAGTACGTCGGCGGAGAGCTGAACTCCACGGTCAAGCCCTGGGACGAGTGCGACGTCCGCTGGGCGCTGATGTACCCGGACGCGTACGAGGTCGGCCTGCCCAACCAGGGCGTCATGATCCTCTACGAGGTACTGAACGAGCGCGAGGGCGTCCTCGCCGAGCGCACCTACAGCGTGTGGCCGGACCTCGAAGAGCTGATGCGCGAGCACAAGGTGCCGCAGTTCACGGTCGACAGCCACCGCCCGGTCGGTGCCTTCGACGTGTTCGGCCTGTCCTTCTCCACGGAGCTGGGCTACACCAACATGCTCACCGCGCTCGACCTCGCGGGCATCCCGCTGGAGGCGAAGGACCGGACCGTCGACCACCCCGTCGTGCTCGCCGGAGGCCACGCCGCCTTCAACCCCGAGCCGATCGCGGAGTTCATCGACGCGGCGGTCATCGGCGACGGCGAGCAGGCTGTCCTCGACATGACCGCGATCATCCGCGCCTGGAAGGCGGAGGGCAGGCCGGGCGGCCGCGAAGAGCTCCTCTTCCGCCTCGCGAGGACCGGCAACATCTACGTCCCGCGCTTCTACGACGTCGAGTACCTGCCGGACGGCCGCATCGGCCGCGTCGTGCCCAACCGGTCCGGCGTGCCGTGGCGGGTCTCCAAGCACACCGTCATGGACCTCGACGAGTGGCCCTACCCCAAGCAGCCCCTCGTCCCGCTCGCGGAGACCGTCCACGAGCGCATGTCCGTCGAGATCTTCCGCGGCTGCACCCGCGGCTGCCGCTTCTGCCAGGCCGGCATGATCACGCGCCCCGTGCGGGAGCGAAGCATCACCGGCATCGGCGAGATGGTCGAGAAGGGCCTCAAGGCGACGGGCTTCGAGGAGGTCGGCCTTCTCTCCCTTTCCTCGGCGGACCACACCGAGATCGGCGAGATCGCCAAGGGCCTCGCGGACCGCTACACCGAGGACAAGGTGGGCCTGTCCCTCCCCTCGACCCGCGTGGACGCCTTCAACGTCGACCTGGCCAACGAGCTGACCAGGAACGGACGCCGCTCCGGCCTCACCTTCGCCCCCGAGGGCGGCTCCGAGCGCATGCGCAAGGTCATCAACAAGATGGTCTCGGAGGAGGACCTGATCCGGACCGTCTCCACCGCGTACGGCAACGGCTGGCGCCAGGTGAAGCTGTACTTCATGTGCGGCCTGCCGACGGAGACCGACGAGGACGTCCTCCAGATCGCCGACATGGCGATGAACGTGATCGCCGAGGGCCGCAAGGTCTCCGGCCAGAACGACATCCGCTGCACCGTCTCCATCGGCGGCTTCGTGCCCAAGCCGCACACCCCCTTCCAGTGGGCCCCGCAGCTCTCGGCCGAGGAGACGGACGAGCGCCTGCGCAAGCTCCGCGACAAGATCCGCGGCGACAAGAAGTACGGGCGCTCGATCGGCTTCCGCTACCACGACGGCAAGCCCGGCATCGTCGAGGGCCTCCTCTCGCGCGGCGACCGCCGCCTGAGCAGCGTCATCCGCGCCGTGTACGAGGACGGCGGCCGCTTCGACGGCTGGCGCGAGCACTTCTCGTACGACCGCTGGATGGCCTGCGCCGAGAAGGCGCTGCCCGAGTACGGCGTGGACGTCGCCTGGTACACCACCCGCGAGCGCACCTACGAGGAGGTCCTGCCCTGGGACCACCTGGACTCCGGTCTCGACAAGGACTGGCTCTGGGAGGACTGGCAGGACGCCCTCGACGAGACCGAGGTCGAGGACTGCCGCTGGACGCCGTGCTTCGACTGCGGCGTGTGCCCGCAGATGGACACGCACATCCAGATCGGCCCCACCGGCAAGAAGCTGCTGCCGCTGACGGTCGTCAAGTAGGTCACCCGGGCGACGGCCCGGCGCGAGGGGTGAACCCTCCGCCGGGCCGTCGCGTCATGTCCGGCATGAGCACGGAACACCCGACGCCACCCCCCGCGCTGATCCGCGTCCCGGTCCGGATCGTCGTGCTCGTGGCCGTTCTGCCGGTCCGCATGGCCTGGGACGCCCTCGCCGCCGCGGGCCGCCTCCTCGACCGGGCCCTGCTCCGCCCGGCGGGCCGCGGCCTGGCGTGGCTCTTCGAGCACGCGGTGTCCCTCCCGGCGCGACGGCTGTACCGCTCGGTCCTGCGACCGACCGGCCGGGGCCTGGCGTGGCTGCTCCGGGCGGTGTTCGTGTGGCCGTGGGTCGGGCTCTGGCGGTACGTGGTCGTGCCGGTCGCCCGGTACGGGATCGCCGTCCCGGCCGTGTGGCTCTACCGCCGCGGCCTCTCCCCGCTCGGCACCGGCTGCTTCCTCCTCCTGGAGAAGCTCCTGTTCGTCCCCCTCGCCGCGCTCTTCCGGTACGCCCTGGTCCCCCTGCTCCGGTACGGGGTGGCCGTCCCCGCCGTCTGGCTGGACCGCCGTGTGCTCACCCCGCTGGGGCAGGGCCTGGGATGGGCGCTCCGGCGGACCGGCCGGGGGCTGGGGTGGCTCCTTCCCCGGCTCGGCCCGGCGCTGTTCGTGTGGCCGTGGGCGGGGCTGTGGCGGTACGTGGTCGTGCCCGTCGTCCGGTACGGCGTCGCCGTCCCCGCCGTCTGGCTCTGGAGCCGGTTCCTCGTGCCCGTCGCCCGGGAGGCGCGGGACGCGCTCGCCCTGTGCTGGCGGGCTGCCGGGTTCGTGTCGCGGGCCGTCGGCCGGGGGCTCAAGTGGCTCGCGTGGAACCTGCTCGGACGCCCCCTGGTCCAGATCTGGCGGGGACTCCGGTGGTGCGGTCGGAATCTGGTCGCGAGGCCCTCGGCACGGGCTTGGCGGGGGCTCAAGTGGTGCGGCCGGAACCTCGTCGTGCGGCCCTCGGTGTGGGCTTGGCGGGGGCTCAAGTGGTGCGGGCGGAACCTCGTCGTGCGGCCCCTCGTCCACGTCCGGGCGTCCGTCGTGCGGCCCGTCGGGCAGTGGGTCCGCGACGGCGTGTGGGCCCCGGCCCGCAGGACCGCGATCGAGGCGGGACGCGCCGTGAAGGACGCGCTCGCCTCGGCCCGCGCCACCGTCCGGGAGGCCCGCCGGGACGCCTGGCGCGCCCTCGCCGGCGCGGCCCGGCCGGTCGAGCCCCGGGAACCCGAGGCCGTCCGTGCGCGTACTCTGGGTAGTACAACGAACGTCTCCGGCGCGGTGCCCGCCCCCGAGATCTCCCTGCGGAAGCGGGGGTGAACCGGGCGGACCCCCCGAAGCGACCCGCACATCTCGTGGACGGCGCACGCCCGCGCCGCCCCGCAACGAGGAGAAGAACCACTGGGCAAGCGACAGCCCGAAGGCCCGCCGCCCGCACCGGCGGTGCAGCGCATCCGACTGCGCTACACCAAGCGCGGCCGCCTCCGGTTCACCAGCCACCGCGACTTCCAGCGCGCCTTCGAGCGCGCCCTGCGCCGCGCCGAGGTGCCCATGGCGTACTCGGCCGGCTTCACCCCCCACCCCAAGGTGTCGTACGCCAACGCCGCCCCGACCGGTACCGGCTCCGAGGCCGAGTACCTGGAGATCGCCCTCACCGAGGCACGCGACCCGGAGACCCTGCGGGCCCTGCTCGACGAGTCCCTCCCGGCCGGCCTCGACATCACCGACGCGGTCGAGGCCCGGACCTCGGGCCTCGCCGACCGGCTCACCGCCTCCGTCTGGGAGCTGCGCCTCGACGGCGTCGCCCCCGAGACGGCGGAGAAGGCCGTCGAGGCGTTTCTCGCGGCCGAGACCGTGGAAGTACAGCGCAAGACCAAGAACGGCGTCCGCACCTTCGACACCCGTTCCGCGGTCACCGAGCTGACGCCCGTCCGTCCCCAGGGCGACCCCCGGGAAGATGGGCCGCTGGACAGCGCCTGTGCGATACTGCGGCTGGTTGTTCGGCACGTGACACCTGCCGTACGACCCGACGACGTCCTGTCCGGTCTCCGAGCCGTGGCCGACCTGGCGCCGCCGGTCCCCGCCGCGGTGACCAGGCTGGCGCAGGGGCTCTTCGACGAGGAGTCCGGCACGGTGACCGACCCGCTCGCGCCCGACCGCGAGGCAGTCACGGCCGCTTCATCCACGGCCGCCGCGACCGCCCCGGCGACGGCGCCGGGTACGGACACCGCGTAGGGAGCGGCGTCGCAGCGCAGCCCTGGTACTCGGGAGCCACCTGGGTCGGGCCGCGCACTGACCAGGAGACTTTCGCCAGGCCGTCCGCACAGGGCGTACGGAACCGGCGAGCCAGACATACAGCTCCCGTGCGGCGCCCGCGCCCCGGGCGGCGGCACCGCGCCACAGGCGCGACCGTGCCGCCGGACCGGAACCAGGCGCGGCGCCCGGGAGCGTGACGGGAGAACCCCGCATGCCCGAGTCCAACGAAGACACCAACGCCCCCGGTGACAAGCTGCCGCCGCGCCGCAGGCGCCGCGCCGCCTCCCGCCCCGCCGGTCCGCCGGTGACGGGCGAGGCCGCCGAGATCACCGGCACCACCGAGGCCCCGGCCGCCGACACGCCGGAGCCCGCCGCGGCCCCCGAGCCGGTCGAGGCCGAGGCCCCCCCCGCGCCGCGCACCCGCCGCCGGGCCACCCGCAAGGCCACCGCGCCGGTCGCCGAGACGGCGGCCGAGGCACCGGAGCCGGTCGCGGAGACCGCGCCCGAGACCGCCGAGGAGGCCCCCGAGGCCGCTCCGGCGCGCCCGGCCCGCCGCCGCGCCACCCGCAAGGCCACTTCGCCGGTGACGTCCCCGGCCCCGGCCGACGAGACCGCCGCGCCCGAGGCCGCCGAGCCGGTGGCCGCCGCGCCCGCCGTCGAGCAGCCGGTCGCGGAGACCGCGCCCGAGGCCGTCGAGGAGGCCGCCCCGCCGGCCCGTACCCGCCGCCGCGCCACCCGCAAGGCCACCGCCCCGGCCGGCGCCCCCGCCCCGGAGGCGGCCGCGGCCGCCGAGGCCGCCGCGCCGGCCGCCGAGGCCGCCCCGGTCGCCGAGGCTGCCCCGGTCGAGACCGAGGCCGAGGCCGCCCCCGCGCCGCGCACCCGCCGCCGGGCCACCCGCAAGACCGCCTCCCCCGAGGCCGCGCCCGCGTCCGAGCAGGCCGCCGGCACGCCGGCCCCCGAGGCGCCCGCCGCCGGCGAGTCGCTGCCCGAGGCCGCCGTCGCGCAGATCGCCGCCGACGAGGCCCAGGTCGCCGCCGCCGAGACCGCCGCCACGCGCGGCCGAGGCCGCCGCCGCGTCAGCTCGCCGCAGTTCACCTCCGAGCCCGCCCCGGCCCGTGAGCCGCGCCGCGCCGCGCGCCCGGCCGTCGCCGTCTTCCAGGCCCCGGTGTTCGCCGAGCCGATGTTCCAGACCCCGGAGACGGCCGCCGCCGCTGCCGCCGTCACGCCCGCGGAGCCGGAGGCCGAGGAGACCGACGAGGTCGACGAGACCACCGAGACCACTGAGACCACCGAGACGGTCGAGGCCGCCGCGCCCGAGGAGACCGCCGAGCGGGCCGAGTCCGGCTCCCGCCGCCGTCGCCGCCGTCGTGGCGAGCCCGTCGCCGTCGAGCCCGTCCCGGCCACCGTCGCCGACGAGCCCGAGGTCGAGGCCGCCGCCGACGAGGCCGAGGAGGCGGAGGAGGCCGAGGAGACGGACGAGTACGAGGACCGTCCCTCCCGTCGCCGTCGCCGCGGCGGCCGTCGCCGCCGTCGCGGTGAGCTCGCCGAGGTCGAGGAGACCGAGGAGGACGAGGAGCCGCACGCCGAGGACGAGTCCGAGGACTCCGAGGACGGCGAGGAGGAGTCCGAGGACTCCGAGGCGTTCGCCGGCGGCTCCAGCAGCTCCCGCCGTCGCCGTCGCCGCCGCCGTCGCAGCGGGGACGCCGCCGCTGACGCCGAAGCGGGCGACGAGGACGGCGTCCGCACGGTCGTCAAGGTCCGCGAGCCCCGCCCGGCCCGCGAGAAGGCCGAGCCCGGCACCGGCGCCGACGAGGTCCAGTCCATCAAGGGCTCGACCCGCCTGGAGGCCAAGAAGCAGCGCCGCCGCGAGGGCCGCGAGCAGGGCCGCCGCCGCGTCCCGATCATCACCGAGGCCGAGTTCCTCGCCCGCCGCGAGGCCGTCGAGCGCGTCATGGTCGTCCGCCAGAACGGCGAGCGCACCCAGATCGGCGTCCTGGAAGACGACGTGCTCGTCGAGCACTACGTCAACAAGGAGCAGGCCACCTCGTACGTCGGCAACGTCTACCTGGGCAAGGTCCAGAACGTCCTGCCGTCCATGGAGGCCGCCTTCGTCGACATCGGCAAGGGCCGCAACGCCGTCCTGTACGCCGGAGAGGTCAACTTCGAGGCGCTCGGCATGGGCCACGGCCCGCGCCGCATCGAGTCCGCCCTCAAGTCCGGCCAGTCGGTCCTCGTCCAGGTCACGAAGGACCCGATCGGCCACAAGGGCGCCCGTCTGACCAGCCAGGTCTCCCTGCCCGGCCGCTACCTCGTGTACGTGCCCGAGGGCTCCATGACCGGCATCAGCCGCAAGCTCCCCGACACCGAGCGCGCGCGCCTGAAGACCATCCTCAAGAAGATCGTCCCCGAGGACGCGGGCGTCATCGTGCGCACCGCCGCCGAGGGTGCGAGCGAGGACGAGCTGCGCCGCGACGTCGAGCGCCTGCAGGCGCAGTGGGAGGACATCCAGAAGAAGGCGAAGAGCGGCAACGCCCCGACGCTGCTCTACGGCGAGCCGGACATGACCGTCCGGGTCGTCCGCGACATCTTCAACGAGGACTTCTCCAAGGTCATCGTCAGCGGCGACGACGCGTGGGAGACCATCCACGGGTACGTCGGCCACGTCGCCCCGGACCTGACCGACCGTCTGTCCAAGTGGACGAGCGAGGTCGACGTCTTCGCGACGTACCGGATCGACGAGCAGCTGATGAAGGCGCTCGACCGCAAGGTCTGGCTGCCGTCCGGCGGCTCGCTGGTGATCGACAAGACCGAGGCGATGATCGTCGTCGACGTCAACACCGGCAAGTTCACCGGCCAGGGCGGCAACCTGGAGGAGACCGTCACCAGGAACAACCTGGAGGCGGCCGAGGAGATCGTGCGCCAGCTGCGGCTGCGCGACCTCGGCGGCATCGTCGTCATCGACTTCATCGACATGGTCCTGGAGTCCAACCGCGACCTGGTGCTGCGCCGCCTCCTGGAGTGCCTGGGCCGGGACCGGACCAAGCACCAGGTGGCCGAGGTCACCTCGCTCGGCCTGGTCCAGATGACCCGCAAGCGGGTCGGCCAGGGCCTCCTGGAGTCCTTCTCCGAGACCTGCGTCCACTGCAACGGGCGCGGCGTCATCGTCCACATGGAGCAGCCGACCACCTCCGGCGGCGGTGGCGGCGGCAAGCGCGCGAAGAAGCGCGGCCGCGGCGGGGACGGACACGCCCACGAGCACGAGCACGCCGAGGCGGTGGAGACCGGCGCCGAGGCGCAGGAGACCGAGACCGAGGCCGAGGTCGCGGCGGAGCTGGCCGCCCCGGTGGCCGTGCCGGTGCCGATCGCCCCGGACGAGGAGCTGTACGGCTCCGTCGCCGAGGCGGAGGCGGCCGCCACGCGCGGCCGTGGCCGCCGTCGCGCGACCCGCCGGGTGACCGCCCCGGTCGCCTCGACGCCCGTCGCTCCGACGCCGGTCGCCCCGGCCCCGGTCGTCGAGACCGTGACCGAGGCCGTGGCGGCCGAGCCCGTCGCCGAGCCGGCCGCCGGTCCCGAGGCCGTCGAGCCCGCTCCCGTGGCGGAGACGGCTCCCGAGGTCGTGACCGAGGCCGTGGTGGAGGAGCCCGCCGCCCCGGCCCCGCGCGGCCGTCGCCGTGCGACCCGCCGGGCGACCTCCCCGGTCGTCTCGACCACGGAGCAGGCCGAGCCGGTGACGGTCGTGGAGACCGTGACCGAGGCCGTCGTGGAGCCGGCGCCGGAGCCCGTCGTGGCCGAGGAGTCGGCCCCGGAGCCCGCCGCCGAGGCCGTCGTCGAGGAGGCCCCCGCGGCCGCCCCGCCGCGCGCCCGCCGCCGGGTGGTCCGCAAGGCCACCGCTCCCGCCGGTTCGCCCGCGGGCGCCGAGGAGGCCGCCGTCGTGGTGGTCGCCGCGGCTCCGGCCGACGAGGAGCTCGAGGCCGCCGAGGCCGAGCCCGCCCCCGCCAAGAAGACGGCGGCGCGCAAGACCGCGGCGAAGAAGGCCACGGCCAAGAAGGCCGCCCCCGCCAAGAAGACGGCGGCGACCAAGAAGACCGCGGCGAAGAAGACGACCGCCAAGAAGGCCCCGGCCAAGAAGGCGGCGGAGAAGACCTCCGCCCCGGCCCAGGACTGACCGGCGGGTGCGGGCCGTCCCCTCCCCGAGCGGAGGGGGCGGCCCGTACCGCTCGGGCGAATTTGACCCCCCGTGTCGGCCGCCCGTAACCTAGACCGTCGGCGTGTCTGTCGAGACGCCGCGCCTCTGAGCACCTCCCTCCCGCTCGCCGGGAGAGGCCGCTCGTCCGATTCCGGAACGCCGCGGGCCCCCGGGCCCGTGTGAGCGGCTGGCTTCAGAGGTTTCGATCCCGAGTGAGAGAGAGATCCGCGTGTACGCCATCGTGCGCAGCGGTGGTCGCCAGCACAAGGTTGCTGTCGGCGACATCGTTGAGGTTGACAAGATTTCCACTGCCAAGGTTGGCGACACGGTCGAGCTCTCGACCCTGCTCGTTGTCGACGGCGACGCCGTGACCAGCGACCCGTGGGTCCTGGACGGCATCAAGGTCACGGCCGAGGTCGTGGACCACCACAAGGGCGCCAAGATCGACATCCTGCGCTACAAGAACAAGACCGGCTACCGCCGTCGCCAGGGTCACCGCCAGCAGTACACGGCGATCAAGGTCACCGGTATCCCCGCGGCTGCGAAGTAAGAGGGACTGAGACATGGCACACAAGAAGGGCGCATCGTCCACCCGGAACGGGCGCGACTCCAATGCCCAGCGGCTCGGCGTGAAGCGCTTCGGCGGTCAGGTCGTCAACGCGGGTGAGATCCTGGTCCGCCAGCGCGGCACCCACTTCCACCCCGGCGCGGGCGTCGGCCGTGGCGGCGACGACACGCTGTTCGCCCTGCAGGCCGGTTCGGTGCAGTTCGGCACCCACCGTGGCCGCAAGGTCGTGAACATCGTTCCGGTCGCCTGATCGGATCTTTCGCGGAGGCGGACCTCACTTCCCGACAGGGGAAGCGGGTCCGCCTTTCGCGTGTTACTAGATAGACATTCCGTACGTAATAAATGGAGGCACCACCATGACCACCTTCGTGGACCGCGTCGAGCTGCACGTCGCCGCGGGTAACGGAGGCCACGGCTGCGCCTCCGTCCATCGCGAGAAGTTCAAGCCGCTCGGCGGGCCCGACGGCGGCAACGGCGGCCGCGGCGGCGACGTGATCCTGGTCGTCGACCAGGCGGTCACCACCCTCCTCGACTACCACCACTCCCCGCACCGCAAGGCCACCAACGGCCAGCCCGGCGCCGGCGACAACCGCTCCGGCAAGGACGGCCAGGACCTGGTCCTGACCGTGCCCGACGGCACCGTCGTCCTCGACAAGCAGGGCAACGTCCTCGCGGACCTGGTCGGCCAGGGCACCACCTTCGTCGCGGGCCAGGGCGGCCGCGGCGGCCTCGGCAACGCGGCGCTGTCGTCCGCGCGCCGCAAGGCCCCCGGCTTCGCGCTCCTCGGCGAGCCCGGCGAGGCCCGGGACGTCGTTCTGGAGCTCAAGACCGTCGCCGACGTGGCCCTCGTCGGCTACCCGAGCGCCGGCAAGTCCTCGCTGATCTCGGTCCTGTCGGCCGCCAAGCCGAAGATCGCGGACTACCCGTTCACCACGCTCGTCCCGAACCTGGGCGTCGTCACGGCCGGTTCGACCGTCTACACCATCGCCGACGTCCCCGGCCTGATCCCGGGCGCGAGCCAGGGCCGCGGCCTGGGCCTGGAGTTCCTCCGCCACGTGGAGCGCTGCTCGGTCCTCGTCCACGTCCTGGACACGGCCACGCTCGAATCCGACCGCGACCCGGTCTCCGACCTCGACATCATCGAGGAGGAGCTGCGGCAGTACGGCGGCCTGGAGGACCGGCCCCGGATCGTCGTCCTCAACAAGATCGACATCCCGGACGGCCAGGACCTCGCGGACATGATCCGCCCGGACCTGGAGGAGCGCGGCTACCGGGTGTTCGAGGCCTCCGCCGTGGCCCGCACCGGTCTGAAGGAGCTCTCCTTCGCCCTCGCCGGCATCGTGGCCGAGGCGCGCGCGGCCAAGCCGAAGGAGGAGGCGACCCGGATCGTCATCCGCCCGAAGGCCGTGGACGAGACCGGCTTCACGGTCACGTACGACGAGGCCGAGGACGTGTACCGGGTGCGCGGCGAGAAGCCGGAGCGCTGGGTCCGCCAGACCGACTTCAACAACGACGAGGCCGTGGGCTACCTGGCCGACCGCCTCAACCGCCTCGGCGTCGAGGACGAGCTGATGAAGGCGGGCGCCCGCTCGGGCGACGGCGTCGCGATCGGCCCCGAGGAGAACGCGGTCGTCTTCGACTGGGAGCCCAGCATGACGGCCGGTGCCGAGATGCTCGGCCGCCGGGGCGAGGACCACCGCCTGGAGGCCCCGCGTCCGGCGGCCCAGCGCCGCCGGGACCGGGACGCCGAGCGCGCCGACCCGCAGCGCGAGTTCGACGAGTTCGACCCGTTCTAGGACGTGTCCGGACGGAACGTGTCCGGAGAGCAGTGCCGTCCGTGCGTCGGACGGCACGTCTCCGGACACGGTCCGGCGGAGTCCGGAGCCCCTCGGCCGCCCGGCGGGCGGGCCGCGGGGCTCCCGTAGGATCCTGCTCGTGAGTACTGTTCCCCCGCCAGAGACCGCAGGCAGGCTCAGCGTCGTCGTCATCGCCTACAACGACGAGGAGCTGGTCGGCGAAGCCGTCAGGTCCGCGCTCGCACAGGGGCCCGTGGTGGCCGAGGTCGTGGCGGTCGACGACCGCTCCGACGACGGCACGGCGCGGGTGCTCGACGAGCTGGCGGCCCGGCACCCCCGGCTGCGGGTGGTGCGCCGCACGGAGAACAGCGGCGGCTGCGGCACCCCGCGCAACGACGGCATCGCCGCCGCCACCGCCCCGTACGTCATGTTCCTCGACAGCGACGACGTCCTGCCGCCCGGCGCCGCCGAGGCCCTGGTCGCCGCCGCGGAACGGCACCGGGCCCCCGTCGCCGTCGGCGTCTGCGTGCGCCGCGAGCTCCCCGAGGGCAGGGACGTGCGCTGGCAGCCCGGCCTCTACCGGGAGCCGGCCGTCCTGGAGACGCCCGGGGAGCTGCGCCCCCTCGTCCACGACACCCTCTGCGTCAACAAGGTCTACGAACGGGCCTTCCTCGACGCGCACGACATCCGCTTCCCCGACGGCCGGTTCGTCTACGAGGACTTCCTCTTCACCGCCCGCGTGTACGCGGCCGCCCCCCGCGTCGCCGTGGTCCCCGACACCGTCTACGTCTGGCACGTCCGCCGGTCCGCCGCCCGGCTGTCGATCTCCCTCGACCGGAAGGACGTCTCCAACTGGCGGTCCCGGGTCGCCGCCCACCGCGCGGCCGTCGAGACCTTCGCCGGGGCGGGACGGACGGACCTCGCCGCCGCCTGCCGCACCAAGTTCCTCGAACACGACCTGCGGATGTACGCCAGGGACCTGCGGCGGTACGACGCCGACCACCGCGCCGAGTGGTGGGAGGTCACCCGCGAGCACCTGGCCGGCTTCCGGGAACCGGAGATCGCCGCCGCCGTCGCCCCCGCCCGCTGGGCCGCGCGCTTCCTGCTGGCCGCGAAGGAGCCGTGCGACCTGCTCCGGCTGTCCCGGCTGTGCGCCCGGCCGCCCCGGCTGCTCGCGCCGTACGCCGGCACCCGCGCCGACGCCGTCTGGTCCGAGGAACTGCCTGAGGTCCGCCTCGACGGCATGGACCGGCTTCCGCTCGGCGAACTGCCGCTCGTCGTCGACGCCGTCCTGCGCCCCGGCGACCTGACCCTCACGGCGCGGGACCTGTACGGACGGCTCGCCGAGGCGGGCCCCCGCACCGCCGAGATCGCGTTCCTGCCGCGCGGCGGGGCCGGTCCCGTCCACACCGAACGGGTCGACCTCCGGGCGGTGACCGGCGAGGACGGGGCGGAGCCCCACTGGACGGGCCGCGCCCCGGTCCGCCTCAACCGGCTGGTCGGCGCCGGACGGCGGCTCGGCCGCCGGGGCGTCCAGCTGTGGGACTTCACCACCACGGTGACCTGCGCGAACGGCGAGTCGTACACCACGGCGCTCCGGCCGGTGGCCGGAACCCAGCGGCGATCGGTGCTTCCGAGCAGCCGGTACGGTGTACTCCTGGTGCAGCAGTACACCACGGCGAACGGTTCGCTGGCGGTACGGATGGTGTCCGGTGCCCGGGACGGCTTCCGGGTGGTCAGGGCCCGGTTCCGCCGGTTCGTCCGCAGTTCTCAGTGAAAGGTTTTTGGGCGTTATGACTTATCTGATCACCGGTGGTGCCGGATACATCGGCTCGCACGTGGTCCGCGCCATGACGCAGGCGGGCGAGCGGGTCGTCGTCCTCGACGACCTCTCCACGGGCTACGAGGCGCGGGTGCCGGAGGGCGTGCCGCTGGTGGTCGGATCGACGCTCGACCGCGAGGTCCTGGACCGCACGATCGCCGAGCACGGCGTGACCGGCGTCGTCCACCTCGCCGCCAAGAAGCAGGTCGGCGAGTCCGTCGAACTGCCGCTGCACTACTACCGCGAGAACGTCATCGGCCTCACGGTCCTCCTGGAGGCCGTCGCCGCCGCCGGCGTGCGCAACTTCCTCTTCTCCTCCTCCGCCTCCGTCTACGGCATGCCGGACGTCGACCTCGTCACCGAGGAGACCCCCTGCCTGCCGCTGAGCCCGTACGGCGAGACGAAGCTGGCGGGCGAGTGGCTGGTCCGCGCGGCGGGCGCCGCCCACGGCATCTCCACGGCCTGCCTGCGCTACTTCAACGTGGCCGGCGCGGCGACCCCCGAGCTGGCGGACACCGGGGTCTTCAACCTGGTCCCGATGGTCTTCGAGCGCCTGGACGCGGGGGAGGCCCCGCGGATCTTCGGCGACGACTACGACACCCCCGACGGCACCTGCGTCCGCGACTACATCCACGTCGAGGACCTGGCCGACGCGCACCTCGTCGCCGCGCGCAAGCTCGCGGAGTGGGCCGACGCGGGCGCGCCGCGCGACCTGACCGTCAACATCGGCCGCGGCGAGGGCGTCTCCGTCACCGAGATGGTGGCGCTGATCAACGAGATCACCGGTCACACGACCGAGCCCCTCGTCACCCCGCGCCGCCCCGGCGACCCGGCCCGGGTCGTGGCCTCCGCCGACCGCATCGCCGCCGAGCTGGGCTGGAAGGCCCGCCACGACGTGCGCGACATGATCGAGTCGGCCTGGACCGGCTGGGTCGCCCGCCGCGCCGCCGCCGTCTGACGTCGTAGGGAACGCACGACGCCGTACGGAACGCACGCGAAAGGGCCGGGGAGTCGCCTCCCCGGCCCTTTCCCGTACCGTACGAACGGGTTCCCGCGTGTCGCGGTCCGTCAGCGCTCCAGGAAGGCGAACAGCGCCTCCCAGCGGTCGGTGATCTCGTCGGACGAGTACCGCTTCACGTTCTCGAAGGCCGCGTCGCCCATCCGGTCGCGCAGCTCCTTGTCGGAGATCAGCGCGCTGATGTGCCCGCCCAGCTCCGCCGCGTTGCCGAGCCGCGCGAGCAGCCCGTCCTCGCCGTCCCGGATGATCTCCCGGACGCCCGGCGCGCAGTCGAACGCGGCACAGGGCACGCCCGCCGCCATCGCCTCCAGGAGGGTGATCGGGAAGCCCTCGGCGCGGGACGCCTGCGCGAACACCGAGGCCCCGGTGAGCGCCCCGAGCACGTCGTTGGTGCGGCCCATCCACTCCACGGACCCGTCGAGGCCCAGCTCGGTGGTCTGCCGCCGCAGGGACTGCTCCTCGTCGCCGGTGCCGTAGATCCGCAGCTTCCAGTCCGGGTGGCGAGGGGCGATCTCGGCCCAGGCGTCGAGCAGCATGTCGACGCCCTTCTCGTGCGAGAGGCGGCCGACGGAGACCACGACCTTCTCCTCGCGCGGCACCGGGGCCGGCGGCATGAACGGCAGGGCGTTCGGCATGTGGCCGACGTTGTCCATGCCGGCGCGGATCAGCTGGTCCGCGTCGCCCGGGGTGAGGGCGAGGAGCCGGTCGACGTCCCGGTAGTGGCGCTTCACCCGGGCGAGCCGGGAGGACGCGGCGCTGGCCTCGTACGACTCGTGGCTCATGCCGATCACCATGAGGCCCTTGGTGTCGGCGAGCGCGACCCACTCCATCGCCCACACCTGGGTCACGATCACGACCGCGCCGGGCCGGGCGGCGGCGAAGAGCGCCGTCATCCGGTCCGCGCGCTCCCGCATCCCGGCGGCGCGGGCGGCGTGCCGCCGCCGCTCCGCCGCGTTGAGCTTGCCCTTGAGGCCGCGCAGCGGCTTCACCTGCGGCGGGTGCGCGTCGTACAGCGTGGTGGTGTCGTACGGCAGCGGGTCCGGGAACTCGTGCCGCCGGCCGGCCGGGGCGGGGGTGATGCCGATGACGTGGAGCCGGTGGCCGCGGGCGGCGAACTCGCGGGCCATCTGGTGCGTCCAGGTGGTCACACCGCCCATCTCGTCCACGCTGTTGGAGACGATGAAGACGTCGCGGCCGCCGGACACGGCGGTCTGGTGGGTCACTTCCCGCTCCCGGTGAAGAACTTGGCGACGATCCGGCGGGCCGCGTCGCCCCGGTCGTACTCGCTGAACTCTGCGTTGAACCGCTGGCGGGCCGCCGCGTACTTGGTGTCGGCCTCGTCCTTGAAGTTGGCTACCACTCCGAAGAGTTCCTCCTCCGTGGCCACCACCGGCCCCGGAGCGCGCTCCTTCAGGTCGAAGTAGGTGCCCCGGTTCTCCTTGGCGTACTCGTCGTAGTCGTAGGTGAAGAAGACCATCGGGCGGTCGAGCAGCCCGTAGTCGAACATCACGGACGAGTAGTCGGTGATCAGCCCGTCCGCGAGGGCGAGCAGCGGGGTGACGTCGTGGTGGGAGGAGACGTCGATCACCCGTCCCCGCACCGACGGCGGCAGCGTCACGCTGTTCAGGTAGTGCGTCCTGATCAGCAGCGTGTGGGTCTCGCCGAAGCGCTCGGCGAACGCCTCGACGTCGAACGGGGCCTTGAAGGCGCGGACCTTGCCGCCCGGGGCGGCCCGGAAGGTCGGCGCGTACAGGAGCACCTTCTTCTCCGGGTCGATGCCCAGCTCCGCGGCGAGTTCGCCGCGCTCCCGGACGCCGCTCTCGGCCTCCTTGCGACGGGTCTCGGCCAGCTCGTCGTTGCGCGGGTAGCCGACGGGCAGCAGCACCTCGTCGCGGAGCCGGAAGCCCTTCGCGAGGGTCCGCCGGTCGTGCTCGCCGCGGATCAGGAAGTGGTCGAAGCGGTCCAGGGACTCCTGGAAGGAGGCCTGGGCGGCGAGCCCGCGCGCCTTGGTGCCGGGCTCGTCGAAGCCCATCCGCTTCAGGGCGGTGCCGTGCCAGGTCTGGATGTACGTGGTCCCCGGGCGCTTGGCGAGGCGCAGCGGGAAGCCCTGGTTGTCGATCCAGAACTCGGCCTGGGCGAGCGCCCGCAGGTACTGCCAGCTCCAGCGCTTCACGAGGGTGGCGTCCTGCGGGAAGCCGGTCGGCCTAGCGCCCTCGTAGGACCACACGGCCTCGAAGGGGACGCCCTGGCGGCGCATCTCCTCGTAGATCGCCTTGGGGCTGTCGCTGTACTGCTTGCCGAGGTGGCTCTCGAAGACCACGAGGCCCTTGCGGATCGGCAGCTTGCTGTAGAACTCGTGGTAGACGCGCAGCTTGGTCTCGCCCGAGTTCAGGTCCCTCCGGGCCTTCAGCAGGCGCCGCAGGCTCGTCTTCGCCAGCCGGGCGGTGCGCCCGTGCATGGCGCCCTCGATCATCGAGGAGGTGCGCACGGCCGCCCTGCCCTCGGCGGAGAGCACGTAGGAGAGGTTGCCCTTCTTCGTGATCTCGGGGACGAGACGGTCGGAGACCAGCGTCGTCAGCCGCGGACGGACCTTCAGGGAACGCGCGTTGTCGAGGGAGGTGCCGCCGACGGAGACCCGGGTGCGCAGCTCCCGGCCGTCGACCGTGAGGACCAGCCGGACGTCCCAGACCGCGTCGATGACGCCGAGCGGGCGCACGGTGCGGGCGACGTCCGCCGTGCCCTCCCACTCGATCCACTCGCCGGCGTGCCGGACCGACGTCACCGGGATGCGGGCGGTCCTGCCGCCGACGCTGCGGCGGGCGGAGAACTCCAGGACCGCGCCGAGCTTCGCGTCCGGGGCGATCCGCCCCAGCGGGTTGACCACCCGGCCGGCCAGCCTGACGACGCCGTCGGTGCTCTCGTACGAGGTCAGCCGGTTGCCGAGGGCGAGCGACGTGAGCGGGCGGGTGTGGAAGCCGCGCGCGGTGACGTCGAGGACCTGGCGGCCCTGCTCGGTGTCCAGGTGCCGGTCGCACCAGTAGACCTGCCCGTCGACCTCGGCGAGCGGGGAGGTGAGGCGGCCCGCGTTGGTGAGCGCCTCGGTGGCCGGGAGCAGGTTGTCCCAGTCCTCCTTGCTCAGCAGGTAGGCGCAGATGGCGTGCAGCGGCTGCACCTCCTCGTACGCCCTCGGGTCTATCTCGGCGAGGTAGCCGTTGGCCAGCTCGGCGAACTCGCGCCGGTAGTCCTCGTCGAGCAGCGACAGGTCGCGGAAGTGGAGCACCAGGTCGTGCTTGAGGAACTTGATGTCCTTGCGGTACTTGAGCTCGTCGTAGCCCTTGCTCTCCAGCAGGGCGTCCACCCGGCGGTGTATCTCCATGCGGTGCACGAAGTTGGCGATCTCGTGGCGCCGGTTGCTGATCGACTTGGCGGCGGCGCTCTCCTGCACGTTCCAGTAGTAGACCGTGTTCGGGATGAGCGTGATCCGGCTCGCGGCGACGTAGGCCTGGGCCGAGAAGAGCAGGTCCTCGTAGTGGATGCCGACCGGGAACTCCAGGCCGGACTCCAGGAGGAACGCGCGGCGGTAGCACTTGTTCGTCGACAGGGTGTCGAAGGTCAGCAGGTCCGGCAGCTCGGTGATCGAGTCGACCGTCCGGGTCTCGGAGTAGATCCAGGGGTACCAGGCGGTGGTCTTCTTGTGGCGGCTGTCCAGGTGCACGCGGACGCAGAGGCCGGAGACGATGTCGGAGCCGGTGCCCTCGGCGGCGTCGAGCATGTTGCGGCAGGCGTTGCGTTCGAGGACGTCGTCGCTGTCGAGGAACATGACGTACTCGCCGGCGCACTGCTGGATGCCGTAGTTGCGCGGAGCGCCGCAGCCGCCGCTGTTCCGCGGGAGCTGGAAGGCTCTGACCCGGTCCGGGTGCGCGGCGGCGAGCGCCTGGGCGACCTCGAAGGTGCTGTCCTTGCTGCAGTCGTCGACGATCACCACTTCGACGCCGTGCAGGGTCTGATCCAGAACCGATCGAACGGCCGTCGGGAGACGCTCTGCGTCGTTGTATGCGATGACGACCACGGAGACGTCAGGCACTTGCACCTCGATCCATTTGTCTTTCCTCCAGACACACCCAAGCTACCTGGTGTTCCCCGTCCGGCTCTTCGTGCCTCTCGGCGGCGCGGGGCCGCCGCGTTCCGATCGTGACGGAAGAAACGGACGCGCGGGGCAACCGTTCCCGCGTGTCGGAAGTCGCCCGTACGGGCGGTTTCCCACGGGCGTCGTCCGCGTCGGTCCGTGCGAGGGGAAAAGGTACCGCGAACGCCCTCGCACCCGGCGGATCGGGGTGACGGGAAACACACCCCGGGGCCCCCGCGCCGCTGCGGACGGAACAGCGGTGACACGGTCGTTCCCACGTCGCGGAAGCACATCCTCCGCTTCCCTTACCTCGTCACGTCGCGAAATGGCGCCCTTGCCGCCTGTGATAATCCACGCCTTCCCGGAGACCCGTCCCGAGGTGACGAGCGAGGTGAATACCACGTATTTTCGAGGTCTTTCCCTCATGCTTTATTGTGTGGACGACATGCCGACCGGGACGGCCGCGCAGGGCACGCCGGACGGTCATCACCACCTCGTACCGCTCGGTGCCGCTTGCAGAAGAGCCCGGTGGTGGCCCCTCAGAGCGTTCTCTCGTCCATCACTTCTGGAGTGACCGTTCCATGACCAAACTCTCCGTCGTCGTTCCCTGCTTCAACGAGGAAGACGTCGTCGAGCTCTTCGACGCGCGGATGCGTCAGGTGCTCGACACCCTCGCGGTCGACTACGAGATCTGCTACGTGGACGACGGCAGCTCCGACGGGACGCTGGGCAAGCTGCGCGAGATCGCCTCGCTGCACCCGAACCGCACCCAGTACGCCTCCTTCAGCCGCAACTTCGGCAAGGAGGCCGGCATGCTCGCGGGCCTGACCAAGGCCGTCGGCGACGCCGTGGTGATCATGGACGCCGACCTCCAGCACCCGCCGGAGCTGCTCGGCCGCATGCTGGAGCTCTACCACCAGGGCCACGACCAGGTGATAGCGCGCCGCACCCGCGAGGGCGACAAGAAGATCCGCAGCGCCCTCAGCCGCACCTACTACCGGGCCGTGAACCGCTGGGTGGACGTGGAGCTCACCGACGGCGTCGGAGACTTCCGCCTGCTCTCCCGCCCCGCCGTCGACGCGCTGCTCTCGCTCCCGGAGTACAACCGCTTCTCCAAGGGCCTCTTCTCCTGGATCGGCTTCGACACCGTCACCTTCGACTACCAGAACGCCGCGCGCGAGGGCGGCGAGACGAAGTGGAAGTTCAGCTCCCTGGTCAACTACGGCATGGACGGGCTGATCTCCTTCAACAACCGTCCGCTGCGCATGGCCCTCTGGCTCGGCATGATGCTGACCGGCCTCGCCGCCCTGTACGCGGTCTGGGTCGCCGTCAACGCCATCACCCAGGGCATCGACTCGCCCGGTTACGTCACCCTGGTCGCGATCATCGTGGGCCTCGGCGGCGTGCAGATGATGATGCTGGGGCTGATCGGCGAGTACATCGGCCGCATCTACTACGAGACCAAGCGCCGGCCGCACTTCCTCGTCAAGGAGACCCACCGCTCCGTCGGCCGCACCATCGCCGACAGCGCCGCCGAGCACCTGCGCGTCGCGACCCCCGAGCGGGAGCGCTGATGGGCGCGGGCCGGGACGGACGCCCCGGCCCCTCCGGGGACGCCGACGGTCCCGGCCCCGTCGGGAAGGCCGGTCCTGCGGCGGGCGCCGGTCCCGCCGGGCAGGCCGGTCCCGTAGGGCAGGTCGGTCCCGCGACGGGCGCCGCCCCCGCCGGGCAGGCCTCCACGCGGCGGGCGCGGCTCGCCGAGATCTTCCGCTTCGGCCTGGTGGGCGGGGTCAACACCGGCACGTTCTTCGGGTGCTACCTGCTCCTGCACCCGTGGATGCCGTACCTCGCCGCGAACTCCCTCGCCTTCGTGCTCAGCATGATCGGCTCCTTCTTCCTCAACACCTACTTCACCTACCGCACCCGCCCCACCTGGAAGAAGTTCGCCCTCTTCCCCCTCGCCAACCTCACCAACTTCCTGGTGCAGAGCGCCGGCCTGTTCGTGCTCGTCACCTGGGCCGGAATGGACGACAGGATCGCGCCACTCGTGGCGGCCGTCTTCGCGATCCCCTTCACCTATCTGATCTCCCAGCGGATCCTGGTGCCCCGCGGCACCGGCCCGGCGTCCGCCGCGTCCGGCCCGTCCGGTCCGGGGAGCGAAACGGACGAGCGGCAGCCCTCCCGGCTCGCGTAGATTGCCCTGGCAGCCGGGCGCGGAGCGCCCGGCGCCACGGGACGGCCGAGTGAGGACGACGCAGGTGACGACGCAGGTGACGGGTCAGACGGACAGCGCGAGGCAGTACGTGACGGAGGCCCGCAGGATCGTCGTCAAGGTCGGCTCCTCCTCCCTCACCACCGCCTCCGGAGGCCTCGACGCCGACCGGGTGGACGCCCTCGTCGACGTGCTCGCCAAGGTCCGCAGCGGCGGCGAGAAGGAGATCGTCCTGGTCTCCTCCGGCGCCATCGCCGCGGGCCTCGCCCCGCTCGGCCTCACCCGCCGCCCCAAGGACCTCGCCCGCCAGCAGGCCGCCGCCAGCGTCGGCCAGGGCCTGCTCGTGGCCCGCTACACCGCCTCCTTCGCCCGCTACGGCGTCCGCGTCGGCCAGGTCCTCCTCACCACCGACGACACCAGCCGGCGCGCCCACTACCGCAACGCGTACCGGACCCTCGACCAGCTCCTCACCATGGGTGCGCTGCCCGTCGTCAACGAGAACGACACCGTCGCCACGGACGAGATCCGCTTCGGCGACAACGACCGGCTCGCCGCCCTCGTCGCCCACCTCGTCCGCGCCGACCTGCTCGTGCTGCTCTCCGACGTCGACGGGCTCTACGACGGCGACCCGTCCAAGCCCGGCACGTCGCGGATCGCCGAGGTCTCCGGCCCCGACGACATCGCCCACGTCGAGATCGGCTCGGCCGGCAAGGCGGGCGTCGGCACCGGCGGCATGGTCACCAAGGTCGAGGCGGCCCGGATCGCCGCCGCCGCCGGCATCCCCGTCGTCCTCACCTCGGCGAGCCGCGCCGCCGACGCCCTCGCGGGACGGGACACCGGCACGTACTTCCACCGCACCGGCCGCCGCTCCGCCGACCGGCTCCTCTGGCTCGCCCACGCCTCCACCCCGCAGGGCTCCCTCACCCTCGACGACGGGGCCGTCCGCGCCGTCGTCGAGGGCAAGAAGTCCCTGCTCGCGGCCGGTCTCGCGGGTGTCGAGGGCGACTTCGTGGCCGGTGACCCGGTCGAGCTGCGCGACGCCGCCGGCCGGGCCGTCGCCCGCGGCCTCGTCAACTTCGACGCCAAGGAGATCCCCCGGATGCTCGGCCGCTCCACCCACGAGCTCGCCAGGGAACTGGGCCCGGAGTACGAGCGCGAGATCGTCCACCGCGACGACCTCGTCGTCATCGGCTGAGGGTGCCGCGGCCCGTACGCGCCCCGGCCGGACGGCCCGCCGGGCCGGAAGCCGCGCACCGTACGCCATTCGTCGGACGCCACCCGCCGAAACGGCCGAAACTGCGGCCATCCGGAAGGGACGTTCACCAAAACCGCCCCAAGCGCCGCCTCGGACTGGTCAACTTTGTCTCGGGGGTTAAGAGCAAGGCGGGGTACAGCACCACACGCATCACACAGGAGGCCGCCGGTGAGACGAGCGCGCCCAGGGGCGCCGCCCCGTGGGACTGCCGAACGCGCCCTGACCAGTGTCGAGGCCGGAGCCGACTTCGACGAGGCACGGGACAGGTCCACGGACAGGAAGACCGAGACCACCACCGACACGGATGAGGCACGCGAGACACGTGAGGCACGCGCCGAGGAACGGCCCGTGTCCAAGCTCTGGCACATCACCCTCAGCGTGTCGGGCGTGGAGTCGCCGCTGAAGGAGGTGCGACGGGGGCTCGAACAGCTGGCCCACGACCATCCCTTCCTGCTGACCAGCCGCTACGCCAACGATCACGCCGAGATCCGGTACTGGGAGGAGGCCCGCGACCTGCACGACGCGGCGGCCGTCGCCCTGCGCCTGTGGGGCGAGCACCGGCAGACCGCCAAGCTGCCGCCCTGGGAGATCGTGGGCCTGGAGGTCATCGACCGCGAGACCTACCACCAGCGGATCGCGGAGGGCTACGGCCCGCCGCCCGCCGCCCCGGTCGGAGTCCACCCCTACTGAGGGGCGGGACCTCCGGCGGAGGGCGACCGGGACACGCCCCGGGACCCGTCCGGGACGTGCCTCCGGGTGCGCCATGGGAGGAGTCCAGGGGCAGGTCCCGGGGTGCGCTCCGGGAGGCGTCCAGAGGCAGGTGCCGGGGTGTGCTCCGAGAGGCGTCCAGGGGTACGTCTCGCAGTGCGGGATACGTGAGGGATGTCCGCGGGGCTGCCAGTACCCTGCGGACATGACCTCGCTCACGCCCCTCGACAGCCTCTCCCCGGTCACCCGGGCCGCCCACCGGGCCCGCGCCGCCGCCGCCGAAATCGCGCCACTCCCGCGCGCGGCCAAGGACGAGGCGCTCCTCGCCGTCGCGGACGCCCTCGAAGCGCGCACCGCCGAGATCGTCGAGGCCAACGCCGTGGACGTGGCCAAGGCCCGCGAGGCCGGCACCAGCGAGGCCGTCGTCGACCGGCTCACCCTCACCCCCGAGCGCGTCCGGGCCATCGCCGCCGACGTCCGCGACGTGGCCGCGCTGCCCGACCCCGTCGGCGAGGTCGTCCGCGGCTCGACCCTCCCCAACGGCATCGACCTGCGCCAGGTCCGCGTCCCCCTCGGCGTCGTCGGCATCATCTACGAGGCCCGCCCGAACGTCACCGTCGACGCCGCCGCCCTCTGCCTCAAGTCCGGCAACGCCGTCCTGCTCCGGGGCTCCTCCTCCGCGTACGCCTCCAACAACGCCCTGGTGAACGTGGTGCGCGACGCCGTCGGGGGCGCAGGGCTGCCCGCCGACGCGGTCCAGCTCGTCCCCGGCGAGTCCCGCGCGTCCGTCCGCGAGCTGATGCGGGCCCGCGGCCTCGTCGACGTCCTCATCCCGCGCGGCGGCGCCTCCCTGATCAAAACCGTCGTCGAGGAGTCCACCGTCCCGGTCATCGAGACCGGCACCGGCAACTGCCACGTCTACGTCGACGCCGACACCGACCTCGACATGGCCGTGGACGTCCTGATCAACTCCAAGGCCCACCGGGTCAGCGTCTGCAACGCCGCCGAGACCCTCCTCGTCCACCAGGACGTCGCCGAGGCCTTCCTGCCCCGGGCCCTCGACGCCCTCGCCGAGGCCGGCGTCACCGTCCACGCCGACGAGCGGACCCTCGCCCTCGCCGAGGGCTCCAAGGCCACCGTCGTCCCGGCCACCACGGAGGACTGGGAGACCGAGTACCTCTCGTACGACATCGCCGCCGCCGTCGTCGACTCCCTCGACAAGGCCGTGGAACACATCCGGACGTGGTCCTCCGGCCACACCGAGGCGATCGTCACCACCTCGCAGGCCGCGGCCCGCCGCTTCACCCAGCTGGTCGACTCCACCACGGTCGCCGTGAACGCCTCCACCCGGTTCACGGACGGCGGCCAGTTCGGCTTCGGCGCCGAGATCGGCATCTCCACCCAGAAGCTGCACGCCAGGGGCCCCATGGGCCTTCCCGAGCTGACCTCGACCAAATACATCGTCACCGGCGACGGTCACGTGCGGTAACACCTCCTTCCGGTCCGTACGGGCTTTCGGTACGGGCGGGGAGGCTTCGCACTCTCCCTGCCCAAAACCCCCTTCCGGGTCTACTCTGAATCCGTGCCGGACGACGTGGGGGGCAGGCCGTTCCAGAACGGCGGAGACCCCGAGGACTCTGTCGACCGCGGAGGCGCTGACGAGGTCCACGCCGCCGTGGTCTTCGACGAGGAGTTCGTGAGGGCCGCGACCGTCCACGAGCCGACCGCGGTCGAGCGGCTCCTCGCCGCCGCCCAGGCCCGTGCCGAGGCCGAGGCGGCCCGCGCCCGCGCGGGCGGCGGACCGGTCGACGACGACCCCTACGGGGACGGCCACGACCCGCTGGGCCTCACCTACGAGCCCGACGACATCGGCGACGACGACAGCCCCTACGGCCCCCACGGCGGCGCCCTGCGCCCCTACCGGGGCAGCGCCCGCTGGCACCGGCCCGTCGCCTGGGTCCTCGCCCTCGTCATGGGGGTCGGCATGGTCGCCCTCGCCTTCAGCGCCGTCTACCGGGGCGCCGCCGCCAACCGCCAGGACCAGGTCCCGCCGCCGGCCACCACCGGCGTCGACGCGCCGACCCCCAACCCGGCCCCGCCCGCGGCCCGCGCCCCCGCCGTCGGCTCCGTGTCCCCTGGATAGCCCCCGGGGCCCTCCCGAACCCGAACCGCACCCGAACCGGACCCGAGGCGCTCCCGAACCGGGACTCCGGCCCGCCCCGTACCGGTCGCGCACCGGTTCCGCCCCGGGACCCGGCCGTCCCGATGGCGGAATTCTTCGGAACTTGTCGTGTACCTGGGCGTTTACCGAAGCCCCCGCAGACCTACTCTGAAGGTATGGCAGGGCGTGGCGACCCGCCTGAGGGGACACCCGAGGGGTTCCCCGGCGGTGGTGAGGACGAGTACCGATCCGTCGTCTTCGACGAGGCGTTCGTCCGTGCTGCCCGCCTCCAGGAGTTCTCCGCCCGCGAGCGGATGGGCGAGCACGCCCAGGCCGTCCGCAGTCTTCCCACCGGGGCGCCCCGGAGCGGCTCCCGCCAGGCGGTCCTCCTGGTCCTCCTCGTCCTCCTCGCCTTCGGCACCGCCGTCTACCTGGGCGTCCGCAACCCGTACCAGCCTCCCGTCGACCAGCGCGCCGAGCCCCTGCGGACCACCGTCGTCCGGCTCGCGCCCCGGGACCCCGTCCCCGGCGGCGAGCCCGCGCGGCTCTTCGCCCGCAGCCCGGCCGCCGAGTACCGCGTCGGGGCCGCCGGCATCGTCCTGCCGGTCGCCGGACGCACCATGCACTTCGCCGAGAGCCAGGTCCTCGCCGCCCTCGACATCGCCAGGGACTACCTCGTCGCCTCCTCGCTGGATCCCGAGGTCCTGAGCGGGGCCACCGCGCGTCCCCCGCGCCTCCTGCTCGACCCCGACCAGCTGGCGCAGTTCGACCGGAGCGTCGAGTCGCCCGCCGACGACGGCCGGCACGCCCCCGCCGCCTGGCTCGTCCGCTTCGACCCCCGCGAGGTCGCCCTCGCCGATCCCGGCGTCCGCGTCCGGGGCACCCTCCGCTTCGAGGAGACCGGGCCCGACACCCTCGACGTCACGGCGGACCACACGTACACCTACGCCCTCCGTCCGGTCATCCGCGGCACGGGGCCGGTCGCCGCGGCGTCCCTCTTCACCGTCCACCGCGTCGTGCACTTCCGCTTCGACCGCGAGGACCTGCGGGCGCACCGCGCCGAACTGCTGAGCAGCACCTCGGAGGCCGGGCCGCAGGCCTGCGACGCGGACACCACGGGCTCCCTGAAGCCGCTCCTGGCGGGGACGCGGGCCTCCGAGGCGGGCGGCGGCCCGGCGGTCACCGACCCGTACGCCACGGACCGGCCCGCCGTCCCCTCGCTGTGCGGAGTGCTGGCCCCGGGGGCTCAGCCCTCGTTCTGACCGTCCCCGGCGGAGTCCTTCCCGGGGCCCTTCCCGCCGTCGTCACCGGCCGGGGCCCCGCCCTCGGCCGCGCCGCCGTCCGCCTTCGCGGAGCCCTGGCCGCCGAACCGGTTGCGCAGCCGTCCGCCCAGGTCGCCCGCCAGGTCACCGGCGCCGCCGGCTATGTCCCCGACCAGCTTGAACAGCGGATCCTTGCTGGTCCGCACGGTCTCGGCGTAGTGACCCGCCGACTCGCGGAAGGAGTCCGAGACCGAGGTGTCCTTGTCCTCCGAGCGCTTCGGGTAGTGCCCGTCCATGATCCGCTGGAAGTCGCGGCTCTCCGACCACTTCTTCAGTTCCGCCGCGCGGACGGCGGTGAAGGGGTGCGAGCGCGGCAGCACGTTGAGGATCTTCAGGACCGAGTCCCGCAGGTCCCCGGCCTTCTCGTACTCGTCGGCCTGGGCGAGGAACGCGTCCACGTTCATCTCGTGCAGGTGGTTGCCGCCGGCGATCTTCATCAGGCCGCGCATCGAGGCCCGCGCGTCCTGCCCGACGAGCAGCCCGGCCCGGTCGGCGGAGAGCTCCGACTTGCGGAACCACTCGCGCAGCGCCGTCACGACGGCGGTGATCGCGACCGTCCCCAGCGGGATCCAGGCGATCTTGAGCGCCAGGTTGGTGAGGAACAGCAGGACCGTCCGGTACACGGCGTGCCCGGAGAGCGCGTGTCCGACCTCGTGGCCGACGACCGCCCGCATCTCCTCCTCGTCGAGGAGCTCCACGAGGCCGGTGGTGAGCACGATGATCGGCTCGTCCAGGCCGATGCACATGGCGTTGGGCTTCGGGTCCTGCGTCACGTACATCGGCGGGACCTTCTCCAGGTCCAGGATGTAACAGGCGTCCCGCAGCATGTCGTTGAGGTGGCCGAACTGCGCGTCGCTCACCCGGACGGAGTCCGAGAGGTAGAGGAGCCGCAGACTGCGCTCCGGCAGCAGTCCGCTGAGCGCCTTGAAGGCCGTGTCGAAGCCGCTGAGCTTGCGCAGCGCCACCAGCGCCGAGCGGTCGGCCGGGTGTTCGTAGGCCCGCGAGGAGATGCCGGGGAACCGCTTCCGCTGCCTGCTCGGCGCGCTCCCGTGGTCGTTCTCGGTCATGGATGCCCCCTGTTCGTACGAGTCGGTGCTCGTCCCCCTGACTGCCCCCAGACTAGGCGTTGGCGCTACGGTGTGGCGGGGCCTGTGGATAACTCGGGCACCAAGGACGACCGAAGGGCACGACCGACATGCCGGACACAGCCGCCACCGCCGACGCCGCTGCCGCCGTGCTCGCCGCCGCCGCGGACCAGGGCCCGGGCGACACGCTCCGGATCGTGCTGCTCGCCTCGATCGTGGGCGGGGTCCTGCTCGCCTGGTTCCTGCTGCGTGGCTACCGCACCGACGGCACGGACGACACGGGCGGCGGGGACGGCGCCGCCGGGCCGGGCGGCACCGACGGCGTGAGCGGTGGGGACGGCAGCGCCGGTACCGACACCACCGCCGGTACCGACACCACCGCCGGGGCGGGCGGCAACACGGAGCGCGACGCGAACGCCTGAGTCGGCGTGAGCGCGTCCGGACGGCCCGCATACGATGTGCGCGAAGTCTCCGCTCCCATCCCCGATCGATAGGTCTGCCGAAGATGAGCCTCCACAGCACCGCTGCCAACCTGGTCACTCTCGCCGAGGGCGCCGAGCACGGCGGCAACCACGAAAGCCTCAGCCCCTACCTCACCGGTATCGGCGCCTTCGGCGCCCTGATGCTCCTGCTGTGGATCACCACCCGCTTCAACCGCGACCGCTGAACCGACACCGCTGATCCGGCGGACGCTGCCGTGCCAGTAGGCTCTGCACGCATGGGAGAGCAGGAAGTGCCTACTGGCGGGCGCGGCAAGCGCCGACTCGGCGTGATGGGCGGAACCTTCGACCCGATCCACCACGGACACCTGGTGGCGGCCAGCGAGGTCGCCGCCCTGTTCCACCTCGACGAGGTGGTGTTCGTGCCGACGGGGCAGCCGTGGCAGAAGAGCGACAAGGCCGTGTCCGCGCCCGAGGACCGCTATCTGATGACGGTCATCGCGACCGCCTCCAACCCGCAGTTCTCGGTCAGCCGGATCGACATCGACCGCGGCGGCGCGACCTACACCATCGACACCCTGCGGGACCTGGCCTCCCTCAACGCCGACTCGGACCTCTTCTTCATCACGGGGGCCGACGCGCTGTCGCAGATCCTCACCTGGCGCGACGCGGAGGAGCTCTTCTCGCTCGCGCACTTCATCGGCGTCACCCGCCCGGGCCACGACCTCACCGACGACGGCCTGCCCAAGGGCGGGGTCTCGCTCGTGGAGATCCCCGCGCTCGCCATCTCCTCCACCGACTGCCGGGCGAGGGTCGCGCAGGGCGATCCCGTCTGGTATCTGGTGCCGGACGGCGTGGTGCGCTACATCGACAAGCGCCAGTTGTACCGCGGCGAGTGAGCTTCGGGGAGGGGCACCGGTGAACGACCAGCAGCATCCGTACGACCCGTACTATCCGCAGCCGCAGATCATCGGCTACGACGAATACGGGCAGCCGGTGTACCAGCAGCCGCAGGCGCAGCAGCAGCCCGCGCAGCACTACGACCCGTACGGCGGTCAGCAGCAGCCGGCGCAGCCGCAGCAGGCGTACGGCTACGACCCCTACGCCCAGCAGCAGCCGCAGGCGCAGCAGCCGCCGTCGCAGCACTCGTACGACCCGTACGGGCAACAGGGCTACGCCTACCCCTCGTACGACACCGGAGCCGGGACCGAGACCGGTCAGCAGTGGGCCGCCCAGCCCCAGCAGCCCCAGGCCCAACCGCAGCACCAGCCCCAACCGCAGCACCAACCCCGGCCGCAGTCCCGGACCGAGCCCGCCCGGCCGGCGTCCGAGGCCCCGGCCGCGCCCGTCGCCGCCCCGCCCGGCGTCCCCGGCCAGCGCCCCGCCTCCGAGCGGCCCGCACCGGGCCGGGCCGCACCCGGGCGCCCCGCCCCGTCCCGTACGGACGACGACGACGACCGCGAGTACCGCACCGAGCAGTTCTCGTTCATCGAGGAGCCCGACGAGGACTCCGAGGACGTCATCGACTGGCTCAAGTTCACCGAGAGCCGCTCGGAGCGGCGCGAGGAGGCCAGACGGCGGGGCCGCAACAGGATCGTCGCGCTCGTCGTCGTCCTCGTGCTCGCCGTCGTCGGCGGCGTCGGCTACCTGTGGTCCGCGGGCCTGCTCCCCGGCACCTCCGCCCCCGAGCAGAAGGCGGCCACCGCGACCGGCCCCCAGAAGCGCGACACCATCGTGGTCCACCTCCACGACACCACGAACGGCGGAACGTCCACCGCCCTGCTCGTGGAGAACGCGACCACCCGCCAGGGCACCACCGTCCTGCTCCCCGCCTCCGTCGTCGTCGCCGACTCCGAGGGCTCCGCGACCACCCTCGGCAAGTCGGTCGAGGACGACGGCTCCAGCGGCACCCGGGAGTCGATCGGCAACCTCCTCGGAACGAAGATCACCGGCACCTGGCGCCTGGACACCCCGTACCTGGAGAACCTCGTCGAGGTCGTCAGCGGCATCGAGACCGACACCGACACCGACGTGCCCGCCCCCAAGAACGGCGCCGAGCCGCTCGTCAGGAAGGGCGAGAAGCAGACGCTGAACGGCCGCGCGGCCGTCGCCTACGCCACCTACCGGGCCCCCGGCGAGGCCGACGCCAAGCAGCTCCAGCGCTTCGGCCAGGTCCTGTACGGGGTGCTGCGGAAGATCTCCGACGACCCCGCGGCCGCCACGATCACCATCGAGACCCTCCAGCAGATCCTCGACCCCTCGCTCCCGGAGAAGGACCTCGGCGCCTCCCTGGCCAAGCTCGCCGAGCACGCCAAGGTCGGCTCCTACAAGACGGCCCTGCTCCCGGTGGAGGAGGACGGCGCGCTGACCGACGGCGCGAGCGACAGCGTCGTCAAGGACATCCTCGGTGGCAAGGTCACCGCCCCCGAGACGGACGGGGTCACCCGGGTCTCCCTGCGGGACGGCTCCGGGAAGAACGCGACCGAGGCCGCCCGGATCGTGCTGGTCAACGGCGGCTACGCCTTCGTGGGCGGCACCGGGGCGCCGGTCCAGGAGAAGTCCGAGGTCCTCTACCGCGACGACGCCCAGAAGGCGGCGGCCGCCGAGGTGGCCAAGACGCTCGGCCTCCCGGCCGCCTCGGTCGGCAAGGGCGAGACCGCGGGATCGGCCGCCGTCACCGTCGTCCTGGGCCGGGACTACAAGCTCCCGGAGGCCCGCTAGGGAGCGTCCGGCGACGACCCGCCGGAGACGCCCCGACGGCGCTCGGAAAAGTCAGACGGCGCCGTCGGCGGTCCGTGAGACCCTGGAGGGGTACTTGACCGCCGACGAAAGCCTGCTTGTGACCGCCACGGACCGTTCCATCGAGCTCGTCAAGACCGCCGCCCAGGCGGCCGCCGACCGGCTCGCGCACGACATCATCGCCTACGACGTCAGCGACGTGCTGTCGATCACCGACGCCTTCCTGCTCGCCTCCGCGCCCAACGACCGCCAGGTCAAGTCGATCGTCGACGAGATCGAGGAGCGGCTGCTCAAGGAGCTCGGCGCCAAGCCGGTCCGCCGCGAGGGCGACCGCGACGCGCGCTGGATCCTGCTGGACTACGTCGACATCGTCGTCCACGTCCAGCACAGCGAGGAGCGGGTCTTCTACGCCCTGGAGCGGCTGTGGAAGGACTGCCCCGAGCTGGAGCTGCCCGAGGACGCCGCGAAGACCCGCGGCAAGGGCGCCGAGCACGCCGCCCTGACCGGCGTCGACACCGCCGGCCACGCCTCCGGCCTGCCCGACGGACCGGACGGTGAGCTGAGCTGAGCACCACCAGGGGCGGCACCGGCCGCCGCATCGTCCTCTGGCGCCACGGCCAGACCTCCTGGAACCTGGAGCGCCGCTTCCAGGGCTCGACCGACATCGAGCTGACGGAGACCGGCGTCGCCCAGGCGCGCCGGGCCGCACGGCTGCTCGCCGCGCTCCAGCCGGACGCCGTCGTGGCCTCCGACCTGAAGCGGGCGGCGGCCACCGCCGCCGAACTCGCCGCGCTCACCGGCCACGACGTCGCCCACGACGCCGCGCTGCGCGAGACGTACGCGGGGGAGTGGCAGGGGCTGACCCACGACGAGATCGTGGCGCGGTACGGCGAGCAGTACGCCGCCTGGAAGCGCGGCGAGCCCGTGCGCCGGGGCGGCGGCGAGCTGGAGACCGAGGTGGCCGACCGGGCCGCACCCGTGGTCCTGGAGCACGCCGACAAGCTCCCCGAGAACGGCACGCTCGTCGTGGTCAGCCACGGCGGCACCATCCGCACCACCATCGGCCGGCTCCTGGGCCTGGAGTCCCGGCACTGGGAGAGCCTGGGCGGGCTCTCGAACTGCTGCTGGTCCGTCCTCGGCGAGGGCGCGCGCGGCTGGCGCCTGATGGAGCACAACGCCGGCACGCTGCCCGAGCCGGTCCTCGGCGACGACGACTGAGCCCCGCGGAGCCCGCGACGGGCCTGCCGGACCCGGATTTCACTTTCCGGCAGGTCACAGGCTAGAGTTCTTCTTGTTCGCAGCGCGGAGCGCGAAGAACACGAGGGGCTATAGCTCAGTTGGTAGAGCGCCTGCATGGCATGCAGGAGGTCAGGAGTTCAATTCTCCTTAGCTCCACAGTCACCGAATCCCGTCCCCACCAGGGGGCGGGATTCGTCGTTTCACCACGTTGTGCCGAGTACGCCGGCCCCCTTGCGGGGCCATGGCAGAATCGGACGGCCGGAGGGGGACAGGATCCGGACGGGAGGGTGGCCCACGTGCTCGGCGACAACGGCAGGGTGTCCTGTCGGCGCACGACCAGGCGCACGATCAGGCGTACGACGGGGCCCGCGACCCGCGGCCACGGCTGGAGCTGACTGATGGGTGCACACAGGCGGAAGTGCGACTGGTGCGGCAGCGGCACGCCCATCGTGCGCGACATGGACCCCGTCAACGTCGAGTTCCAGTACTGGTGCGAGGAGTGCGCGCGGGCGCTGATCATAAAAGGCGACCCGATCGAGACCTACCGCGAGCTGGAGGGGGAGCCGATCTACGGTCGGCTCCTCGACGAGCACTGCACCCTCAAGCGGTTCTACTCCTTCGCCACGGCCTGAGGCTCCCGCGCCGCCGGACGCCCCTGATCCCCCGGACGCCCCTGTTCCACCACCGCCGGACGCTCCTGCTCCGGTACGGCCTCCAGGAGCGGTTCCGCCGCCGTCGCGCCGATCCCGTCCGTACGGCCGGTGTCCGTCCCGCGCAGCCTCCGCCGCGTCAGTACGTACCCCACGAGCAGCGCCGTCGTCGTCAGCGGATAGACGGCGGAGAGCAGCATCTGGCCCGCGTTCTGGTCCAGTTCGGGGCGGCCCGGGTCGTGCGGGACCCACCACAGCGCGAACGACGCGAACACCAGGGCCACCGGTCCCGCCACCCGCCACGCGCGCGTGGCGCGGTCCGCGAGCAGGATCAGCAGCGGCACGCACCAGACCCAGTGGTGGGACCACGAGATCGGACTGATCATCAGCGCCGTGAACGCGCAGACGACCACCGCCACGGCCTTGTCGCCGCGCAGCGCGGCCCGTACCGCCACCACCATCGCGACGCCGCCCATGAGGGCCGCCGTCACCGCCCACCACATGCCCGGGTCGTCGGTGTGCATCAGCCGGGCCAGGACGCCGCGGATGGACTGGTTGGCGGTCTCCTCGGCGAAACCGACCCGGCCCGTCTCGAACAGGGTCTCGGTCCAGAACTTCTTCGAGTCCGCGGGCAGCGCGACCACCACGGCCAGCGTCGTCCCGAGGAAGACCCCCGTCGCCGTCGCCGCCGTGCGCAGCCACTGGTTCCAGGAGCGGTCCCGGCGCCACAGCAGCAGACCCGCGACGAGCAGCAGGACGACGAAGAGTCCCGGTGTGAGTTTCACCGCGGTCGCCAGGCCGATGCCGAGGCCGGCCCAGCGGCTGCCCGCGCGGCGCGTGAGGTCCCAGAGCACCGCCACGGCTATGAGCAGGTTGATCTGGCCGTACCTCAGGGTCGTCCACACCGGCTCGCACCAGACCACGACCGCGGCGATCCAGAACGTCGTGCGCCACAGGTCCGCGCGGGACAGCGACGGGCGGACCAGCCGGACCGAGAGCTGGACCAGGGCGACCACCAGGAGCAGGTTCCCCCCGGTGGTGAGGGCCCGCATCAGGGGGACGCCCACCAGGGTCAGCGGGACGAACAGCAGGGCCGCGAAGGGCGGGTACGTCATGCCGAGGTTCGCCGAGGTGGCGCGCATCGCGTACAGGTCGCCGCCGGCCCGGACCGTCTCCCCCTCGGCCCGGTAGACCATCACGTCGAGCATGTTCACGTGGGCGAGGCGTTGCGCCACCCAGAAGGCCGCGAGCGAGAGCAGACAGACCGCCGCGGCGGTGACCAGGGGCCACGGCCGGGCACGGGTTTTCGAGAGCACGGAGACGGACACAGTCGGCGACCCTACCCGGCGGTCCCGAAGGCCTCCGGGAATCGATTTGGAGATCTGCCGGGGAGCCGGTTAATGTTCTGTCTGTCGCCGCGAGGGAAACCGGAACGGAGACGGAAAGCAAGGGGCTATAGCTCAGTTGGTAGAGCGCCTGCATGGCATGCAGGAGGTCAGGAGTTCAATTCTCCTTAGCTCCACAGAAAATCCACGGAAGATCGTGGAACGGAGAGCGGGTCACCCGGATCGGGTGGCCCGCTCTCTCGTGTCCCGCCCCACGGAACGCCGGTGCGGCCCGTGCGGCCGCTGCGGTACCCTGGCGCCATGCGTGCCGTACGCCTCCTGCTTATCGAGCCGCGCTGACCAGTCCCGACGGACGACAGACATTCCGTCGGAGTCGGCGCGGCATCCCCTCCTGTGCGAGGGGATTTTTCATTTCGGCAGTCAGTGGCCGTGGGCAGAGACGATCGATGGAGCTTCAAGGACCATGACCGAGATCAATACGGCCGCCGAGACGGCGGCCCCGCATCGCTACACGGCGGCCATGGCCGCCGACATCGAGGCACGCTGGCAGGACTTCTGGGACGCCGAGGGCACGTACGAGGCCCCGAACCCCACCGGTGACCTGGCGGGCGACCCCGCGGTCGCCGCACGGCCCAAGAAGTTCATCATGGACATGTTCCCGTACCCCTCGGGCGCGGGACTGCACGTCGGCCACCCCCTGGGCTACATCGCGACGGACGTCTTCGCCCGCCACGCGCGCATGACCGGCCACAACGTGCTGCACACCCTGGGCTTCGACGCCTTCGGCCTGCCGGCCGAGCAGTACGCCGTGCAGACGGGCACGCACCCGCGCGTGTCCACCGAGGCCAACATGGAGAACATGAAGGTCCAGCTGCGCCGACTGGGTCTGGGCCACGACAAGCGCCGGTCGTTCGCCACGATCGACCCGGAGTACTACAAGTGGACCCAGTGGATCTTCCTGCAGATCTTCAACTCCTGGTACGACGACGAGGCCGGTAAGGCCCGTCCGATCGCCGAGCTGGTCGAGCGGTTCGCGAACGGCACGCGTGAGATTCCCGGCACCACGCGCGCGTGGAGCGAGCTGAGCGCCGCCGAGCGCTCCGACGTCCTGGGCGAGTACCGCCTGGCGTACGCCTCCGACGCGCCCGTCAACTGGTGCCCCGGCCTGGGCACCGTCCTGGCCAACGAGGAGGTCACCGCCGACGGACGCTCCGAGCGCGGCAACTTCCCCGTCTTCAAGTCCAAGCTGCGCCAGTGGAACATGCGGATCACCGCCTACGCGGACCGCCTGCTGGACGACCTGGACGCGCTGGACTGGCCCGAGGCCATCAAGCTGCAGCAGCGGAACTGGATCGGCCGCTCCGAGGGCGCCCGCGTCGACTTCCAGGTCGGCGACACCGGTGCCATCACCGTCTTCACCACCCGCCAGGACACCCTGTTCGGCGCCACCTACATGGTCCTGGCCCCCGAGCACGACCTGGTCGAGAAGATCGTCCCGGCCGCCTGGCCCGAGGGCACCCACGAGGTGTGGACCGGCGGCCACGCCACCCCCGCCGAGGCCGTCGACGCCTACCGCAAGCAGGCCGCCTCCAAGTCCGACGTGGAGCGCCAGGCCGAGGCCAAGGACAAGACCGGCGTCTTCACCGGCGCGTACGCGACCAACCCGGTCAGCGGCGAGCGGGTCCCGGTCTTCATCGCCGACTACGTCCTGATGGGCTACGGCACCGGCGCCATCATGGCCGTCCCCGCGCACGACAGCCGCGACTTCGCCTTCGCGCGCGCCTTCGAGCTGCCGATGCGCTGCGTCGTCGAGCCCTCGGACGACCGCGGCACCGACCCGTCCACGTGGGACGACGCGTTCGCCTCGTACGAGGCGAAGCTGGTCAACTCCGCCAACGACGAGATCTCCCTGGACGGTCTGGGCGTCGTCGACGCCAAGGCCCGGATCACCGCCTGGCTGGCCGACCGCGGCATCGGCGAGGGCACCGTCAACTTCCGGCTGCGCGACTGGCTGTTCAGCCGCCAGCGGTACTGGGGCGAGCCTTTCCCGATCGTCTACGACGAGGACGGCGTCGCCCACGCGCTGCCCGAGTCGATGCTGCCGCTGGAGCTGCCCGAGGTCGAGGACTACTCGCCGCGCACCTTCGACCCGGACGACGCGGACACCCGCCCGGAGACCCCGCTGTCCCGCAACGAGGACTGGGTGAACGTCACCCTGGACCTGGGCGACGGCCCCAAGAAGTACCGCCGCGAGACCAACACCATGCCCAACTGGGCCGGTTCCTGCTGGTACGAGCTGCGCTACCTGGACCCGCACAACTCCGAGAAGCTGGTCGACCCCGCCGTCGAGCAGTACTGGATGGGTCCCCGCGAGGGCATGCCGACCGGTGGCGTCGACCTGTACGTCGGCGGCGCCGAGCACGCCGTGCTGCACCTGCTGTACGCGCGCTTCTGGTCCAAGGTCCTGTTCGACCTGGGCCACATCTCCTCGGCCGAGCCCTTCCACAAGCTGTACAACCAGGGCATGATCCAGGCCTTCGTCTACCGGGACGCGCGCGGGATCGCCGTGCCGGCGGCCGAGGTCGAGGAGCGCGACGGCGGCTTCTGGTACCAGGGCGAGAAGGTCTCCCGCGTCCTGGGCAAGATGGGCAAGTCCCTGAAGAACGCCGTGACGCCGGACGAGATCTGCACCGAGTACGGCGCCGACACCCTGCGCCTGTACGAGATGGCGATGGGCCCGCTGGACGTGTCGCGCCCCTGGGACACGCGCGCGGTGGTCGGCCAGTACCGGCTGCTGCAGCGACTGTGGCGCAACATCGTCGACGAGTCGACCGGCGAGGTCACCGTCGTCGACGCCGCGCCCGACGAGGACACGCTGCGCGCCCTGCACAAGGCGATCGACGGCGTCGCGCAGGACATGGCCGCGATGCGCTTCAACACCGCCATCGCCAAGATCACCGAGCTGAACAACCACCTGACCAAGACCGGGGGCGCTCTCTCCCGCCCGGTCGCCGAGCAGCTGGTGCTGCTGGTCGCCCCACTGGCGCCGCACATCGCCGAGGAGCTGTGGCGCAGGCTGGGCCACACCGGGTCGGTCGTCCACCGGGACTTCCCGGTCGCCGACCCGGCGTACGTCGTCGACGAGACCGTGACCTGCGTCGTGCAGATCAAGGGCAAGGTCAAGGCCCGCCTGGAGGTCTCCCCGTCGATCACGGACGCGGACCTGGAGGCGCTGGCCCTGGCCGACCCGCACGTGGTCGCGGCGCTGGGCGGTGCCGAGATCCGCAAGGTGATCGTGCGCGCGCCGAAGCTGGTCAACATCGTCGCGGGCTAGCGGACCGCTTACGCGCGGCTCGGTGAACGGTCGCGCATAGGGGTTTCCCCTACGGGCAGGTTGGGGGTTCCGATGGAACCCTCGGCCTGCCCGTTCCGTTTACCGTGGAAGAACCACAACCGCGTGGTGAGACGACCGATGCCGGAGGGGCGCGCCCATGGAAGAAGCGATTCTCACGATCCTGGCGCTACTCTTCGTCGCCTTCGTGGCGCTCGGGGTGTACGCCACCGTGAAGGTGACCAAGGCCGCCAAGCGCGGTGTCGACCGCACCCTGGACCAGGCCCGGCGCACGGTCGAGGACACCACGCTGCGGGCCAAGAGCTTCGGCCAGGCCGGCGCGGCGGGCGAGCTGGCCCGGCTGCGGCTCTCGCTGCGCACCTCGATGCGCGCCACGCAGGAGGCGCTCCAGGCGGGCGTCGGCCAGGACGCCTCGCTGAAGGAGTCGCTCGACCTGTTCAACCGGCTCAGCGGACACGGTCTCGAACTCGACGCCGACCTCAAGCGCCTGGAGCGGGAGCCCGACCGGGCGTGGGTGGCCGGACAGCTCCCCGAACTCACCGCGCGGACCGAGCGGATCACGAGCTCGGCCGACGCGCTGCGCCGCGCCGCCCGGGACCGGGCCGTGCGGTTCGCCGAGGACGACCTGTCGACGCTCAGCGCCCAGATCGACGTCGAGGCCGGAGCCCTGCGCCACTGGGCCGACCCGGAGCCCGCGCCGGGCGCCACCACCGCGGGTGCGGAGGAGCGGGGACGTCCCGCCGGGGCCACCGGCCGGGCGACGGACGCCGGGCCCGGGCCCCGCAGCGAGCCGTCCGCGATCACGGGGCCCGACCCCCGGCTGACCGCGTACCCCTGGGAGAAGTCGGCCCGCCCGGAGACCACCACCTGACGGTACGGCCGACCGGGGCCGGTCGGAGGCGGAAGCGGGGGCGGGACGGCGAGGGGCGCTCGCCGACGCCCGGTGATCCCGTGGGGGGCCGGGCTGCCGTGCGGGGGTTCTGGCGGGTAACCTCCCGCTCATGTCCCGGCATGTCGCGATCGTCACCGATTCAACGGCCTACCTGCCACGCCAGACGAGGGAGCGGCACGCCATCACCACGGTCCAGCTGACCGTCGTCATCGGCGACCGAGCCCTGGAGGAGGGCACGGAGATCTCGGCCGAAGCCCTCGCCCAGGCCCTCCAGAAGCGGCGGTCCGTCACCACCTCCCGCCCCAGCCCCGAGGTCTTCGCCGAGACCTACCGCGAGGCCGCCGAGGCCGGTGCGCGGGGCGTCGTCTCGCTCCACCTGTCCGCCGAGGTGTCCGGGACCTACGACGCGGCCGTGCTGGCCGCGAAGGACGCCCCCGTGCCCGTACGCGTGGTGGACACCCGCATGATGGGAATGGCGCTGGGCTTCTGCGCCCTTGCGGCGGCGCAGACCGTGGAGGCCGGAGGCTCGCTCGACGAGGCCGTCGCGGCGGCCGAGAAGCGCGCCGCCGGGATCTCCGCCTTCTTCTACGTCGACACCCTGGACTATCTGCGCCGGGGCGGGCGCATCGGCGCCGCGCAGGCGCTGCTGGGCTCCGCGTTCGCGGTGAAACCCCTCCTCGAACTCGACGGCGGGCGGATCGAGCTGCGGGAGAAGGTGCGGACGGCCTCGAAGGCCATCGCACGCCTGGAGGAGATCGCGGTGGAGCGGGCCGGCTCCGGGCCGGTCGACATCGCCGTGCACCACCTGTCCGCGCCGGAACGTGCCGCCACGCTCGCGGACCGGCTCAGGGAACGCGTCCCGTCGATCGGGGAGTTCCACGTCAGCGAGGTGGGCGCGGTCATCGGCGCCCACACGGGCCCCGGGCTCCTCGCGGTCGTCGTCTCGCCGCGCTGAGACCCCGGCGGCGGGTCGGTCACCTGGGGGTGCGGCCACTCGTGAGAGTGACGGAGTTTTCCACAGCGGGGCCCTCCTCCACGGACCGCAGGTGAGTCCGGCACGGGGCATCCGTGATCCCTACCGTCACGGGCATGACGCTTCGTACACGTAGGGCATCGACCGCTGATACCGCATCGACCATTGCCGTCGCCGGCACTACGGACACGGCTGTCACCGGTGTTCCCGGGGCCGTGAGGGTGACCCGCGGCCCGACGAGCGGGCCGGGGCGGGCGGCCGGTTCGGACGGGCGCAGCCGCCCCGGAGGGCGCGGTTCGCCCCCCGGGCGGGAGCGGCGCACCCGGATCGGGCGGCGGCCCGTGGAAGTGCCCGGAGGGGGTGTACGGCGACGGGGGGACGCGCTGTTCCCGACGGCTCCTCCGTCGGAGACGGAGTCGTACGCCGAGCCCGATGTGTCCGAAGCGAGGGAGGTGCCCGAGGCGCCGGGGCGGGTGGCTCCGCCGGTCTCTCCGCCCCGGGCGCGGGAGCGGCTGGTGGCGGGGATCCGGGACCGGACACCGCTGTGGGTGCAGACGCGGTGCGGGCTGGAGCCGAGGACGCTGGCCGCGCTGACGGTGGTCCTGCTCGTGGCTGCGGGGCTCGCGGGCGGTTACTTCTGGATGGGCCGCCCGGAGCCGGTGCACGCCCCCGAGCTGGTTCGCGCCGCACCTGCGACGGTCGCGCCCGCAGGGCGGGCCGGGCCGGAGGTCCGCGAAGAGGCCGGACCGCTTCCCGCCGTGGCGCCCGCACCGTCCGCCTCTTCCGGCGCGAAGGTCGTCGTCGACGTCGGCGGGAAGGTGCTCAGGCCGGGCGTGCTGACCCTGCCCGCAGGTGCGCGGGTGGCGGACGCCCTGCGGGCGGCGGGCGGGGTGAGGTCCGGCGCGGATCTCACCGGAATCAACCGGGCGCGTGTCCTGTCCGACGGCGAACAGGTCCTGGTCGACGTGCCGGGCGTGCAGGTCGGCGGGCCCGGCCCCGGAGGCGGAGGCGGCGCGGGAGGAGCAGGTGGGGGAGGGGCGCCGGGAACGCCGGTGAGCCTCAACACGGCCACGGTGGAACAGCTCGACACCCTCCCGGGCGTCGGACCGGTCCTCGCCCAGCACATCATCGACCACCGCACGGAACACGGCGGCTTCCGGTCGGTGAGCGAGTTGCGGGAGGTCAGCGGCATCGGCGAGCGACGGTTCGCCGACCTCGAACCGCTGGTCCGGCCGTGAGGCGGGCCCGGGGAGCGACCAGGGAGGCGGAGGCAGGAGCGGAAAGGGTGGCAGGGGCAGAGACGGAGACGCGGGAGTCGGGTCGGTGGGAAGGGCCGGCCGATCTGCGGCTCGTTCCCCTCGCGGCGGCGGCCTGGGCGGCGGCGGCCTGGGCCGTGGGTGTCACCGGGTGGTGGGCGGTCACCGGTGTCACGGCCTGTCTGGTGGGAGCGGCGGTCCTGCTGGTGCGGGGCGTGATCCGGCGGCGCGGAGGCCCCGAGGGAGGCCGTGGGGCGGTCCGGCGAGGGGATCGTGGCGCGGTCCCGCCGGGAGGCACCGCCGGGCGCCGGTTGCGGGCCACCGCGTGGGCCGGGGTCTTGCTGTGTGCCGCGGCCGGGGCCGCCTCGGCGGGGCTGCACGCGGCGGATCTGCGGCGCGGGCCCGTGCCGGTACTGGCCGAGGAGTACGCGCGGGCACGCTTCGAGCTGGTGGTGGCCTCCGATCCGCGGCTCACCCGGCCCAAGGTGCGGGGCAACGCCATGGCCCCGGTCTCGGTCGTCCTGGACGGCGAGGTGACCCGGGTCGAGCGGTCGGACGGCGCGGTCCACCGGACCCGGGCGCCGGTCCTGCTGATCGTGCCGCCGGGGGAGGGGCGCGAGGAGTGGCTGCGGCTCCTGCCCTCGACCAGGCTGCGGGTCGGTGGCCGGCTCGCACCGCCGTCGCACCCGGGCGAACCGTTCGCCGCGGTCCTCAAGGTCGACGGCGGGGGCCCGCCCCGGATCGTGGGCCGGCCGAACGCGCTCCAGCGGACGGCGGGGGAGCTGCGCGCGGGGCTGCGGAGGGCGACCGAAGGGCTCGATCCCGACGCGCGGGCCCTGCTGCCCGGCCTGGTCGTCGGGGACACCTCCAGGATCGGCCCCGAGCTGAAGGACGCCTTCGAAGCCACCGATCTCACGCACTTGTTGGCGGTTTCCGGAAGCAATCTGACGATCGTGCTGCTTCTGCTGATCGGGCGTCCCGGGCAGGCGCACCGGGCGGAGCGGGGCGGGCTCGCGCCCCGGATCGGGCTGTCGCTGCGGGTCACCGCGCTGGCCGGGGGAGGTCTGACGCTCGCCTTCGTGGTCGTCTGCCGGCCCGACCCGAGCGTGCTGCGGGCCGCCGCCTGCGGATGCGTCGCGCTGCTCGCGATCGGTACGGGGCGCAGGAGGTCGCTGATCCCCGCGCTGGCCGCCGCCGTCCTCGTCCTGGTGCTCTACGACCCCTGGCTCGCGCGGAGCTACGGGTTCCTGCTCTCGGTCCTGGCGACGGGGGCGCTGCTGACGATGGCTCCCCGGTGGAGCGACGCGCTGCGCCGGCGCGGGGTGCCCGGCCGGTTGGCGGAGGCGCTGGCCGCGGCCCTGGCGGCGCAGGCGGTGTGCGCTCCGGTCGTGACGGTCTTCGCGGCTCGGGTGAGCCTGGTCGCGATCCCGGCGAACCTCTTCGCCGAACTCGCCGTGGCGCCCGCGACGGTGTGCGGGTTCGCCGCGCTGGCCCTGGCGGCGCTCTGGATGCCGGCGGCGGAGGGTCTGGCGTGGCTGGCGGGGTGGCCGGTCGGGTGGATCGCGTGGGTGGCCCGCACCGGCAGCGCGCTGCCGGGGGCCGAGCTGGCCTGGCCCGGCGGGTGGTGGGGCGGACTGGCCCTCGCGCTGCTCACCGCGACCGTGGTCCTCGGGGCGCGCGGGCTGCCGTACCGGGGTGCGGTCGGCGTGCTCGCCGCCGCTCTGCTCCTGCTCGCCGTGGTGCGGCCTGCGCCGCTGTCCCGGTGGGCCACCGGATGGCCGCCACCGGGCTGGGTGTTCGCGATGTGCCAGGTGGGCCAGGGGGATGCGACCGTGCTCGCGGCGGGCGGGGACTCCGCCGTCGTGGTGGACGCGGGCCCCGACCCGGTGCCGGTGGACCGCTGTCTGCGCGAACTCGGGGTGAGACGGGTGCCGCTGGTGGTGCTCACCCACTTCCACGCGGACCACGTGGCCGGGCTCCCGGGAGTGCTGCGGGGGCGGTCGGTGGGGGCGATCCAGACGACCGGGCTCGAAGAGCCGCCCGCCCAGGCCGCGTTCGTGCGCCGGACGGCGGCCGGGGCCGGGGTGCCGATGATCCGGGCCGAGCCGGGGGAGCGGCGGAGGATCGGGTCCCTGGAGTGGCGGGTGCTCTGGCCGTGGCCGAGGGCCGTGCGGACCGCAGGGAGAAGCGGGCCGTTCGAGGGGCCCAAGGGCGCGGGAGGGAGGAGCGAGCCGTTCGAGGGGCCCAACGACGCCAGTGTCACCTTGCTGGTCCGTGCCGCCGGAGGGCTGAGTCTGCTGCTCCTCGGGGACCTGGAGCCACCGGCGCAGCGGGCGCTGTCGCGGATCCATCCGGACCTGGCGCCGGTGGACGTCCTCAAGGTCGCGCACCACGGGTCCGCGCACCAGGACCCGGCGCTGATGCGGGCCGTGCGGCCGAGGCTCGCGCTGGTCTCGGCGGGCCGGGACAACCCGTACGGCCACCCTTCGCCCCGGACGCTGGAGGCGCTGCGGGGCGGTGGGGCGCGGGTGCTGCGGACCGATCGGGACGGGGCGATCGCGGTGGTGGGAGCGGGAAGGGGGCTCGTGGCCGTTCCGAGAGGCGGGTGAACTGCCCGGCGGGGGAAGGGAGGTGGTGTTCGTCGAGGAAGGGGGCCGGGTTCCGGCCCGGCAGACTGGGCGCATGACCACACAGCCGACGCCCGCCGTCCAGCCCGAGTCCCCGGCGCCGCAGGGCCCTCCCGCCCCGTCCGCGCCCTTCGTGCCCGCTCCGTCCGATGTCGAGGCCTATCTGCGGCGCATCGGGGCGGAGCGGCCGGTGCGCGCGGACGCCGCCGCGCTGCGCGAACTGCACCTGCTCCATCTGCGGACCGTGCCCTTCGAGAACCTCTCGATTCACCTCGGCGAGCCCGTCGTCCTGGACGAGAAGGCGCTCCTCGGCAAGGTGGTCGACGCGCGCAGGGGCGGCTTCTGCTACGAGGTCAACGCCGCGTTCGCCGTCCTGCTGAGGGGGCTCGGGTACGGGGTCGAGCTGCTCCAGGCGCGGGTCGTCGGGGAGGGCGGGAGGCTGGGCATCCCGTACGACCACATGGCGTTGCGGGTGGAGACGGTGGAGGGGGAGCGGTGGCTGGCCGACGTCGGGTTCGGCGACCACAGCCACTTTCCGCTGGTCCTCGACGCGCGCGACGACCAGGAGGACCCGGGAGGCGTCTTCCGGATCGCGGAGACCGCCGGCGGAGACCTGGAGGTGCTGCGGGACGGGGAGCCGCAGTACCGGGTGGAGGTCCGGCCGCGTGAGCTCGCCGACTTCGCGGCCGGGTCCTGGTACCACCGGACCTCGCCCGACTCGCACTTCACGGGCTCCCTCGTCTGCTCCCGGCTCACCGAGGAGGGCCGGATCACCCTCAGCGGCACGAAGTCGATCACAAGAGCACGTGATGAGCGCGACGAGCGGGTCCTCGACGGGGACGACGAGGTGCGGGAGGCGTACCGGGAGCTGTTCGGCATCGAGCTCGACGCGCTGCCCGTCGTATCGCCGCCCTTCGCGCGGGAGGAGAACGCCGACTCGGACTCCCGGTGACACTTGCCGACACTTGCGCCACCGGCTCGCGGTCACCGCCGAGGGGTACATGCCGCACCACGGCACCGCCGTCGTCGCCGAGGGCGTCCACACCGGCCTCGGCGACGTCCGGCTCCAGGTCGCCCCGCAGCCCCGGCTCCCGGAGCCGGGCGACTTCCTCGACGTCGGCGCGTGCCCGACGCTGGAGTTCCACAGCGAGCGCTTCACCCACCGGGGCGGCAGCCGCTGGGCCGTCACCGGGGCGCCCACCCTCCACGGCGTGAGCCGCACGGTGACCCTCGGCGCCCGTTGAAGCCGGGGAGCTGAAGGGGCCGGGAAGGACCGGGAGGGGTCAGGGGGCTTCCAGCCAGCCCTCGTACTCGGCGGCCAGGCCGTCGAGGGCCGCCGGGTCGAGCCGGCCGTCCGGGTCCTCGACGACCACCAGCCACTGTGCGTCCTCGGCGTCGTCCTCCCCGGCCAGGGCGTCCCGCACGAGCTGCGGTTCCTCGGCGACGCCGAAGCGGTCGGGAAGCTCCCCCGCGACCTCCTCGGCGGCGTCGCGGTCGGGGAGCACCAGTACGTGTCGTTCACTCACCCCGCCATTCTCGGGCATGGACACGACGGCCGGTGAGCACGGCTGCGGGTGAGCGCGGCCGTCGATGGGCACGGCCGCCGGTGAGCATGGTCGTCGGTGGCCGGGACCGTCGGTGGGCACGGCTGTCGGTGGGCACGACCGGCGATGGGCACGGCTGTCAGCGGCCCGTGGGATGCTGGACCGCGATGGCCACCAGGAAGACTTCCCCCGACGACCTCCTCGGTCCCGTGACGCTCGCCGTGGGACAGGAGGACCTGCTCCTCGACCGCGCCGTCCAGGAGGTGGTGGCGGCCGCCCGCGCCGCCGACGCCGACACGGACGTGCGCGACCTCACCCCCGACCAGCTCCAGCCCGGGGCGCTCGTGGAGCTCACCAGCCCCTCGCTCTTCGCCGAGCGCAAGGTCCTGATCGTGCGGAACGCGCAGGACCTCTCCGCCGACGCGGTCAAGGACGTCAAGGCCTACCTCGGCGACCCGATCGAGGACATCTCCCTCGTCCTGCTCCACGCGGGCGGAGCCAAGGGCAAGGGCCTGCTCGACGCCGCGCGCAAGGTCGGGGCGCGGGAGGTGGCCTGCCCGAAGACGACCAAGCCGGCCGAGCGGCTGACGTTCGTGCGGCAGGAGTTCCGGGCGCTCGGGCGCTCGGCCACCCCTGAGGCCTGCCAGGCCCTGGTCGACTCGATCGGCAGCGACCTGCGCGAGCTCGCGTCCGCCGTCGCGCAGCTGACCTCCGACGTGGACGGGACGATCGACGAGGCCGTCGTCGGGCGGTACTACACGGGCCGCGCCGAGGCCTCCTCCTTCAACGTCGCCGACCGCGCCGTCGAGGGGCGGGCGGCCGAGGCCCTGGAGGCCCTGCGCTGGTCGCTCTCGACCGGGGTCGCGCCCGTGCTCATCACCAGCGCGCTCGCCCAGGGCGTACGGGCCATCGGCAAGCTCTCCTCGGCCCGGGGCGGCCGCCCCGCCGACCTCGCCCGGGAGCTGGGCATGCCGCCCTGGAAGATCGACCGGGTGCGGCAGCAGATGCGCGGCTGGACCCCCGACGGGGTCTCGCTGGCCCTGCGCGCGGTCGCCGAGGCGGACGCGGGCGTGAAGGGCGGGGGCGACGACCCCGAGTACGCCCTGGAGAAGGCGGTCGTCGCGGTGGCCCGTGCGGCGAGGATGCGCCGGGACGCCTGACCGGGCCCGGGAAGGGGGCTCTGTCGGGGGCTCGCTGTGCGGCAGGGGTCGGGCCCCGCCTCGATCGCAGTGTCCCGGCCCCGTCTCGTACCGTCGAAGTTTGGCCCTGCTCCGTCCCGCAGCGGCCGGCCCGGCCCCGCCCCGTACAAGCCCCCCCGCACGTCGAAGGCCCCGTCGTCTCCTGGGGAAGGAGGCGACGGGGCCTTCGAGGTTCAAGCGAGTGGGCTCGCACCCGCGTGGCGAACGCGTCCGCGTGCGAGTCCGGGGTGGCCGGGCGGGAGCGGGAGAGAGGGCCCGCTGGATCCCGTGCGGCCGGTCACATCAGAGCTCAGCCCTGGAGGGAGGCAACCTTGGTGGCCAGCGCCGACTTCTTGTTGGCGGCGGCGTTCTTGTGGATGACGCCCTTCGAGACAGCCTTGTCGAGCTGACGCGAGGCGGCACGAGTGGCGACGGTGGCCTTCTCGAAGTCGCCGGCGGCGACAGCCTCACGGGCCTTGCGGATCGCGGTCTTGAGCGACGACTTGACGGCCTTGTTGCGCAGGCGCGCCTTCTCGTTCGTCTTGTTCCGCTTGATCTGGGACTTGATGTTCGCCACGAAAAGAGCCTTTACAGGTTCGGTGTTCCTTCTGGAAGTGCCTCGCGAGCTGAGAGGGCAGACGAGACACAGCTGTCCACGGTATCAGCCGCCCTCGCGCCCGCCCAAACCGGGCGTCGGCCGCCGGGCATGGGACCATGGAGCCTACGTATCCGTTCAGAACATCGCCCGAGACGAGAAGCCTGCGTGCCCGCGACTCCTACCAACGTGCCCGAGCCGAGCCGTACCGCCCCGGCTCTGATCCGCAACTTCTGCATCATCGCGCACATCGACCACGGCAAGTCCACGCTCGCCGACCGGATGCTCCAGCTCACCGGTGTGGTCGACCAGCGGCAGATGCGCGCCCAGTACCTCGACCGGATGGACATCGAGCGTGAGCGCGGCATCACGATCAAGTCCCAGGCCGTCCGTCTGCCGTGGGCTCCCACCGAGGGGCCGGAGCAGGGGCGCACGCACATCCTGAACATGATCGACACCCCCGGGCACGTCGACTTCACCTACGAGGTCTCGCGGTCCCTCGCGGCGTGCGAGGGCACGATCCTCCTGGTGGACGCGGCGCAGGGCATCGAGGCGCAGACCCTCGCCAACCTCTACCTGGCGATGGAGAACGACCTCACCATCGTCCCGGTCCTCAACAAGATCGACCTGCCGGCCGCGCAGCCGGAGAAGTTCGCCGAGGAGCTCGCCAACCTCATCGGCTGCCAGCCGGAGGACGTGCTCAAGGTCTCCGCGAAGACCGGCCTGGGCGTCGAGGCGCTGCTCGACCGCGTCGTCCGGGACGTCCCGGCCCCGGTCGGCGTCGCCGACGCCCCCGCCCGCGCGATGATCTTCGACTCGGTGTACGACTCGTACCGGGGCGTCGTGACGTACGTGCGTGTCATCGACGGGCAGCTCAACAAGCGCGAGCGCATCAGGATGATGTCGACCGGCGCCACCCACGAGCTCCTGGAGATCGGCGTCTCGTCCCCGGAGATGACGCCGTCCGACGGTCTCGGCGTCGGCGAGGTGGGCTACCTCATCACCGGTGTGAAGGACGTCCGCCAGTCCAAGGTCGGTGACACGATCACCTCGCAGGCCAAGGGCGCCACCGAGGCGCTCGGCGGCTACAAGGACCCGAAGCCGATGGTCTTCTCGGGCCTCTACCCGCTGGACGGCTCGGAGTACCCCGACCTCCGCGAGGCCCTCGACAAGCTCCAGCTCAACGACGCCGCGCTCGTCTACGAGCCGGAGACCTCCGCCGCGCTCGGCTTCGGCTTCCGCGTCGGCTTCCTCGGCCTGCTCCACCTGGACGTGATCCGAGAGCGCCTGGAGCGCGAGTTCGGCCTCGACCTGATCGCCACCGCCCCCAACGTGGTCTACCGCGTGGTCATGGAGGACGGCAGCGAGCACACGGTCACGAACCCGAGCGAGTTCCCCGAGGGCAAGATCGACGAGGTGTACGAGCCCGTCGTCCGGGCCACGATCCTCGCGCCCAGCGAGTTCATCGGCGCGATCATGGAGCTCTGCCAGAACCGGCGCGGCACCCTGATCGGCATGGACTACCTCTCCGAGGACCGGGTCGAGATCCGCTACACCCTGCCCCTCGCCGAGATCGTCTTCGACTTCTTCGACCAGCTGAAGTCCAAGACGCGCGGATACGCCTCCCTCGACTACGAGCCCACCGGCGAGCAGGCCTCCAGCCTGGTCAAGGTCGACATCCTGCTGCACGGCGACAAGGTCGACGCCTTCTCCGCCGTCACCCACAAGGACGCCGCGTACGCCTACGGCGTGCGGCTCGTCGCCAAGCTGCGCGAGCTCATCCCCCGGCAGGCCTTCGAGGTGCCGATCCAGGCCGCGATCGGCTCCCGGGTCATCGCCCGCGAGACCATCCGCGCCATCCGCAAGGACGTCCTCGCCAAGTGCTACGGCGGTGACATCTCCCGGAAGCGGAAGCTCCTCGAGAAGCAGAAGGAGGGCAAGAAGCGCATGAAGATGGTCGGTTCGGTGGAGGTGCCGCAGGAGGCCTTCATCGCCGTCCTGTCGAGCGACGAGTCCTCCGGCAAGGGCAAGAAGTAGCCAACCTCGGACCGTCGGGAGACGGTCGGAGGGCGTGACGGGAGGCGGGGCCGCGAGGCCCGCCCCCCGTCCCACGCGGTACACGAACGGGTCCACGCGCACGGTGCGCGTGGACCCGTTCGTTATGAAGCGACGCACGGCAAGGCCTTACGCGCCGGACCTCGGGCCTTTAGTCTGATCCCGGCTCGAAGGTTACTCGCCAGTTAGTTACGAACCACCAGAAGGCACCGCCGCCGCCCGGAGGACGTCGTGAGCGACACACAGACCCAGATCGAGAACCGGCCGCCCTCCGTGGCGACCCTCTTCCTTGAGCGCGTCGAGCGGACTCCCGACGCGGAGGCCTACCGCTACCCGGTACCCGCCGCGTCCGGCACCGGCCCGGACGACTGGAAGTCGCTCAGCTGGGGGCAGGCCGCCGAGCGGGTCTACGCGATCGCCGCCGGCCTCGTCGACCTCGGCGTGCAGCCCGAGGAGCGGGTCGCCCTCGCCTCCTCCACCCGGGTCGAGTGGATCCTCGCGGACCTCGGCGTGATGTGCGCGGGCGCCGCGACCACCACGGTCTACCCGCAGACCAACGCCGAGGAGTCGGCCTTCATCCTTTCGGACTCCGAGTCCAGGGTCCTCATCGCGGAGGACGCGGCCCAGCTCGCCAAGGCCGTCGAGCGCCGCGCCGAGCTGCCGAACCTCCGCCACGTGGTCGTCGTCGACGCCGCCGGCGTCGAGAGCGACGGCGACTGGGTCCTCACCCTCGCCGAGCTGGAGGAGCGCGGCAGGGCGTACCTGGAGACGCACCCCGAGGCGGTCAAGGAGCGGGTCTCCGCGATCACCTCCACGCAGCTCGCCACCCTCATCTATACCTCGGGCACCACCGGCCGCCCCAAGGGCGTCCGCCTCCCGCACGACAACTGGTCGTACATGGCCAAGGCCATCGCCGCGACCGGCCTCGTCACCCAGGAGGACGTGCAGTACCTCTGGCTGCCGCTCGCCCACGTCTTCGGCAAGGTCCTCACCTCCGGCCAGATCGAGGTCGGGCACGTCACCGCCGTCGACGGCCGCGTCGACAAGATCATCGAGAACCTGCCGGTGGTCCAGCCGACCTACATGGCGTCCGTGCCCCGCATCTTCGAGAAGGTCTACAACGGGGTCGCCGCCAAGGCCCGCGCCGCCGGCGGCGCCAAGTACAAGATCTTCCAGTGGGCCGCCGAGGTCGCCCGCGACTACGCGAAGACCACCCAGGACAACTTCCGCCGCACCGGCACCGCCTCCGCGCCCTTCGGCCTGGGCGTCAAGCACAAGGTCGCCGACGCCCTCGTCTACGGCAAGATCCGCGAGGCCTTCGGCGGCAACCTGCGCGCGTGCGTCTCCGGCTCCGCCGCCCTCGCCCCCGAGATCGGCTACTTCTTCGCCGGCGCGGGCATCCACATCCTGGAGGGCTACGGCCTCACCGAGACCTCCGCCGCCTCCTTCGTCAACCCGGGCGAGGCCTACCGCACCGGCACCGTCGGCAAGCCGCTCCCCGGCACCGAGGTCCGCATCGCCGACGACGGCGAGATCCTGATGCGCGGCCCCGGCATCATGGAGGGCTACCACGGCCTGCCCGAGAAGACCGCCGAGGTCCTGGAGTCCGACGGCTGGTTCCACACCGGCGACATCGGCGAGCTGTCCGCCGACGGCTACCTGCGGATCACCGACCGCAAGAAGGACCTGATCAAGACGTCCGGCGGCAAGTACATCGCGCCGGCCGAGGTCGAGGGCCAGTTCAAGGCCGTCTGCCCGTTCGTCTCGAACATCCTGGTCCACGGCGCCGACCGGAACTTCTGCACCGCCCTGATCGCCCTCGACGAGCCCTCCATCCTCGGCTGGGCCGCCGACCACGACCTCGCGGGCAAGTCGTACGCCGAGGTCGTCGCCGCCCCGCAGACCGAGAAGCTGATCCAGGGCTACGTGGACCGCCTCAACGAGGGCCTCCAGCGCTGGCAGACGATCAAGAAGTTCCGCCTGCTGCCGCGCGACCTCGACATCGAGCACGGCGAGCTGACCCCGTCCCTGAAGCTCAAGCGCCCGGTCGTGGAGCGCGAGTACAAGCACCTCATCGAGGAGATGTACGCGGGCTCGCGCGAGTCCTGACCGGCGCCCCCGCACCGGGGGCGACCAGCACGGGAGCCGGTTGTCCACAGGCAGCCGGCCCACCCCGGGCAGTACGGGACAATGGGCTCATGCCTTCCGTACTGCCCGATGGTGAGACCGTTCCCGAGGACGGGGCGCTGCCCCCGCACGCCCTGGAAGGGGCCGGGGAGCGCCCGCTCGGGTTCTACCTGCACGTGCCCTACTGCGCGACGCGCTGCGGGTACTGCGACTTCAACACCTACACGGCGAGCGAGCTGCGCGGCACGGGGGGCGTGCTCGCCTCCCGGGACAACTACGCCGAGCAGGTCGCCGAGGAGGTCCGGCTCGCCCGCAAGGTCCTCGGCGACGACCCCCGGCCGGTCCGGACCGTCTTCGTCGGCGGCGGCACGCCCACGCTGCTCGCCGCCGGGGACCTCGTACGGATGCTGGGGGCGATCCGCGACGAGTTCGGGCTCGCGGACGACGCCGAGGTCACCACCGAGGCGAATCCCGAGTCGGTCGACCCGGCGTACCTCGCGGAGCTGCGCGAGGGCGGCTTCAACCGGATCTCCTTCGGCATGCAGAGCGCCCGGCAGCACGTCCTGAAGGTCCTCGACCGCACCCACACGCCCGGACGCCCCGAGGCGTGCGTCGCCGAGGCGCGGGCCGCCGGGTTCGACCACGTCAACCTCGACCTGATCTACGGCACGCCCGGCGAGTCCGACGACGACTGGCGGGCCTCGCTCGACGCGGCGATCGGCGCCGGTCCCGACCACGTCAGTGCCTACGCCCTGATCGTCGAGGAGGGCACGCAGCTCGCCCGCCGCATCCGGCGCGGCGAGGTGCCGATGACCGACGACGACGTGCACGCCGACCGGTACCTGATCACCGAGGAGGTGCTGTCCGGGGCCGGCTTCGAGTGGTACGAGGTGTCCAACTGGGCCACCTCGGAGGCCGGGCGCTGCCTCCACAACGAGCTGTACTGGCGCGGCGCCGACTGGTGGGGCGCCGGGCCCGGCGCGCACAGCCACGTGGGCGGGGTCCGCTGGTGGAACGTGAAGCACCCCGGCACGTACGCGGCGGCCCTCGCGGCCGGGAGGACGCCGGGCGCGGGCCGCGAGCTCCTCTCCGAGGAGGACCGGCGGGTGGAGCGGATCCTGCTGGAGCTGCGGCTCCGGGAGGGGGTCGAGCTGGCCCTGCTCAAGCCCGCGGGCCTCGCCGCCTCCCGCAAGGCCCTGGAGGACGGCCTCCTGGACCCCGGCCCGTACGGGGCGGGGCGGGCGGTCCTGACCCTGCGGGGCCGGCTGCTCGCGGACGCGGTGGTGCGGGACCTGGTGGACTAGGGCGTGTCCGGCGGCGTCCTACGGCGCCGTCACGAAGTCGATCAGCTCCTCGACCCGGCCCAGCAGCGCCGGCTCCAGGTCCTTGTACGACGTCACCCTCGACAGGATGTGCTGCCAGGCCGCGCCCGTGTGGTCCGGCCAGCCCAGGGCGCGGCAGACGCCCGTCTTCCAGTCCTGGCCGCGCGGGACCGTCGGCCAGGCCGGGATGCCGAGCGAGGACGGCTTCACCGCCTCCCAGACGTCGATGTACGGGTGGCCGACGACCAGGACGTCCGGCGAGGTCACCTGTGCCGCGATCCGGGACTCCTTCGAGCCCGGGACCAGGTGGTCCACCAGGACGCCGAGGCGCGCGTCGGGCGCCGGGCCGAACTCCGCGACGATCGCCGGCAGGTCGTCGACGCCCTCCAGGTACTCCACGACCACGCCCTCGATCCGCAGGTCGTCGCCCCAGACCCGCTCGACCAGCTCCGCGTCGTGGCGGCCCTCGACGTAGATCCGGCCCGCCCGCGCCACGCGCGCGCGTGCGCCCGGCACCGCGACCGAGCCGGAGGCCGTACGGGTCGGGCGGGCCGGTCCCGAGGCCGGGCGGACCAGGGTCACGACCTTCCCCTCCAGGAGGAAGCCGCGCGGTTCCAGCGGGAAGACCCGGTGCTTCCCGAAGCGGTCCTCCAGGGTCACCGTGCCCGCCTCGCAGCGGATCACCGCCCCGCAGAAGCCCGTCCCCACCTCCTCCACGACGAGGTCGCGGTCGGCCGGGACCTCGGGGACGGGCGCCGACTTCTTCCAGGGGGGCGTCAGGTCCGGGTTGTAGCTGCGCATGAGCTCCATCCTGTCCAGGGCGTGGCGTCGCGACACCGCCGGAATCCGGTGCGGCCCCCGGGAGACGCTGCCAGGAGGGCGTCAAGTCCGGTTCGTGGCCGCGCATCCGGGCGACGTTATGCGACGGAGAAGCGCGTCGCCAGTTCCTCCCGCTGGCGTCGTACGAACGCGGCGTCCACCACCGCCCCGTGCCCCGGCACGTACACCGCGTCCCCGCCGCCGAGCGACAGGAGCCGGTCCAGGGCGTCCGGCCAGCGGGACGGGATCGCGTCCGGGCCCGCCTGCGGCTCGCCCGACTCCTCCACCAGGTCCCCGCAGAAGACCACCTCCGGCGGACCGGGCACCAGGAGCGCCAGGTCGTGGCCCGTGTGCCCGGGGCCGACGTTCGCCAGGAGCACCTGCCGGCCGCCCAGGTCGAGCGTCCACTCGCCGGAGACCACGTGCCGCGGGGCCACGAGGACGTCCGCCGCCTCCGCGGCCGCCGCCGGGTCGAGACCCTGCCGCACCCCGTCCGCGCGCAGCTCCTCCCGGTCCCGTCCCCGGGCGAGCAGCTCCTCCGTGCCGACCGCGCCGAAGACCTCCGCGCCCGCGAAGGCCGCCGTGCCGAACACGTGGTCGAAGTGCGGATGGCTCAGTGCGATGTGCGTCACCCTCCGGCCGCCCGTGAGTTCCGCCACCTCCGCCCGCAGCTCCGCGCCCTCCGCGAGGGACGACCCCGTGTCGTACAGCAGCACCGCCCGTTCGCCCACGACGAGCCCCACCGTGGCGTCCCAGACGGGCAGCCGGCGCCGGCCCACCCCGTCCGCGAGCCGTTCCCATCCCCGTGCTTCCCAGTCGACGTCCATGCACCGACGCTAACCGGTGGGGCGTCGCCTCCTTGCCAGGAGCGATGTGTGCCGCCGTACACTGGCCGGGGATCGCTGGCACTCGGACAGGGCGAGTGCCAAAAGCGGAGCAACCGGATCGACCGACGACAGCTGGAGGTGCGCACGATGCTCAGCGAACGCAGACTCGAAGTGCTGCGCGCCATCGTCCAGGACTATGTCGGGACGGAGGAGCCCGTCGGCTCCAAGGCGCTCACGGAGCGCCACAAGCTCGGCGTGTCGCCCGCCACCGTGCGCAACGACATGGCCGTGCTCGAGGACGAGGGCTACATCGCCCAGCCCCACACCAGCGCCGGCCGCATCCCGACGGACAAGGGCTACCGCCTGTTCGTCGACCGGCTCGCGGGGGTCAAGCCGCTGTCGACGCCCGAGCGGCGGGCCATCCACAACTTCCTCGACGGCGCGGTCGACCTGGACGACGTCGTCGGCCGCACGGTCCGGCTGCTCGCGCAGCTCACCCGGCAGGTCGCCGTCGTCCAGTACCCCTCGCTGACCCGTTCGACCGTCCGGCACGTGGAACTGCTCTCGCTGGCCCCGGCCCGCCTGATGCTCGTCCTCATCACGGACACCGGCCGGGTCGAGCAGCGGGTCGTGGACTGCCCCGCGCCCTTCGGCGAGACCTCCCTCGCCGACCTGCGGGCCCGGCTCAACAGCCGGGTCGTCGGCCGCCGGTTCGCCGACGTGCCGCAGCTGGTGCAGGACCTCCCCGAGTCCTTCGAGGAGGCCGAGGACCGCGCCACGGTCTCGACCGTGCTCGCGACCCTCCTCGAAACCCTCGTGGAGGAGCACGAGGAGCGGCTGATGATCGGCGGCACCGCCAACCTCACCCGCTTCGGACACGACTTCCCCCTGATGATCAGGCCCGTCCTGGAGGCTCTGGAGGAGCAGGTCGTCCTCCTCAAGCTGCTCGGCGAGGCCAAGGAATCGGGCATGACCGTACGGATCGGGCACGAGAACGCCCACGAGGGGCTGAGCTCCACGTCCGTCGTCTCGGTCGGCTACGGTTCGGGCGGCGAGGCAGTCGCCAAACTCGGCGTGGTCGGACCGACCCGCATGGACTACCCCGGAACGATGGGAGCGGTACGCGCAGTGGCACGTTACGTCGGACAGATCCTGGCGGAGTCGTAAGTGGCCACGGACTACTACGCCGTACTCGGCGTGCGCCGCGACGCTTCCCAGGACGAGATCAAGAAGGCGTTCCGGAGGCTCGCGCGCGAGCTGCACCCGGACGTCAATCCCGATCCGAAGACGCAGGAGCGCTTCAAGGAGATCAACGCCGCCTACGAGGTCCTCTCGGACCCGCAGAAGAAGCAGGTCTACGACCTCGGCGGCGACCCGCTCTCGGCCTCCGGCGGAGGCGGCGCGGGCGGCTTCGGAGCGGGCGGCTTCGGCAACTTCTCCGACATCATGGACGCCTTCTTCGGCACGGCCTCGCAGCGCGGCCCGCGCTCGCGCACCCGCCGGGGCCAGGACGCCATGATCCGCCTGGAGATCAGCCTCGATGAGGCGGCCTTCGGCACCACCAAGGACATCCAGGTCGACACGGCGGTCGTCTGCACGACCTGCTCCGGCGAGGGCGCCGCGCCCGGCACCTCCGCGCAGACCTGTGACATGTGCCGCGGCCGCGGCGAGGTCTCCCAGGTCACCCGGTCCTTCCTGGGCCAGGTCATGACCTCCCGGCCCTGCCCGCAGTGCCAGGGCTTCGGCACCGTCGTCCCGACCCCGTGCCCCGAGTGCGCGGGCGACGGCCGGGTCCGCTCCCGCCGCACCCTCACGGTCAAGATCCCGGCCGGCGTCGACAACGGCACCCGCATCCAGCTCGCGGGCGAGGGCGAGGTCGGCCCCGGCGGCGGCCCCGCCGGCGACCTGTACGTCGAGATCCACGAGACCCCGCACGAGATGTTCCAGCGGCGCGGCGACGACCTGCACTGCACGGTGACGATCCCGATGACGGCGGGCGCGCTCGGCACCAAGGTGCCGCTGCAGACCCTCGACGGCGTCGAGGAGATCGACATCAGGCCCGGCACCCAGTCCGGCCAGTCGATCCCGCTCCACGGGCGCGGCGTCACCCACCTGCGCGGCAACGGGCGCGGCGACCTCATCGTGCACGTCGAGGTCCAGACCCCGGGCAAGCTCGACGCCGAGCAGGAGCGCCTCCTGCGCGAGCTCGCCAAGCTGCGCGGCGAGGAACGGCCGACCGGCCAGTTCCAGCCCGGTCAGCAGGGGCTGTTCTCGCGGCTGAAGGACGCGTTCAACGGGCGGTAGGCCCGGCCCGTACGTACGGGCTTGAGCACGGGGAGGGGCGGTGTCCATCTATGGATACCGCCCCTTTCCATGTCCCTCCCCCGCGGCATGACACGATGCCCATATGTCCACCACCGCACTGAACGATCTCTCTCGGTTCCCGATCGTGCAGGCCCCCATGGCGGGTGGCGCCTCCTGCCCCGAGCTCGTCGGAGCCGTCTGCGAGGCCGGCGCGCTCGGCTTCCTGGCCGGCGGCTACAAGACGGCCGGCGGCCTCTACCAGGAGATCAAGCAGGTACGCGGGCTCACCGGGCGCCCCTTCGGCGTCAACCTCTTCATGCCGCAGACCGGACGGCCCGCCGACCCCGCCGCCGTCGAGGTCTACCGCCACCAGCTCGCCGGAGAGGCCGACTGGTACCGGACCCCGCTCGGCGAGACCGACGACTCCCGCGACGACGCCTACGACGCCAAGCTGGCCATCCTCCTGGAGGACCCGGTCCCCGTCGTCTCCTTCACCTTCGGCTGCCCCGCGCCCGACGTCCTCGCCTCCTTCGCCCGCGTCGGCACGTACACGATCGTCACCGTCACCTCCGCCGAGGAGGCCCTCGCCGCCGAGCGCGCCGGGGCCGACGCCGTCTGCGTCCAGGGCGTCGAGGCGGGCGGGCACCAGGGGACGCACCGCGACGACCCGGACGAGGACGGCACGCCCGGCACCGGCCTGCTCACCCTGGTCACCCAGGTCCGCGAGAGCACCGGCCTCCCGCTCGTCGCCGCCGGCGGGATCATGCGCGGCGCCCAGATCGCCGCCGTCCTCGCCGCCGGGGCCGGCGCCGCCCAGCTCGGCACCGCCTTCCTCGGCTGCCCCGAGTCGGGCGCCCACCCGCTGCACAAGCGGGCCCTGACCGACCCGCTGTTCACCCGGACCGCCCTGACCCGGGCCTTCTCCGGGCGCCCGGCGCGCGGCCTCGTCAACCGCTTCATGCGTGAGCACGGCCCGTACGCCCCCGCCGCCTACCCCGAGGTCCACCACCTCACCGCCCCGCTGCGCAAGGCCGCCGCCACCGCCGGCGACGCCCAGGGCATGGCCCTCTGGGCCGGCCAGGGCCACCGCCTCGCCCGCGAACTCCCCGCCGGGCGACTGGTCGGGCTCCTCGCCGCCGAACTCGACACCGCCCTCTCGGAACAGGCCCCCAGGAGCACTTCGTGACCGCACCCGTCTTCGTCGTCGACGCCGTCCCCGGCGCCGGGAGCTTCCTCCTGGACGGCCCCGAGGGGCGGCACGCCGTCTCCGTGAAGCGGCTGCGGGAGGGCGAGGAGCTCGTCCTCGTCGACGGCCGGGGCCGCTGGGCCGCCTGCGAGGTGCTCGCCGCCGAGGGCAGGGACCAGCTCACCGTGCGGATCGCCGAGGTCCACGAGGACCCCGAGGAGGAGCCCCGGATCACCGTCGTCCAGGCGCTGCCCAAGGGCGACCGGGGCGAGCTGGCCGTCGAGACCATGACGGAGACCGGCGTGGACGCGATCGTGCCGTGGGCCGCCTCCCGCTGCATCACCCAGTGGAAGGGCGACCGGGGCCTCAAGGCGCTCGCCAAGTGGCGGTCCACCGCGCGCGAGGCCGGCAAGCAGTCGCGCCGCACCCGCTTCCCCGAGGTCGCAGACCTCATGACGACCAAGCAGGTCGCCGCCCTCCTCGCCGGCGCCGACTTCGCGGCCGTCCTGCACGAGGACCGCGACCACCCCAGCGGCGCGCTCGCCACCGCCGACCTCCCCGCGAAGGGCTCGGTCGTCCTGGTCGTCGGGCCCGAGGGCGGGGTCTCCCCGGAGGAGCTGACCGCCTTCGAGGCGGCCGGGGCGAAGCCGTACCGGCTGGGCCGCAGCGTCCTGCGCACCTCCACGGCGGGCACGGCGGCGACGGCCCTGGTCCTGGGGCGCACGGGCCGCTGGGGCTGAGGGGTGCCCTTCGGGGCCGTCAGCCCCCGTCCGCCGTCAGCTCGTCGAAGAGCGGCCGGCCGTCCTCCTCCCGAACCCCGTTCGCGGTCGGTACGAGGCCCCGGGCGACCGCCGCGTCGAGGAACCGGCGCACGACCCCGGGCTCGTCGAGGTTGAGCCAGCCGCCGTCGACGGCGAGCACCTCGTGCCTGCCCATCGTGAACCCGGCCACCGCGCGGCCCGGCGCCTCCCGGAAGACCAGCCGGAGCAGGGCGTGCGGGCGCTCGGCGCGGCGCAGGGCGAGCACGGTCCGGCAGTCGGGGTGCCGGTGCCGGACGTTCCAGAGCCAGACCGTCCCGTCGTCCACCGTCAGCCCGCGCAGGGCCCCGTCCCGTCTCATGCGGCGCAGTGTACGGACGGGGGATGTGCGGCACCCGGTGGACGACGGCCCCCCGCGGCTCCTTAGGGTGGCCGCATGGCCGACGAGTCCCCCCTGATCCGCAGTCTGCGCGCCGCCGTGGCCGCCGCCCCCGGCGACGTGCCCCTGCGTCTCCACTTCGCCGAACTCCTCCTCGCGGAGGGGCGCAACGACGAGGCCGTCGCGGAGGCGGCCGTCGCCCTCCAGCACGCGCCCGGGGACGCGGGCGCCCGCGCCCTGATGGTCCGCGCGATGGGCCTGCCCGCCGCGGAGACCCCGGCGCCGAACGCCGCGGAGACCCCGGCGCCGACCGCCGTGGAGGACCCGTCGCCGGCCGTCGCGGAGACCCCGGCCCCGGACGAGCCCGCACAGGCCGCTTCCGCCCCCGCCCCCTCCTTCGACTGGGACGCCGCCGAGCAGCAGGTGCAGGACCTCGTCGGGCCCCGTTTCCTGGAGGACCCGCAGGCCGCCGACGGCGACGGGACCGCAGGCGACGCGGACGCCTGGGACGTCGACGCCCCCGGCTCCGTGCGCCTCGGCGACGTCGGCGGCATGGAGGAGGTCAAGGACCGCCTGGAGGCAGCCTTCCTCGCCCCCATGCGCAACCCCGAACTGCGCAGGCTGTACGGCAAGTCGCTGCGCGGCGGCCTGCTCCTCTACGGCCCGCCCGGCTGCGGCAAGACCTTCATCGCCCGGGCCGTCGCGGGCGAACTCGGCGCGAGCTTCCTCACCGTCTCGCTCTCCGACGTCCTCGACATGTGGATCGGCGCCTCCGAGAAGAACATCCACGACATCTTCGAGACCGCCCGCCGCCAGGCGCCCTGCGTCGTCTTCCTCGACGAGCTGGACGCCCTCGGCGCCAAGCGCTCCCGCACCCACCACAGCGGCCTGCGCAACGTCGTCAACCAGCTCCTCACCGAGCTCGACGGCATCGCGAGCGGCGCCGGGAACGAGGGCGTCTTCGTGCTCGCCGCCACCAACGTCCCCTGGGACGTGGACATCGCGCTGCGCCGCCCCGGACGCCTCGACCGCACCCTGCTCGTGCTGCCGCCCGACGCCGCCGCCCGCGAGGCGATCCTCCGCTACCACCTGCGCGAGCGGCCCATCGAGGCCGTCGACCTCGGCAAGCTCGTCAAGGCCACCGAGGACTTCTCCGGCGCCGACCTCGCGCACGTCTGCGAGACCGCCGCCGAGGCCGCGCTCCTCGACTCCGCCCGCAGCGGCTCCGTACGCCTGATCACCACCAAGGACCTGCTCGGCGCGGCCAAGCAGATCAAGCCGTCCACGGAGCCGTGGTTCGCCGCCGCCCGAAACGTCGCCATGTTCGCCAACGAGGGCGGCCTCTACGACGACCTGCTCGCCCACCTCAAGCGGAAGCGCAAGCTGTGAGCGAGGCGGAGGCCCGGGGCGCCCACGGCACCGCCCTGCGGCGCGCCGAGGCGCTGTACGAGGCCGGACGGTACGAGCGGGCCGGGGCGCTGGCCGCCCAGCACCTGGCGACCGAACCGGAGGACGCCGAGGCGCTCGTCCTGCTCGCCCGCTGCCACCACCGGGGCGGCGACCACCACGCGGCCCTGGCCGCCGCGGACCAGGCGCTGCGGGCCGAGCCCGAACTGCTCGGCGCCTGGCTGATGCGCGTCCAGATCCTCCTCTCCCAGAAGCGCTACCAGGAGGCCGAGGCCAGTGCCCGGCACTCCGTCACGCTCGCCCCGCACTACTGGGGCACCCACTACGCGCTCGGCACCGCCCTCGCGGAGCACGGCGAACACGGCGAGCGCTTCTTCACGCGCGCGCGTACCGTCGAGGCGTACGAGGCCGCCCGGACCGCCGTGAACCTCGCGCCCGAGGAGGACGCGGCCCACTTCCTGGTCGGCCTCACCGCCCAGCGCCGGGGCGACCACGCCACCGCGCAGCGGGCCTACGAGACGGCGCTGCGCCTCAACCCGCAGAGCAGCGAGGCCCACAACAACCTCTCGCTGCTCCGGCTGCGGCGCCGCTGGTTCCGGCGCGGGGCGTGGACGCAGGCCGCCGAGGGGTTCGTCGCCTCCGCCGCGCTCGACCTCCAGGACCGCAAGGCCCGCTACAACCTGGAGGCCATGGCCTGGAACACCGTCGCCGGGGCCCGCTGGGTCGCCCTGATCGGCTTCATCGCCTCCGTGTACGCCACCGCCGCCGTCCGCACCGGCGGGACCGGGACCGGGGCGGTCGTCCAGTTCCTGATCGGCACGGCGATCCTCGTCGGCGCCTGGGGCGGCTGGGTGCTGTGGATGAGCCGCCGGCTGCCGCCCCGGCTGCGCCGCCCGCTGCTGCTCGTGGCGCGCGGCTGCCGGCCGGTGATCGCCATGGCGACGGCCGTGGGGCTGCTCGGCCTCCACTCGGTGGCGACGACGGCCCTCTGGTCCCTCGACGCGGGCGTGGTCGGCGGGCTCGGGACGCCGCTGTTCTGGGGCGTGGTCATCACGTACTGGGTGAGCCGCTCGTTCCTGAACCGGCGCGCGCCCAAGGACTGAACCGGCCGGAAGAACGGGCCCGTCGGTGGCGGCGGATAGCATGCGCGTGTACTGACCGACGGAGGCGAGGAGGCCCGGACCATGGCCGGAGAGCCGCAGAGCGACTGCCTGTTCTGCAAGATCGTGGCGGGGGAGGTGCCCGCGACGATCGTGCGCGAGACGGAGACGACCGTCGCGTTCCGCGACATCAACCCGCAGGCGCCCACCCACGTCCTGGTGATCCCGCGCGTCCACTACCCGGACGCCGCCTCCCTCGCGGCCGGCGCGCCGGACGTCGCCGCCGACCTGCTCCGCGAGGCTGGCGAGGTCGCCGCCCAGGAGAAGACCGACGGCACCGGCTACCGGATCGTCCTCAACACCGGCGCGGGCGCGGGCCAGACCGTCTTCCACACCCACGCGCACGTGCTCGGCGGCCGCGGCCTCAACTGGCCGCCCGGATAAGCCGTGTCCGTACGCGAACTGGTCGTCCTCGGGACCGCCAGCCAGGTCCCGACCCGGCACCGCAACCACAACGGCTACCTGCTGCGCTGGGACGGCCAGGGCATCATGTTCGACCCCGGCGAGGGCACCCAGCGCCAGATGCTGCGGGCCGGGGTCGCCGCGCACGACCTCGACCGGATCTGCGTCACGCACTTCCACGGCGACCACTCGCTCGGCCTGGCCGGGGTGATCCAGCGGATCAACCTCGACCAGGTCCCGCACCCCGTCACCGCCCACTACCCGGCGAGCGGACAGCGCTTCTTCGAGCGGCTGCGGTACGCCACGGCCTACCGCGAGACCGTGAAGCTGGTCGAGGCGCCCGTCTCCGCCGACGGGCCGCTCGCCGTCACCGACGCGTACACCCTGGAAGCGCACCGGCTCTCCCACCCCGTCGAGTCCTACGGCTACCGGCTCGTCGAGCCCGACGGGCTCCGCATTCTGCCCGGGAAGCTCGCCGAGCACGGCATCGCGGGCCCCGACGTGGGCCGGATCCAGCGCGACGGCGTCCTGAACGGCGTCACCCTCGACGAGGTCAGCGAGGTCCGGCGCGGACAGCGCTTCGCCTTCGTCATGGACACCCGGCTCTGCGACGGCGTGCACGCCCTCGCCGACGGCGCCGACATGCTCGTCATCGAGTCGACCTTCCTCGACGAGGACGTCCGCCTCGCCGCCGACCACGGCCACCTGACGGCCGGACAGGCCGCCGCGGTCGCCCGGGACGCGGGCGTGCGGCACCTCGTCCTCACCCACTTCTCGCAGCGCTACCACGACCCCGCCGAGTTCGAACGGCAGGCGCGGGCGGCCGGGTTCGACGGCGAGCTGAGCATTGCCCAGGACCTCATGAGGGTCCCCGTACCGAAACGAACGTGACCATGCACCTCCCTACCGGGCCCCTCCCCAAGGCCGAACTGCACCTCCACATCGAGGGCACCCTCGAACCCGAGCTGGCCTTCGCGCTCGCCGCGCGCAACGGCGTCACCCTGCCGTACGCGGACACCGACGCCCTGCGCGAGGCGTACCGCTTCAGCGACCTCCAGTCCTTCCTGGACCTGTACTACGGCCTGATGGCGGTCCTGCGCACCGCCGGGGACTTCACCGAACTCGCCGACGCCTACCTGGAGCGGGCCGCCGCCCAGGGCGTCCGGCACGCCGAGATCTTCTTCGACCCGCAGGCGCACACCGCCCGCGGCGTCCCGATCGGCACCGTGATCGAGGGCCTGACCGCCTCCCTCGACCGGGCCGAGGAGCGGTACGGGATCTCCACCCGGCTCATCATGTGCTTCCTGCGCGACGAGTCCGCCGAGTCGGCCCTCGCCACCCTGGAGGCCGCGAAGCCGTACCTGGACCGGATCACCGGCGTCGGCCTGGACTCGGCGGAGGTCGGCCACCCGCCGGCCAAGTTCCGCGAGGTGTACGAGGAGGCCGCCCGGCTCGGTCTGCGCCGCGTCGCGCACGCGGGCGAGGAGGGGCCCGCGGCGTACGTCCGCGAGGCGCTCGACGTGCTCGGTGTCGAGCGGATCGACCACGGCCTGCGCTGCATGGAGGACCCCGACCTCGTCGCCCGGCTCGCCCGCGAGCGGGTCCCGCTCACCCTCTGCCCCCTGTCGAACGTCCGCCTCCGCGTCATCGACACCCTCGCCGACCATCCGCTCCGCGCGATGATGTCGGCCGGTCTCCTCGTCACCGTCAACTCCGACGACCCCGCCTACTTCGGCGGCTACGCGGGCGACAACTACGACGGCGTCCGCACCGCGCTCGGCCTCACGGAGGAACAGCTCCGGGAGCTGGCCCGCAACTCCTTCCTGGCGTCGTTCCTGGAGGACGACGAGGGGCGGCGGGAGCGGTATCTGGCGGAGGTGGAGGCGTATGCGTTCGGGGGTGGCGGGGCGTAGGCGCCCGTGGGGCGGGGCGGGGCGGGGTGGGTGCGGGTCGGGGGCGCCTGCGGCGGGCCTGTTCCCCCACCCCGCCCCTTCCCGTAACCGGGGCTCCGCCCCGGACCCCGCGCCTCAAACGCCGGCGGGGCTGCAGTTCAGCCCGTCCGGCGTTTGAGGACACGCCCGGAGGGCGTACGGGGTCCGGGGGCTCGCCCCCGGTTTCGGGAAGGGGCGGGGTGGGGAAGAAGCCCGCCGCAGGCGCCCCCGACCCGCACCCGGCCCCGCGCACCCCCACCCCCCTCACCCCCGATCGCTCGGCCTCGCCAGCCCGAACGTCGACTTCGTCAACCGCCGACGGCCCGCCGCGACCGGGACCCGGATCGGAGCCACCGGCTGCTCGGGCGCGCCCACCTGGGGCACCAGGGACGGCGTCGCCGAGGCGTTGCCGGCCAGGACGGCCGCGGGGGCGCCGCCGCGGCGGCGGATCGAGCCGGGGACCAGGGGGCGGCCGGAGACGTGCCGGGCCACGGCCGTCATGGGGGCGGCGACCAGGAGGAGCAGGGCGCAGAGGACCGCGCCCATGCCCGGGTAGCCCGCGCCCTCCGAGAGGAGGCTGCCGGTCACCGGGCCGCAGGCCACGCCCAGGGAGGACGCCGAGCCGACCAGGACGGCCCAGCGGCCGCGCGGGTCGAGGGAGGCGGCCAGGCCCAGGAGGTAGGACAGGACGACCGGGTAGAAGGCGTTCCACAGGATCTCGCCGGTCGCGAACGAGACCAGGCCGCCGGCGGACGAACTCAGCAGCACGCAGCCGGCGATGAGGACCGTGCCGGCCCCGATCGGCACCGCCCGGCCCAGGCGCGAGCCGAGCGCCCCCGCCGCCGTGACCCCGGCGAGCCCCGCGCCGAGCGCCGCCGCGAAGACCGCGCCGACGGTGACCTCGGAGAGCCCGGCCTGGGTGGTCCCGATGCGGCCGCTCACGCCCCACAGCGCGTTCTGCGCGAGGGACCAGCACAGGATGCCGCCCGCGAGGACGGCCCCCGCCCGGCGGTACGGCAGCGGGCCCGTCACGGACGCCACGGACCCGGCGGACGACTTCCGGCCCGCGCCCGCATCCGCACGCGTACCGCCCGGCAGACGGCCCGTCACCGGCCACACCAGGACCGCCGCGCAGGCAATCGCGAGCAGCGGGGGCGCGTGGCCGGAGCCCAGGTGGGGGAGCGTCAGATAGAGGGCGCCCGCCGTGGCCGAGACGGAGAGCAAGCCCAGGCTGGAGGCCCGGTGCGGGTCCGGCCGCCCGGCGATCCCGGCGGCGGCCACCGCCGTCGCCGTGCCCGAGCCGAGGCCGCCGAGGACGGCACCCGCGACCACCAGCGGCACGGTGCCGGTCGCGGCGGCGGAGCCGTACCCGACGATCATGGCGAGCAGGCCCGCGCGGGCCGCCCGGCGCGGTCCGACCCGCTCCCCGCGCGCGGCGAGCGCGAAACCGGCGGACGAGGAGCCGAGCAGCAGCACGGAGCCGACCAGGCCCGCCTGCGCGGGGGTGAGGCCGAGCCCGGCGGAGAGGCGGCCGACGACGGTCGGCAGCAGGTACGGGGCCAGGTAACCGGCCGTGAAGAGTGCGACGAGGGCGACGAGGGCCCCCGCGCCGCGAGACCGCGACGACATGGGCGTTCCCAGGAACAAGAAGGGGAGGGGTGGAGCGCCCGGTGGTGCGTGAGAGGCACGGGGTCGCGGGATCATGTGTATCAAGCGGGCGAGGGGTGGGAGAAGACGGTTTCCACCGGTACGGGATGTGATCCGCGACACTTCCTGTTTGGCGGGGCGGTTTCCGGGTAAAGAAGACGTCCTCCTCGTGCGTCCCACCCGTCTCCCGACCCCCATCGGGCACACTGGGCGGATCCGCACCGCGACCGGGGAGCCCGCCGTGACCACACCCAGGGGAGAGCAGCCGCAACACGACGCCGAGGTCGACCCGTTGGAGCGCCTGCGCGAGCCCACCGACCCCGCCTGCGACGTCTTCCTGACCGGCACGGTCTTCCTCGACATCATCTTCACCGGCCTCGACAGCGCCCCCGTCCGCGGTACCGAGTCCTGGGCCCGCGGCATGGGCTCCAGCCCCGGCGGTGTCGCCAACATGGCCACTGCCCTCGCCCGCCTCGGCCTGCACACCTCCCTCGCCGCCGCCTTCGGCGACGACCACTACGGCGAGTACTGCTGGGACGCCCTGGAGCAGGGCGAGGGCATCGACCTCTCCTTCTCCCGCACGGTTCCCGGCTGGCACTCCCCGGTCACCGTCTCCATGGCCTACGAGGGCGAGCGCACGATGGTCTCGCACGGCCACGAGGCCCCGCCGTCCGAGGGCGCCCTGCCCGCCTGCCCGCCGCACGCGCGCGCGGCCGTCGCCTCCCTCGCCCCCGGCCGCCCCGAGGAGTGGGTCGCCCAGGCCGCCCGCGCCGGTGCCAAGGTCTTCGCCGACGTCGGCTGGGACGACACCGGCCGCTGGGACCTGGCGGCCCTCCCGGACCTGGAGCACTGCGAGGCGTTCCTGCCCAACGCCGCCGAGGCGATGCGCTACACCCGCACCGACTGCCCCCGGGCCGCCGCCCGCGCCCTCGCCGACAAGGTCCGCTACGCCGTGGTCACCCTCGGCGCCGAGGGCGCCTACGCCGTCGACGGCGCCACCGGCGAGACCGCCGAGGTCCCCGCCATCCAGGTCTCCGCCCTCGACCCGACCGGCGCCGGGGACGTCTTCGTCGCCGGTTTCGTCACCGGCACCCTCGCCGGCTGGCCCCTCGCCGACCGGCTCGCCTTCGCCGGCCTCACCGCCGCCCTCTCCGTCCAGGAGTTCGGCGGCTCCCTCTCCGCCCCCACCTGGGACGAGATCGCCGCCTGGTGGCAGCGGGCCCAGGGCGACGCCCGACAGGACCCCGAGGCCCTGCGCGGCCGCTACGCCTTCCTGGAGCGCCTCCTGCCCGCCCCCGCCCGCCCCTGGCCGCTGCGCAGGGCGGTCCCGACGATCGGCTTCCGCGCGGCCGCCTCGTAGGACCCGTTCCCGGACACACCACTCGAACGGCCCTTCGTAAACCCCTTAGGCACTGTCGGTGCCAGGTCGTAGGCTTGGTGATCGAGAGGTTGTCGAGCCGCGAGAACCCCGCGTACGGGAGGTATGCGCAGGCCACAGTGCCGGCCCATGACTCACACACCCACAGCCCACGACGGAGCGCCCCGCGACGAGGCGCACGGACAGGCCCGCGCCCACTTCGCGGTCCCCGCCAAGCACCCCATGGTGACCCTGCTGGGCTCCGGCGACTCCCTGCTCCGCGTCATCGAGCGCTCGTTCCCCGGGACCGACATCCACGTCCGGGGCAACCAGGTCAGCGCGGTCGGCGACGCGGCGGAAGTCGCTCTGATCCAGCGCCTGTTCGACGAGATGATGCTGGTGCTCCGCACCGGTCAGCCGATGACGGAGGACGCAGTGGAACGCTCGATCGCCATGCTCAGGGCGAGCGGGGACGGAACGGCGGAGGGCGGCGAGGAGACTCCCGCCGAGGTGCTCACGCAGAACATCCTCTCCAGCCGAGGACGCACGATCCGTCCCAAGACGCTCAACCAGAAGCGGTACGTCGACGCCATCGACAAGCACACGATCGTCTTCGGCATCGGCCCCGCGGGCACCGGCAAGACCTACCTCGCCATGGCCAAGGCGGTCCAGGCCCTGCAGTCCAAGCAGGTCAACCGGATCATCCTGACCAGACCCGCCGTCGAGGCGGGCGAGCGGCTCGGCTTCCTGCCGGGCACGCTCTACGAGAAGATCGACCCGTACCTGCGCCCGCTCTACGACGCCCTGCACGACATGCTCGACCCGGACTCGATCCCCAAGCTGATGGCGAGCGGGACGATCGAGGTCGCGCCCCTGGCGTACATGCGGGGTCGCACCCTGAATGACGCGTTCATCATCCTGGACGAGGCGCAGAACACGAACCCCGAGCAGATGAAGATGTTCCTCACCCGTCTCGGCTTCGACTCGAAGATCGTCATCACCGGTGACGTCACCCAGGTCGACCTGCCGAACGGGACGAAGAGCGGTCTGCGGCAGGTCCGCGACATCCTCGACGGGGTCCCCGACGTCCACTTCTCGACGCTCACGTCGCAGGATGTCGTCCGGCACAAGCTCGTCGGCCGTATCGTCGACGCGTACGAGCTGTACGACAGCCGCAACGGCCGCAACGGGAAGTAGTCACAGAACCACCATGTCGATCGACGTCAACAACGAGTCCGGCACCGAGGTAGACGAGCAGTCGATCCTCGACATCGCCCGCTACGCGCTCGCGCGGATGCGCATCCACCCCCTCTCCGAGCTCTCGGTGATCGTCGTGGACGCGGAGGCGATGGAGCAGCTCCACATCCAGTGGATGGACCTGCCCGGCCCCACGGACGTCATGTCCTTCCCGATGGACGAGCTGCGCCCGCCGGCGAAGGACGACGCGGAGCCCCCGCAGGGGCTCCTCGGCGACATCGTGCTCTGCCCCGAGGTCGCCACCCAGCAGGGCAAGGACGCGCCGACGCAGCACTCCATGGACGAGGAGCTCCAGCTCCTCACCGTCCACGGAGTGCTGCACCTCCTCGGCTACGACCACGAGGAGCCCGACGAGAAGGCCGAGATGTTCGGCCTCCAGGCGGCGATCGTCGACGGCTGGCGCGCGGAGAAGGGCCTGACCGGCCCCTCCCCGGCGCCGACCGTCTCCTGATCCCGATGGACGTCTCGCTGATCCTCGGGGCGGTCGCGCTCGTCGTCGTGGCCTGGCTCGCCGCCTGCGCCGAGGCGGGCCTCGCCCGGATCTCCAGCTTCCGCGCCGCCGAGGCCGTACGGTCCGGGCGGCGCGGGGCCGAGAAGCTCGCCCGGGTCGCCTCCGACCCGACCCGCTACCTCAACGTGGCGCTGCTCGTCCGCGTCGCCTGCGAGATGGCGGCCGGCGTCCTCGTGACGTACGCCTGCCTGGAGGCCTTCCCGGAGACCTGGGAGGCGCTCCTCGTCGCCATCGCCGTCATGGTCCTCGTCTCGTACGTGGCCGTCGGCGTCTCGCCGCGCACCATCGGCCGCCAGCACCCGCTGAACACGGCGACCGCCGCCGCGTACGTCCTGGTGCCCCTCGCCCGGATCATGGGCCCGATCCCGCAGCTCCTGATCCTCATCGGCAACGCGCTCACCCCCGGCAAGGGCTTCCGCAAGGGCCCCTTCGCCTCCGAGGCCGAGCTGCGGGCCCTGGTCGACCTCGCCGAGCAGGAGTCGCTGATCGAGGACGACGAGCGCCGCATGGTGCACTCCGTCTTCGAGCTGGGCGACACCCTGGTGCGCGAGGTCATGGTGCCCCGCACCGACCTGATCTGCATCGAGCGGTACAAGACCGTCCGCCAGGCCCTCACCCTCGCCCTGCGCTCCGGCTTCTCCCGGATCCCGGTCACCGGCGAGAACGAGGACGACATCGTCGGCATCGTCTACCTCAAGGACCTGGCCCGCCGGACCCACGTCAACCGGGAGTCGGAGTCCGACCTGGTGTCGACCGCGATGCGGCCGGCCGCCTTCGTGCCCGACACCAAGAACGCCGGCGACCTGCTGCGCGAGATGCAGCAGGAGCGCAACCACGTCGCCGTCGTCGTCGACGAGTACGGCGGCACGGCCGGGATCGTCACCATCGAGGACATCCTGGAGGAGATCGTCGGCGAGATCACCGACGAGTACGACCGGGAGCTGCCGCCGGTCCAGGAGCTCGGCGACGACCGGTACCGGGTCACCGCCCGCCTCGACATCGGGGACCTCGGCGAGCTCTACGGCCTGGGCCCCGACGAGTACGACGACGAGGACGTGGAGACCGTCGGCGGCCTGCTCGCCAAGGCCCTCGGCCGCGTCCCCATCTCGGGCGCGAAGTCCGTGGTGGAGCTGCCCGACGGGCGTTCGCTGCGGCTGACCGCCGAGTCCCCGGCCGGCCGCCGGAACAAGATCGTCACCGTCCTCGTGGAACCGGTGGAGCCGGTCGGAGCGGAGAAGGAATCCGAGTGACCCCCGCCGACCCGGAGTGACCCCCGCCGACCCCGAGTGACCCCCGAGGAGCCCGAGTGACCCCCGAGGAGCCCGAGTGACCCCCGACGAGCTGCGCGCCCTCTGCCTGGAGTTCGACGACGCGACGGAGGAGTTCCCCTTCGGCCCGGACACCTCCGTCTTCAAGGTCACCGGGAAGCTCTTCGCCCTGTCGGCGCTCGACTCCGAGCCGCTGCGCGTCAACCTCAAGTGCGACCCGGACGAGGCCGTGCGGCTCCGCGAGGAGCACCCGGCGATCGCCCCCGCCTACCACATGAACAAGCGGCACTGGAACACGGTGACCGTCGGCGAGCTCCCGGCCCCCATGGTCCGGGAGCTGGTCGAGGACTCGTACGACCTCGTCGTCGCGGGCCTGCCGAAGGCGGTACGGCTCCGCCTCGACCGGCCCTGAACCGGGACCTCCGTCACGGTCCTCAGGACCGGCGCCGCAGGCCCAGGCCGACGAGCAGTGCCGTGCCGAGGACGATCGCCGCGTCCAGGGCGAGGACCGTGCGGACGCCCCCGTACAGGTCCCCGCCCGTCGTGGCGAGCACCCCGAGCAGCGGGATCCCGATCGTGATGCCGACCTGCTGGGTCGTGGTCACGAGCCCCGTCGCCAGGCCCTGCTCCTCGTCGGGGACGCCGGAGGTGACGGTCAGGCCGTACGAGATGATCGCGCCCAGGTGGCACATGGAGGCCAGCGAGACCGCGACCGTCGCCAGGACCGCGCCCGAGTCCTCGGCCGTGCCGAGCAGCGCGGCCGTCAGCAGGCCCTGGCCGGCGAGCGAGGCCACCAGGGTGCGGCGGGCGCCGATCCGGCCGATCACCTTCGGCGCCAGTGTCCCGGCGACGACCGAGAGCACGCCCTGCGCCCCGAAGACCAGACCGGTGGCGAAGGCCGAGAGGCCCAGGGTCTCCTGGAGGTACAGGGTCAGGACGAAGACGACGGTCGACATCATCGCGAAGGTGACGAGTCCGCCCAGGTTGCCGAAGGCGATCGTGCCCCGCCGCAGCATCGGCAGCGAGACCAGCGGGGCCGCGTGCCGGGACTCGACCCGCACGAAGGCCGCGAGCAGCAGCACGCCCGCCGCCAGGGTGATCCGCACGTCCGTGCCGCCGAAGCCGCGCTCGGCCGCCGTCGACAGGGCGTAGATCAGGGCGAGCAGGCCGCCGGTGAAGGTGACCGCGCCGGGCACGTCGAGCCGGGGCCGATCGGGCGTCCGCGACTCGGGCAGCAGGCCCGGCGCCAGCGGCAGCACGATCAGGGTGAAGAGAGCCAGCAGGCCCATCGTGGAGCGCCAGCCGAGGGTGTCGGTCATGACTCCGCCGAGCACCATGCCCACGGTGAAGCCGAGCGAGAGCAGGGTGCCGGAGATGCCGAGCGCCCGGTCCCGCAGCGGTCCCTCGGGGAAGGTGGTCGTCAGGAGGGACATGCCGGTGGGCACGATCGCGGCGGCGCCGAGGCCCTGGAGGGCGCGCCCGGTGAGGAAGGCGGCCGGGTTCCACGCGAGGGCGGCGAGCAGCGAGGCCGCGCCGAAGACGGCGAGCCCGGCGAGGAAGAGCCGCTTGCGCCCGTAGAGGTCGCCGATCCGCCCGAAGAGCAGCAGGAAGCCGCCGGAGGGCAGGGCGAAGGCGGTCACGGCCCACTGGAGGGCCGAGTGGTCGAGACCGAGGTCGGGGCCGAGGACGGGCAGCGCCACGTTCAGCACGGAGAAGTCGAGCGCCACCATGAACTGGGCGGCGCACAGCACGAAGAGGACGAGCCGGTCGCGCCGGCCGAGGGCCGGGGGAGCGGGGGCCTCGGCCCCGTCCGGGGAGGGGGAGGGGGAGGAGGAAGGGGTCAGGGTTGCCATGGCTCCACCCTGGGCGGGCGGGAACAGGGCTGGGGAGCGGGAACTTATCCTGTTGGTCGCACCACCAGGCGACGGTCGCCCGCGCACCGCCGGGCATCCGGGCCGATCGCACCACCAGGCGTCCAGGGGGAGGAAGCACACGTGGCCACCGCTGCCGAGAGCACCGACGCGAAGCGGCACCGCCTCGGTGAACTGCGCGAGTTCCTGATGAGCCGCCGGGCCCGGGTCCGGCCGGCCGAGGCCGGCCTCCCGGACGGCGGCCGCCGCCGCACCCCGGGCCTGCGCCGCGAGGAGGTCGCCGTCCTCGCGGGCGTCGGGGTCTCCTGGTACCAGTGGCTTGAGCAGGGCAGGGACATCACGGTCTCGCCCCAGGTCCTGGACTCGGTGGCGCGGGTGCTGCGCCTGAGCCCGGCCGAGCGGCGCCACCTGTACGTCCTGGCGGCCCTGAACCCGCCGGCCCTGGAGACGGCCCCCGAGGACCGGGACATGTGCCACGGGCTGCGGCGGCTGATCGACGCGTGGATGCCGTTCCCGGCGCACATCATGGACGCGTACTGGAACACGGTCCTGTACAACGACGCGGCGTCGATCGTGCTCGGGATGCGGCCGGGAATCTCCCAGAACTGCCTGGTCGCCTTCTTCACCGACCCGCTGTACCGCGCCCGGGCGGGCCACTGGGAGGAGCTGGCGGCGAGGGTGGTCGCGCAGTTCCGGTCGGCCTGCTCGGAGAACCCCGAGGACGAGGGCTTCCGGGCGGTGGTCGAGGAGGCCAGGGCGCGGAGCGCGGAGTTCGCGGAGCTGTGGGAGCGGCGGGACGTCCTGCCGGGCGGCCAGAACCGCAAGGAGATGGAGCACCCGCTGGTCGGCACGCTGGTCGTCGAGGCGACCCAGCTCAGGATCCCGGCCCGTCCCGACCTGGTCGTCGTGATGCACACCCCGCTCCCGGAGGCCGACACGGCCGCGAAGCTGGAGTGGCTGGTCTCCCCGGAGGGGCGGCGCGGGGCGATGTACCCGGTGGCGGGCTGAGGTCCCGTCCGGGGCGTGCGGAGGCCCCGCCTATGCTCGCTCCATGACACTCAGCAGCGAGCACGGCGACCTCGGCGCCGAGGACCTCAAGATCATCACCCTGGCGCGGAGCGCGCGGGCCCGCAACGGCGTGGCCGAGGGCGCGGCCGTGCGCGACGAGACCGGCCGGACCTACGTGGCCGGGACCGTGGCCCTCGAATCGCTCCGGCTGAGCGCCCTGCAGACCGCCGTCGCGATGGCGGTGGCCAGCGGCGCCGAGTCCCTGGAGGCGGCGGCCGTCGTGACGACCGCCGAGGCGGCCTCGGACGCGGACCGCGCGGCCGTGCGGGACCTCGGCGGCCCGGAGACCCCGGTCCTGCTCGCGGGCCCGGACGGGAAGCTGCGACAGGCCGTCACGGCGGGCTGAGGCGCCCTGCCGGGAGTCGCCGGGGCTTCGGAGCCGTGCCCTGCCGGGAGCCGCCGGGGGCTTCGGAGCGCACCCCGCCGGACCCTCCGCACCCACTGGGTGCGTGGCGCGGGCGCTCATCGGGGACAATGGCCCCCATGAGCGCTCGCAACCAAGAAACCGAAGCCGTCCACCGGGCCGGCTTCGCCTGCTTCGTCGGCCGCCCCAACGCGGGCAAGTCCACCCTCACGAACGCTCTGGTCGGCCAGAAGGTGGCCATCACCTCGAACCGGCCGCAGACCACCCGGCACACCGTCCGGGGCATCGTGCACCGCCCGGACGCGCAGCTGATCCTGGTCGACACCCCCGGCCTCCACAAGCCGCGCACCCTCCTGGGCGAGCGGCTCAACGACGTCGTGCGCACCACCTGGGCCGAGGTCGACGTGATCGGCTTCTGCCTGCCCGCCGACCAGAAGCTCGGCCCGGGCGACCGCTTCATCGCCAAGGAACTGGCCGGGATCAAGAAGACCCCCAAGGTCGCGATCATCACCAAGACCGACCTGGTCGACTCCAAGACGCTCGCCGAGCAGCTCATCGCCGTCGACCAGCTCGGCAAGGAGCTGGGCTTCGAGTGGGAGCAGATCGTCCCGGTCTCGGCCGTCGGCGACAAGCAGGTGCAGCTCGTCGCGGACCTGCTCGTCCCGCTCCTCCCCGAGTCCCCGCCGCTCTACCCGGAGGGCGACCTGACGGACGAGCCCGAGCAGGTCATGGTCGCGGAGCTGATCCGTGAGGCCGCGCTCGAAGGCGTGCGGGACGAGCTGCCGCACTCCATCGCGGTGGTCGTGGAGGAGATGATCCCCCGCGAGAACCGCCCGGCGGACCGGCCGCTGCTCGACATCCACGCCAACGTGTACATCGAGCGCCCCAGCCAGAAGGGCATCATCATCGGCCCCAAGGGCAGCCGCCTGAAGGAGGTCGGGATGAAGTCCCGCAAGCACATCGAGGCCCTGCTCGGCACCCCGGTCTTCCTTGACCTGCACGTGAAGGTCGCGAAGGACTGGCAGCGCGACCCGAAGCAGCTCAGGAAGCTGGGCTTCTAGAAGGACCCATGAGGAGGGGCCGCGCCCGGGACGCCCCGGACGCGGCCCTTCCTCATGCCGTCACGCCGTCACGCCGTCGTGGTGCCTCACGGCTGGATCAGCGAGTCCTTGTAGTAGACCGACGCCGTGCGCCCGCCCGAGGTCTCCCCCGAGGCGAAGCCCATGCAGAGGCGGAACACGTCGGGCTCGGACGCCTTCGGGATCTGGATGCCCAGGCCCTCCGGCTCGCGGAACGGCAGGGTGTAGCCGGCCTTCGAGTGGAAGGTCCGGACGATCTGCCCGGTGTTCAGGTCCACCGAGGTGAGGTGGGTGTTGCCCTCGCCCGGCGGGGAGATGACGATCTCGGGCGTCGACTCGTTGCCGTCGTGGTCCTGCTTGTAGCCGTACGAGTTGCCGTGCAGCATGTACAGGTACTGGCCGGCCACCGCGTACCCCTGGAACGAGGGCTTCCCGTAGCGGTTGCGGTCGATCGAGATCGCGGGCTCGGCGATCTCGGCCAGCGGCGTGCTGAAGTCGCCCGCGCGCGCCGCCGCCAGGTCGAAGATCCGGTAGTGCATCCCGTTGAGGCTGTACCGGACCACCAGGCGGTTGTTCAGCGGGTCGACGCCCGCCGTGTTGTTCACGCTGCCGGGGACGGGGGTGAACTTCTGCAGCGAGGTGCTGGTGGCGTCCAGCGGCGTGCTGGAGCTCGCGAACTTGAAGCGGCAGAGGCGGCGGCCCCGGCTCGTCCCCTCCTTGGTGTCCTGGACCGCGTCGACCTCGGTCCACAGGTAGGTGCTGCTGCCCGAGGGCTCGACGCCGATGCCGACGCCGTGGCCGAAGCCCCGCAGGTACATGTAGCCCGTGATCCTCGCGCTTCCGGCGCCCTCCGCCGTGTCGGCGCCGAGGGTCCACTCGGTGATCGCCAGGTCGCCGTGGAGGTCGCGGACGTCGGCGGAGACCGGCGCGGACTCGCCCTTGAGCTGGAGGCCGCCGCCGATGAGCTGGGCGAAGTAGAGGCGCCGGTTGACGTTGTCGAAGCCGAGGGACTGGATGACCGTTCCCCGGTGCACGGCCTTCTCGCGGAAGTAGGCCGGGCCGGTGTTGCCCTCGACGCGGATGAGCTTCGACGGCGGCAGTGCCAGGGCGGTGGCCGCCGTCCCGGCGCCCGTGCTCGCGGCGCTCGCGGTCCCCGCCGCCGTTCCGAGCCCGGCGACGGCCAGGGCGGTGACACCGCCGAGGGAGAGGAAGTCGCGCCGGTTGAGCTGACTGGCATTCATGTGGGCTTCACTTTCGCGAGGTTGACGGGCCGCGCCATCCTTTCAAGCCGCGCGGCGAAACTCGAACGTCAGGGCGAAAGTAGAGAGAGGGGAGGAGGGAGGGGCGTCCGGTTACGCGCCTTCCTTCAGGAGCCGGGTGATCAGGGCCCGCTGCTCCTTCGTGACCGCCGGGTCGCCGCACCGGACCGTGTGCCCGTCGATCGTGATCTCGTACGAGAAGCCGTCCCGGACGCCGGAGCGGTCACCGTCCCCGCCGTCACCGTCTCCGTCGGCCGCGAGGACCGCCCCGGCCAGGGCGGTCCACTCCCCGGCGTCGGGGCGGCCCGCGGTGTCCACCTCCGCCGACCGCTCGATGCCCGCGAAACCGCCCGTGCGCCGTACTCGAATCCGCATGGACCTTGTCCTACCCCGGCTCAGTCCGTCGGCACGCCCACCGCCGCCCAGGACTTCAGGACGGCCTGGATCTCGGCCCCGTCGCCGTACCGGTCCTTCGCCGCCTTCGCCGTCGCCGCCGCGAACTCGGCGAACCGGGTCTCCGGGGTGAGGGTGCCGCCGGTCATCACGTCGTACCAGATCTGCCCGGCCCGCTCCCACGCGTTGCCGCCCAGCTCGGTCGCCGCCAGGTAGAAGGCGTGGTTGGGGATGCCGGAGTTGATGTGCACCCCGCCGTTGTCGCGGCTCGTGCGGACGTAGTCGTCCATGTGGGCGGGCTGCGGGTCCTTGCCGAGGACGTCGTCGTCGTACGCCGTGCCCGGGGCCTTCATGGAGCGCAGGGCCCTGCCCTGCACGTCCGGGTGGAAGAGGCCCTCACCGATCAGCCAGTCCGCCGCCTCGGCGCCCTGCCCGAGCGCGTACTGCTTCACGAGGGCGCCGAAGACGTCCGAGACGGACTCGTTGAGGGCGCCGGACTGGCTGAAGTACTCCAGGTTCGCCGTGTACTGGGTGAAGCCGTGGGCCAGTTCGTGCCCGATGACGTCCACGGGCAGGGTGAAGTCGAGGAAGATCTCGTCGTCGCCGTCCCCGAACACCATCTGCTCGCCGTTCCAGAAGGCGTTGCCGTAGTTCCGGTCGTAGTGGACGGAGGCGACCAGGGGCAGCCCGGAGCCGTCGATCGAGTCGCGCCCGAAGGCGTTCAGGAAGAGGTCGAACGTGGCGCCGAGGCCCGCGTACGCGCGGTTGACGGAGGCGTCGCCGGTCGCCTCCCCGCCCTCGGCGCGGACCTTCGCGCCCGGCAGGCCGGTGCCGTGCCGGCAGTCGTGGACGGTGCGGTGCGGCGCGGCGGCGGCGCGGGGGGCGGCCGTCGGGGGAGAGCCCGGCCGGGACAGCGCCCGGAAGGAGCGGGCCGAGGCGTCCGCGGCCAGGGTGCGGCGGGCGGCGGCGGCCACGGCGGCGTCGGAGGACTGGGCCAGATGCTCCAGGAGGTGCGGCGGCACGATCGAACAGAAGACAGGCGTGTGAGTGGTCATTCCAGCAATGTGGCAGTGCGTGACGGCGCTGTCACCAGGAGAGACGAGGATTGGCGAAATGGAGTGATCCGTCACTGTTCGAGTTTGATTCCGGGGCCGTCCCGCATACTGGAACGGGACGTCCGCTTCCACGTCCCTGGGCTAAGCTGCGGCACATCATGCGTTTCGGGCTGCTTCTCCTTAGCTGCCGCGGCGAGGGCCTGTAGTCGTAGGCCGACCCCCTCCCCGCGGGACCTGGTGTTGCGTTCGACAGTCGGCCGTCCTTCTCTCCGCTGGACCCGAGGAGCCCTACGCAATGTCGCAGTCCCCGTTCATCGGCCGCCCCACGCCCGTCACCAACGAGGCCCCGCTGCAGAAGCCGTCCGGGATGCCGATCCACAAGTACGGCCGGTACGAGGCCGTCGAGATCCCCGACCGCACCTGGCCCGACCGGCGCATCACCAAGGCCCCCCGCTGGCTGTCCACCGACCTGCGCGACGGCAACCAGGCCCTGATCGACCCGATGTCCCCGGCCCGCAAGCGCGAGATGTTCGACCTGCTCGTACGCATGGGCTACAAGGAGATCGAGGTCGGCTTCCCGTCCTCCGGCGAGACCGACTTCGCCTTCGTGCGCTCCATCATCGAAGAGGGCGCGATCCCGGACGACGTCACCATCTCCGTCCTGACCCAGGCCCGCGAGGACCTGATCGAGCGGACCGTCGAGTCCCTGGTCGGGGCCAAGCGGGCCACCGTCCACCTGTACAACGCCACCGCGCCCACCTTCCGCCGGGTCGTCTTCCGCGGCTCGAAGGAGGACATCAAGCAGATCGCCGTGGACGGCACGCGCCTGGTGATGGAGTACGCGGAGAAGCTGCTGGGCCCGGAGACGACCTTCGGCTACCAGTACAGCCCCGAGATCTTCACCGACACCGAGCTGGACTTCGCCCTGGAGGTCTGCGAGGCCGTCTGCGACGTCTGGCAGCCGGGCCCGGGCCGCGAGATCATCCTCAACCTGCCCGCCACCGTGGAGCGTTCGACGCCGTCCACGCACGCGGACCGGTTCGAGTGGATGTCCCGGAACCTGACCCGCCGCGAGTACGTCTGCATCTCCGCCCACCCGCACAACGACCGCGGCACGGCCGTGGCGGCGGCCGAGCTGGCCGTCATGGCCGGCGCCGACCGCGTCGAGGGCTGCCTGTTCGGCCAGGGCGAGCGCACCGGCAACGTCGACCTGGTGACCCTGGGCATGAACCTGTTCAGCCAGGGCGTCGACCCGCAGATCGACTTCTCGCAGATCGACGAGATCCGCCGCACCAGCGAGTACTGCAACCAGATGGAGGTCCACCCGCGCCACCCCTACGCGGGCGACCTGGTCTACACCGCCTTCTCCGGCTCCCACCAGGACGCCATCAAGAAGGGCTTCGACGCCATGGAGGCCGACGCGGCGGCCCGGGGCAAGACCGTGGACGACATCGAGTGGGCCGTCCCGTACCTGCCGATCGACCCCAAGGACGTCGGCCGCTCCTACGAGGCCGTCATCCGGGTCAACTCGCAGTCCGGCAAGGGCGGCATCGCGTACGTCCTGAAGAACGACCACAAGCTGGACCTGCCCCGCCGGATGCAGATCGAGTTCTCCCGGATCATCCAGCAGAAGACCGACACCGAGGGCGGCGAGGTCACGCCGGCCGCGATCTGGTCCGTCTTCCAGGACGAGTACCTGCCCAGCCCGGACGACACCGCGGCCCGCTGGGGTCGCATCCAGCTGCGCTCCGGCCAGACCACCTCCGACACCGACGGCACGGACACGCTGACCGTCGAGGCGGTCGTGGACGGCGTCGACACGGTCCTGACCGGCTCCGGCAACGGCCCGATCTCGGCCTTCTTCGCCGCCCTCCAGGCCGTCGGCGTGGACGCCCGCCTGCTGGACTACCAGGAGCACACGATGAGCGAGGGCGCCTCCGCGCAGGCCGCCTCCTACATCGAGTGCGCCATCGACGGCAAGGTCCTGTGGGGCATCGGCATCGACGCCAACACGACCCGCGCCTCCCTGAAGGCGGTCATCTCGGCGGTCAACCGCTCCGCCCGCTGACCTGCTCCGGCACCGCTGCCCCGCACCCTCCCGGAGGGTGCGGGGCAGCGCCGTGCACGGGCGGGGAGGCGGTCGCGGGACCACTCGTGAGGGTGATTCCGGGGCGGTCGAACGGTGACGTGTCTCGGCCATCTCCCCGGTGAACTGACGACGGGGTACTGACGCCACATCACGGATGTGGCTAACATCACGCCCACGCCGGCAGCGCAGCCGGGGCGTCGAGGAGGTGCGTATGCGGTCTGCCCGGAATTCACGTGGTGGGAAAGTGGGCATCTGCGGGATCCGCACCTCCTGGAACACCGTGGGGGACGGCGAGTTCTTCTGCGAGGTGTGCGGGGGCGACCGCAACTACCGGCGCCGCACCGGCCGCCGCAGGTTCGCCGTCCTGGGCGTCCCCGTCCTGCCCCGGGGCTGTACGGGCCCCGTCGTCGAGTGCGCGGCCTGTCACACGCACTTCGGTACGGAGGTGCTCGACCACCCGACGACGAGCCGTTTCTCCGCGATGCTGCGGGACGGGGTGCACACCGTCGCCCTGGCCGTCCTCGCGGCCGGCGGCACCGACTCCCGCGCCGTCCTGGACCGGGCCGTCAGCGCGGTCCGCTCCGCCGGCTTCACGGAGTGCACGGCCGTCCAGCTCGTCGACCTCGTGGAGGCCCTGGAGGCCGACACGGGGCGCTTCATGCCCGAGGTGAACCCCGAGGGCACGCTCCTCGCGATCGAGCTCCACGAGGCCCTGGAGCCGCTCTCCCCGCACCTGGCCCCCTCCGGACGGGAGTCGATCCTCGTCCAGGCGGCCCGGATCGCCCTGGCCGACGGCCCGTACATCCCGGCCGAGATGGAGGTCCTCGGCACCGTCGGCAACGCGCTCTCGCTGGCCCCGGACGACACCGTCCGGCTGCTCACCTCCGCGCGGACCGTCTCCTGAGCCGGGAGAAGTCCCGGGAGACGACTCCGCGAGGACCCGGATCCCCTCCGAGCCCTCGCGGTCGACGTACCGGAGCGACGGCTACTGGATCGCGCCGCTCGCGCGCAGCATGTCCTCGCGCTCCACGATCTTCACGCGCTCGCGGCCCTGCGGCTCGCCGAGCGCCTTCTCGGCGGCGTCCAGGGCGTACCAGCCCTCCCACGTGGTGTACGTGAGGCCCTTGCCCTCCAGGAAGGCCACGACCGCGTCCGTCTCCGGGGTGGCCGGGTCGAGCAGGCGCCCGTTCGCGAAGTCGTCCAGGAGGTTCGCCACGGTCTCGTTGGCGTCGCCCTTGGTGTGGCCGATGAGGCCGACCGGGCCGCGCCGGATCCAGCCGGTGACGTAGGTCGACGCCAGGTGCTCGCCGTTCTCCTGGATCACCCGGCCGCCCTCGTCCGGGACGGTGCCGCTGACGGCGTCCCACGGGAGCTTCGGCAGCTCGTCCGAGAGGTAGCCGACCGCGCGGTAGACGGCCTGGACGTCCCAGTCGGTGGTCTGCCCGGTGCCCTTGACGTTGCCGGTGCCGTCCAGCTCGGTGCGCTCGGTGCGCAGGCCGACGACCTTGCCGTCCTCGCCGAGGACCTCGACCGGGGACTCGAAGAAGTGCAGGAAGAGCTTGTGCGGGCGGTCGCCGATGTCGCGGATCGCCCAGTTCTCCAGGGTCTTCGCGACCATGTCGGTCTGCTTGTTCTTGCGGCGGTCCGCGATCGAGCCCTCGTCGTAGTCGATGTCCTCGGGGTTGACGATGACCTCGATGTTGGGGGAGTGGTCCAGCTCGCGCAGCTCCATCGGGCTGAACTTCGCCTGCGCCGGGCCGCGGCGGCCGAAGACGTGCACTTCAAGGGCCTTGTTGGCCTTCAGGCCCTCGTGGACGTTGGCCGGGATCTCGGTCGGCAGCAGCTCGTCCGCCGTCTTCGCCAGGATGCGGGCGATGTCGAGGGCCACGTTGCCGACGCCGAGGACGGCGACCTTCTCGGCGGACAGGTCCCAGGTGCGCGGGACGTCCGGGTGGCCGTCGTACCAGGAGGCGAAGTCGGCGGCGCCGAGGCAGCCGTCCAGCTCCACGCCGGGGATCTTCAGCTCGCGGTCCGCCATGGCGCCGGTCGAGAAGACCACGGCGTCGTAGAAGGAGCGCAGGTCGTCCAGGTGCACGTCGGTGCCGTAGTCGACGTTGCCGAACAGGCGGACCTGCGGCTTGTCGAGCACCTGGTGCAGCGCGTTGATGATGCCCTTGATGCGCGGGTGGTCGGGGGCGACGCCGTAGCGGATGAGGCCGAAGGGCGCCGGCATCCGCTCGAAGATGTCGATCGACACGCCCGGCTCGGCGGCGGCCTCGGACTTCAGCAGCGCATCGGCGGCGTAGATTCCGGCGGGGCCGGCGCCGACGATCGCGACCCGGAGGGGGCGGGGCATGACTGGGTTCCCTTCGCAGCGACATGGCGGCGGAGCCGCCGACACTTAGGTCACCCTAAATAATGCACGACCCGGAGCGGTACCCCGCCCCTGCCTATGAGGTCATAAGTCCACCTTATGACTTCCATAAGTATGACTAGGCGGGGCCGTCAAGCGCCGTGGGATCGAGGATCGTCAGGACGGCCATGGCGATCGCGGAGGCGTACGCGCCCAGGCCCAGGAGCACGAGGAACAGTCCCGCGCAGAACTCCCCGCGCCGCAGCAGGGCCGCCCTCGGCAGGACGACGTTCCCCGGGTCCCGGGAGTCGTAACTGATCTTGACGCCCATGCGGCCCGGCCAGGTGAACACGTGGCGGATCAGGCCCGCCGGGTCCACGTAGAGGTACGTTCCCGGCTCCTGCGGATTCTCCGCCGCGAAGGTCGTGACGCCGTGCCGGACCAGACGCCACTCGCGGTACCAGTTAGCCAGCGCGTTCGCCCCGGCGGCGAGGCCCGCCGTCCCCACGACGCCGCCGGGGACGAGCATGATCAGGACGAACGGGTCCCCGAGCGCGCAGACGAGCACGCCCGCGACGACGAGCGCGCCGAGCAGGCCGTACGACCCCCGCTTGATGATTCGCAGCTTCCGCGCCCGCCGGCTCAGGGAAAGGGTGCGGGCCTCGACCAGGTCGGCCCCGTCGACCGTCGTGTCCCGCCCGGCCGCGCCCGGCAGGGCGGCGTTGACGGCCGCCGCGAACATCGTGGCCGCCGCCTCGCTCGTCCCGTCGATCCGGTGCGCGGACGGTACGGAGCCCGCCGGGGCCGTCAGCTCGACCGTGACCGACCGGCCCTCGGCCAGGACCCGTCCCACCGCCGCCAGCGGTATGCGGGCCTCCTCGTGCGGCCTGCTCAGGAGCAGCGCGTCGCCGTCGAACCGGAGCGAGGTCTTCTTCGCGCCCTGGACGACGGGTATGGACGGGGTCGTCGTCATCTCCGCACGCCGGCGACGAAGGCGGCCCAGGCGGTGGCGGGGACGACGAGGACGGGGCCGGGGTTCTTGCTGTCCCGGACGGGGACGACACCGGGGACGTCGTCGAGGACCTCGACGCAGCTGCCGCCCTCACCGTTGCTGTAGGTGCTTTTGCGCCAGGCGGCGCCAGCGAAGTCGTACGAGACTTCGACGCAGTCGCCGCCCGACGCGTTGCTGTAGCTGCTTTTGAACCAGTTGGCGTGAGTCAGGTCGTACGAGCGCATCGTCTGAAGTCCTCCGCCGCCGACTCGATCAGTTCGAGGGACGCCTCCGGCGACAAGGTGGCAACCCTGAGCAGATCGTAGGCGTGCTGTGCCTGCTTCACCACCGCCGGATCGTCGAGGAGCGTCCCCGAAAACTCCGTCTCCGTATAGGCCGTTGGCGGCTGGTCCGCGAACTCCATGAGCTTGAGTGTCCCGGTCATGTGCGCGTGTGCTCCGACCGCGCGCGGTACCACTGTCACCAGCACCCACCGCTTCCGGGCCAGCGCCAGAATGTGCTCCAGCTGCTCGGCCATGATGGCGGCGCCGCCCACGGAGGCGCGTACCGCGTTCTCGTGCAGTACGACCCAATACTCGGGCCTTGTAGCGTCCTGGAGGATCGCAGCCCGTTCCAGTCGGCCGGTGATCTGCTCGTCGATGTACTGCTCCGTGGCGAACGGATACGTGGCGACTGTCAGGGCCTTCGTGTAGCTCGCCGTCTGGAGCAGGCCCGGCATGGCCATCGGGGCGAACTCGCAGATCCTGGTCGCCACCCGCTCCAGCTCCGCGACCGCGTGGAAATAGGACGCGTACGGTGAGTTGTCGATGAGCTTGCGCCATGTTCGTTCGAAAATACCGCCGGTTTGTAGGACCTCGTCGATTCGTTTCGCCACATCGAGCTGTGGTTTTCGAATTCCCTGCTCGAACAGACCGATGTAGCCGCCCGAAACGAACACCCGTCCGCCCAGGTCGCCCTGGGAGAGTCCCGCCGCCTCCCTGCGTTCCTTCAGAACTTCTCCGAAGAACTCCCACACGTCCTGCCGCTTGCCTCTGGCCATGACTTAACTCCCCTGTCCTACCGCGCAGTTGTCGGCGTGCGCAGCTGTCGATTCTACGGATCAGGGGTCACTCTGGAGAGGCGAAGCGGGAAATGGATTCAGAAAGGCATACGTTGGTGAAGGAAGACATCACGAAGGCGTCCACGGGGACGGTCGGAGCCGCGCAGGAGGCGGTGGCGGAATTGCGCGAGGCGCTCGCGAGTGCGGGAATCACCCTTCCCTCGCTCGGCCTCGACGTCGTCACCCTCGCCGCCGATCCCCCGAGGCCGCTCGTGGAATTGGGATGCTGCACGGTGGAAACGGCCCGGCTCCTCGCCGCCGCCGTACTGCCGAGGGAGGAGAGTCGATCGTGACGCTGTCCATCGGGTCGTACGTCGTCGAGATCCGCACCGGACGGGTCGGGAGGCTCATGGGGCACGAGGGGCCCTACGTCCAGATCCGCCCGCTGGGCGGCGGGCGGGAGTGGGACGTGGAGCCCGAGGGGGTGCGGGAGGCCACCTCGGCCGAGCGCCTGAGCGCCGCCACCGCGCACGTCAACGCGCGCAGCCGGGGCGAGGTGCCTTGAGCGGCTGCGGGGCCCCCTAGGGCGTGTGTCGAAAGTCCCGTCTGCCCGGCGGCGCCCGGCACGCCCGCTCGCCGCGTTGTCGGGTCGCCCCGATACAACCAGTATCGGGGCGACCCTCCGCCTTGCGATCGCACGCACCGGACACCGCCGGGCCTGCCCT